>CAYONM010000013.1:32780-36733 GCA_964405325.1 uncultured candidatus Brocadiaceae bacterium | reverse complement strand
GAGCATATCGGGCATATGTGAGCGATAAGCAACGCAGAAGGGCGGCAAAAGATCCAGCGAAATGTAATGTTTATTTTTTGACGGGCTTTTAACCATTATGAAACGATCTTGGCCAGGCCTCGTCATCGTTGCTTCTCTTGATCCCCTTTCCTGTTGGTGGAGCTTGAGGGAACCGCCCTGAAAGGGCTCAAATCTAGCCACCCAAAACCCTGAAGAGCCAAAAAAAAAACGCCATCGGATAAGCGATGGCGCTTCTGGTACTCCCAAGGGGATTTGAACCCCTGTCGCCGCCGTGAGAGGGCGGTGTCCTAGGCCACTAGACGATGGGAGCCTGGGATTTGCTTTGTGACGAGGGCGCGGATGGTAGGGACGTTCGATTTTTTGCAAGACCTTGATTCCGCATCTGGTAGTATCAGCCGGGTTCCTCTAAATGCCGACAGCAAAATCATTTGCGCAGCGCGAGCCCGTCATACACCGTGTCATTCAGTAGACCCAGCTGTATTGTACATCACGACGCATGTCTATGGTGTCGCGCCCCGCGGTACCAAGGAGCTGGCGATGCGGAAATTCCTCGGCGAATGCCTGGTCGGCATGGGCATCTGCTCGGATCAGGAGATCCAACAGGCGCTGCGTCAACAGATGGACGGCGACGAGCGGCCCATCGGTGAGTTGCTGGTACAAATGCAGGCCTGCACCGAGGAGGATGTCGCCCGCGCTCTGGCCGAGCAGTACCACATGCGTTTCGTCGATCTGGAGCACCTGGAGGTGAATCCCACGGTCACGCGGCTGATCCCACGCGATCTGTGCCTGGAGCATAAACTGGTGCCCATTGAACAGGACGGCCAAACCGTGGTGGTCGGCATGTGCAATCCGCTGGACCTCTCGGCAATCGATAATCTCCGCTTTACCACCGGTCTGGATATCGAACCGACCGTCGCCTCCGAAGGCCAGATCCTCGCCTTCCTCGAGCGCGCTCAGGGCGTGACCGAGGACCGCATCGACTCCATGCTGGACGATC
Source organism: uncultured candidatus Brocadiaceae bacterium (assembly GCA_964405325.1). Taxonomy (GTDB): domain Bacteria; phylum Planctomycetota; class UBA11346; order UBA11346; family UBA11346; genus CAYONM01. The sequence continues at coordinate 35,715 of CAYONM010000013.1, read as the reverse complement.
TGGCCGAGGACATCACCTATCGCCAGTTGGACGAGGACTACGATGAAGATGCCGACGATGCACCGGTCATCCGCTATGTGACCCAGGTCATCCAGGAGGCCATCGCGGTCGGCGCTTCGGATATCCACATCGAGCCCATGATCGACCGGTTGCAGATCCGCTACCGCATTGATGGCATCTGCATCTGCATGCAACCGGCTCCCAAACGCCTGCAGGGGCCCGTGATCCAGCGCCTGAAGATCATGTCCGGCCTGCAGGTGGAAGAACGTCGCCGGCCCCAGGACGGTCGCATCAAGGCCAACCTCAACGGAAAGAGCATCGACCTGCGTGTCAGCGCACTGCCGGCGGTGTACGGCGAATCGGTGGTGATGCGTATCCTCGATTCTGACAGTCTACGTCTCAGCCTGTCGGACATGGGCTTCGACCCGACCGACTTCAAGGTCTTCGAGGGCCTGATCCGTCGGCCCAACGGCATCATCCTGGTCACCGGGCCCACCGGTTCGGGCAAGACCACCACCCTGTATGCCACCCTGCACACCCTCAACACCACCGACCGCAAGATCATCACCGCCGAAGACCCGGTGGAATACCACCTCAACGGTATCAATCAGTGCCAGGTACGACACCGCATCGGGCTGGATTTCCCGCGTATTCTGCGCGCCATGCTGCGTCAGGCACCCAATGTCATCCTGGTCGGTGAAATACGCGACCAGGAAACCGCGACCATGGCGATCAACGCCTCGCTGACCGGTCACTTGGTCTTCAGCACCTTGCATACCAACGATGCACCCTCGGCCATCACTCGTCTGATCGACATGGATGTACCACCCTTCCTGGTCGCCACCTCCATCCAAGCGGTGCTGGCGCAGCGCCTGATCCGCACCAATTGCAGTCAGTGCGCCGAGCCCTTCGAGCCCGATCCCAAACAGGTGCGGGCTCTGAACCTGAACAGCCAAGAACTGACGGGCGCCAACTTCAAGCGCGGCGCCGGCTGCGAACGCTGCAACAACACCGGCTACAAGGGCCGGCGCGGCATCTTCGAGCTGATGGTGCTCAACCGCGTGATCCGCGGCCTGGCCTTTGACAGCGCTCCCACCAGCGACATCCGCAAGGCCGCCATCGCCAATGGCATGTACACGCTGATGATGGATGGCGCCCGCAAGGCCCTGCAGGGCATTACCACGCCCGAGGAGATCCTGCGCGTCGCCAAGTCGGATGACTGATACCAGGGGCCTCGCTCGCTACGCGCGCGTTGTGGGCGGCGCTGCCTGCACGGTACGCGCAAAACCGGTGCTCGGTCGGCCGGTCTTGCAGGTGGCTGCGCTCGCTTGGGCAAGCCGGCAAGCAACGTTCGCGCCCGGGCGTGCCCACCGGCCTCCCACAAGGGCCCTACGGAAGAGACCGACCAACCAGGCGCCGCTCGAAACCCAAGGGTTCGATCAGATCAGTCGACGCCCGGTTTTTGCTCTTTCTTTGAAGGGCACCGCCCTTGGGGCCCCGACATCTGCTGCTGCCAAGATCTTTTTCTTGCCAAAAAAGAAGTGGCAGCAGCAGATTCAAACACCAGGCATCAGGCGGCTTTCCGCCATGCTCGTGCTGCTGTTCTGCGGCCTGCTGCTGGGCTGCAGCTGGCAACGCAGTCAGGTCCAAGACCACGAAATCGAACGCATCGCCTGGCTGGTGGAGGATTTGGCGCATGGTCGTGATCGCGACCTGGCCATTCTGACCGGACCCGATGCCAGCGAGATCGGGCACCGGGTCGCTACCTGGCTGCACGCGCACGATCGCCAAACCCACACCAGGCTGCCGGCGCGCATCCAGGACCGGCGGGATCGCTGGTCACGCCTGGCGGCAGCCCTGCAGGCCGGCCTGATTCAGAGCCGCCTGGACGGCAGCCTGCAACTGGACCCCCGGCAAGACGAGGCCAGTATGCTGCGGCAGCTGATCAAGGCCGAAAATCACGACCGTCGTGGCCTGGACAGCCTGCTCCTGGATCGCTGTCGGCTGGACCTGCAGGACCCGCGCACCAACGCCCTGCTCTCAGCCCTGCTCACGGCTCGCCGCCACCTGGACCTGCACCCGGATACCGCCTGATGCCCACCCTCACTGTCGACCTGCCCAGCCAGCGCTACCCCATCCTGATCGAAGCCGGCGGCCTGGACCGGGCCGGTGAACTGTTGCACGATCACATCACCAATCGCCCGCTGCTGATCATCACCGATGCCATGGTCGCCGAACACTATGGCCAACGCCTGCAACATGCGCTTCAACTCGCCGGCTGCCCAGCGGGGCTGGTCAGCTTTCCCGCCGGGGAACCCGTCAAAAACCTGCAGACCGCCGATGTCCTGTGGCAGGCCTGCGCCACGCACGGCATCGACCGTTCCGGCGTGATCATCGCCCTGGGTGGCGGCGTCACCGGCGATCTGGCCGGCTTCGTCGCCGCTGGCTGGATGCGCGGCGTTCGCTTCATCCAGGTACCCACCAGCCTTTTGGCCATGGTCGACAGCTCGGTGGGTGGCAAGACCGGGGTGAACGCCGCCGCCGGCAAAAACCTGATCGGCGCCTTCCATCAACCACAGGCGGTGCTGATCGACCCCCTCCTGCTGGCCAGCATGGACACACGGGAATACCGCGCCGGCCTGGCCGAGGTGATCAAGTACGGCATCATCAAAGATCCGGACTTCCTTTCCTGGCAGGAAGAGCAGCAAGAGGCGCTGAACCAGCGTCTACCAGCAGCCCTGGCCGAGGCGGTCGGCCGAAGCTGCGCCATCAAGGCCAGCTATGTGGCTGCCGACGAACGCGAGGGCGGCATCCGCGCCCATCTGAACTATGGCCATACCTTTGGCCACGCCCTCGAACGCGACACGCACTATCAGCGCTATCTGCACGGCGAAGCGGTGGCCATCGGCATGCGCATGGCAGCCTGCCTGGCCGA
>CAYONM010000013.1:0-32680 GCA_964405325.1 uncultured candidatus Brocadiaceae bacterium | reverse complement strand
ATCTGCACGGCGAAGCGGTGGCCATCGGCATGCGCATGGCAGCCTGCCTGGCCGAGGTGATCAAGTACGGCATCATCAAAGATCCGGACTTCCTTTCCTGGCAGGAAGAGCAGCAAGAGGCGCTGAACCAGCGTCTACCAGCAGCCCTGGCCGAGGCGGTCGGCCGAAGCTGCGCCATCAAGGCCAGCTATGTGGCTGCCGACGAACGCGAGGGCGGCATCCGCGCCCATCTGAACTATGGCCATACCTTTGGCCACGCCCTCGAACGCGACACGCACTATCAGCGCTATCTGCACGGCGAAGCGGTGGCCATCGGCATGCGCATGGCAGCCTGCCTGGCCGAACAGCTGGGCCTGCTGGCTGATGAACAGCTGATCCCCCGCCAAGACGCCCTGATCCGCGCCTGCGGCCTTCCACTGCAACACCAAGCACCGGTGGCAGATGCCCAACGCCTGGTCGCGCATTGCGGCCTCGACAAGAAGGTCGACCAGGGCCACACCCGCTTCGTCCTACCGCGCGCCATCGGCCAAGTGGAGATCGTCCGCGATCCGCCTGCCGATGCGGTTGCCGAAGCGTTCACCCGTTGCTTTGCCCCGGCAGCAGACCGGGGGTAGACTGATCTCATGCGCATCATCTGCAACCTGGACAGCCCCGTCTTCAAGCGCCTGGAAGTGCTGGCGAAAATGCGTGGCAAGGAACCAGCACACCTGGCCGAAGAACTGCTGACGCAATTACTGACCAAGGGCACTGGTGGTGGCAGCGGCAGTCGAGCGGCCATGCCCAGTCAAGCAACACCACCGCCACCCCTGCCAACGGCGGCAGATGAGAGCCTCACTGATCTCACCGATGTAATAGCCGCCCGGTTGATCGCCCTGGATAAGAGCGGCAACGCCATCAAGGCGGTGCTGGCCGAGCTGAGCATGCTGGACGAAACCCCTCATAGCCAGGCCGTGGCTGCGCAGCTGAAAAAGTCGCTGCCGCAGGGGAAATAAATGACACGGTCGCCGGCTTGGCGTCGGCGCCGGCCGGGCTAGGCTCCCGGCCTGCAATAAGGGGGAGCATGTCCGACCGACAGCGTACCCGTGCCGAAGCCGCTGAACGCCTGGCCGAGCATCTCCGGTCTTCGGCGGATCTGGCCGAGCGTCGATCCGCCGCCGAACACCTCCGGCGGGCAGTGGTCTTGTGGCGTGAAATCGGCGATCAACCGCGTTTGGGCCACTGCCTGACCCGTCTCGGCGAAGCCCTGCTGCAACAGGGTCAGTTCCGTGCTGCTGGCGCTCGTTTCCACGAAGCCTTGCCAGTCCTGCAGGATCTGGCCGACACCGCCGGGCACTGCGATGCCCTGCTGGGCGCCGCCGAGGCAGCGCTGGAATTGGGCGAAAGCCAAGTCGCCAACAGTTGCTGCCTGAGTGCCGCCGCCCTGGCTAGACAGCTGCAGGACAGCACTCGCCAAGGCCGGATCGGCATGCTGGAGGCCCGCTGCCACCTGCGCGCCGACGACAGCAGCGCCGCCCGCCGCGCCCTACAGCTGGCGGGGCCGCATCTGCACAACGACACCGAACGCATCCACGGCCTGCTGCTGCGAGCAGAAATCGAGCAACGCGCCGCCGATCCCACTGCCGCCGCCCATGCCTACGAGCAGGCCTGCGAGGAGGCGATGGCGCAGCGTCAACTGGAGCTGGCCGACCGCGCCCTGGCTGCCTGGTTTGAACTGATTCTACGTCACCAGCAGTACCACTGGGCACGGGAACTGGCGGAACGTCGCATCGACCTGCATCGGCACTACCACAATCCCGCTGGCGAGGCTGAGGCGCTGCGCCGCTTGGCCGAACTGGAATTCCGCCAAGGCGCAGCAGCCGACGCCATACGCACCCTGGAACAGGGCCTGGCCGCGGCCGACGCCTCCGCAGAACCGAACGCCGTGATCCGGGCCCAGATCGCCCTCGCCCGCGCTTATCGCCGCATGGAGCAAAACAACGAAGCAGACGCGATCATCGAACGCGCCTGGACCGATCTCCGCAATCATCCCAACGACGAATTGGAACAGCAGGTCCTTGGCGAGCGCTCGGCCCTGGCCCGACGCCGCAGCGACTGGGACAAGGCCCTGGCACTGCTGCGCCGACGGCAAAACCTGCTGCGCCGTCTGGGCGATCGACTCGGCGAACAACGCATGCTGGCCTCGCTGACCGACTGCCTGCGGCACACCGGCCACTTCGATGAAGCCGATCGCGTGCTACGCCGACTGATCGTCCTGGCTACCAACAGTGGTGATGCACCGGATCGCTGCTATGCCGAGCACAGCCTGGGTGCGCTCCTCTTAAGCAAAGAGCGCCACGCCGCTGCCCTGCCGCATCTGCGCGCCGCCCAAGATGGCTATCAGGACCTGATCGGCAATCAGACTTCTGAGCGTGAGCGCATGCTGCTGGCCAAGCTGCATCATCAAATCGGCACCTGTCTGCTGGTGCTGGAGCAGGCGGATCCGGCAATCGACCATTTCCATCAGTGCCTGGAGCTGCATGAGGGCCTGGACAAGCCCGGCTCGCAGGCCCGCGCCCTGGTCGGCATCGGTAATGCCTACAGCGCCCTGGGCAATCCAAACCGCGCCCGTCTGGTGTTCCTGGAAGCGGCGCAACTGTGCGAACGATCCGGCGATCTGCGCGCCACCGCGATGATCCGTCGCCAAACCGAAGGACTGTAGCCGCATGTACGACCTGGTCGCCCACGATTTCGGCCTGCCCGAATCCCTGGGCCGCGGTCCACACGTGGTCACCCGCTACCTGTCGCCCGAGCATCGCGAACACGAGCTCACCTGCTGGTTCCATCGCCATCGACGCCAAGGCGAGCCGATCACCAACCATCGGCATTTCGGCGCCGAGGAACACGCGCCCGGCCCCGCCGAAGCAGGTGAACCTGTGGTCTATGGCGTCACCTACGTCCTGGATGGCCATGCCGTGGTCCCCGATGGCCCACACACCCGTCTGTCCGCTGGACACCTCTATCAGTGGTCTGGCACACCGCAGACCAGCACACGGCTGGATTTATCACCAGGTTTTTTCGAGGCTGGCATCTACCTGGACTCGACCACCGGCGCCAAATTGGCCGATCTGCATATCTGGAACAGCCGCATCCACCATGCCGATATCGGCAAACAGGTCACCCTGATGCAGGAACACCTGGCCCTGTTCCGCGCCATCGAGGACCTGGGCGAGAGCACTGGCGCCATCATGCGCCGTCTGTGCGCACAACTGGAGCGCATCGACCGCCTGTGCGGTGGCTTGAGCGCCGAAGAGCGTTTTCTGCAGGATGCGCGGCGTTTGCTGTCACAGCGCATGGAGCCGACCTTTGGCATGGAGCAGGCCGCCTTCGAACTGGGCATGAGCTACGCCAGCTTTCGCAAGCGCTTCAAGGCACTGATGGGCATCAGCCCCGGGGCGTACCAGGTGCAATGCCGCATGGAACACGCCTGCCGCCTGCTCCAACAACAGGGCGTACACGAGACCGCGCATCGTCTGGGCTACCGTGACGCCCATGTTTTCAGCCGACAATTCAAGCAGTATATCGGCACCAGCCCCAGCGCCTGGCAACAAGCCTATCGCGCGGCGTGGCGCTAAGAGTGCGGAATGAAATAAACGTTACAGATCGCGTAGAGATTTTGTCGATCCTTCAAGGCGCGAAGAGTGAGCATATCGGGCATGTGAGCGATAAGCAACGCAGAAGGGCGGCAAAAGATCAAGCGAAATGTAATGATTTTTTTTGACGGGCCCTAAGCGGGTCAAGTCCCCACCCGAGCGGCCGATACTGATACCCAAGGGGAATCAGCATGGACGCCATCAACGCACGGAACGCCGCGCCACCCAGTCTGCTGACCGGCAGTCGGGAAAGCGAACAACTCCGTTACCAGAGCCTCAACTATGAACTCTCGCTGCAGGACAACCAGGGCCGCGCGGTCACCCTGTCGCTGGCCGCCGAGAGTCTGAATTATCAGCATACCTACGACCGCTTCGGCGTGGTTGGCGGCCAACACGGCAAGGGTCCGTCCGAAAGCGTGATTGAAACCGTCCGCCGCTTCGCTGGTGACGCGGTGGCCGATCAGATCGCGCAACAGCATGGCGGCGTGGTCGTGCAACACGAAGAGCTGTCCCTGAGCGCTTCCAGCCTGCAACTGGAAGTCGCGGGCGACATGTCCCTGCTGGAGGATTATTTCTCCGAAGCGGGCACCGCCGATCGTATCTTCGATTTCGTCTCGGGTCTGGCAGCTCGGGCCGGCATTGAGATGGGCGGCGAGGGCTTTGAGAGCTTCCTCAGCCATGCCCGCGAGGGCGTACAGGCCGGCTTCGAAGCGGTGGGCGCTGCGCTTGGTGGTCTGCCCGAAATCAGTCAACGCACCCAGACCGTGCTGGATCGCATGTTCAATCAACTGGCGGCCGACCCCACCGGCGAACGGCCGGATGCGCAACTGATCCTGGAACAGCTGTTGGCCGATCAGGCAGCAGCTGAGGAAGCGTGATTGTTACTGGCGCACAGGTTGCTGGCAGCAGCCGCCACGACCTGACGCGCCGCACCGACATCCAAGAAAACCTGCAGATCCGACGCGGCCCAACGCAGCCGGCGCCAGCGGTACCAGCGGTACCAAACACTGGTGACAGCGCCAGCATCGGGCACGTGGAACTGACCGACGAGCAGGAACAAACCCTGCTGATCCTGGAAAAGGTCTTTGGCGCCAAAACCCGTCGCATGCACTCGCGCGCCAGCAGCAGCAGTGGCGCAAGCGAGCAGCCAACCCAGCCTCCGGCCGAAGGCACGGACATCGGCATCCGCTACGACCGTGTCGAGCAAGTCACCGAACGAGAGGCCAGCGTGGTCCAGTTCAGCGGCCGCATCGATACCGCCGATGGCCGACAACTGCAGGTAACCCTACACAGCGAACAAGAACGGACGCATGTTCGGCGTGAAGAATTTCACCTGACCGCCGGTGATCCGGAACTGATCGACCCGTTGGTGCTGGATTTGGACGGCAACGGCATCCACGTCGGGAGTGCTACATTCACCATCGACCTGAACGAGGACGGCCAGCAGGAACAGATCGCCCGCTTAGCCAGCGGTGATGCCTTCCTGGTCTACGATCGCAATAGCAATGGCCAGTTGGATGATGGCGGCGAATTGTTTGGCCCCCGCTCCGGCGATGGCTTCGCCGAATTGACCCGATTGGATCAGGACGGCAATGGCTTCATTGACGAAGCCGACCAAGCCTTTGGCCACCTGCGCCTGGGTCGCATCGCTGGCGACGGCTCCGTACAACTGCAGGGCCTGTTGGCCAGCGATGTCGGCGCCCTCAGCCTGCAGGCCCTGGACAGCCCCTTCAGCCACAAGCAGGACGAGCAATTGCTGGCACAAAGCCGCGCCTCGGCGTATTTTCTGCACGAATCCGACGGCCGCGCCGGCCTGCTGAGCCAAGTGGACTTCGTTGCATGAATCAGAGGGGGCGCACCCCCCTCGCGACTCCATCGCACCTACCAGTTGGGCTCCGGCTCCCTGGCCTCGGTCAGGCTCGCTCCAAGGGATAAGGCCCCACCGATTTTTCCTTGGCTTGCACCACCTTCGCGACTCGACAGCACCCGGCTCAGAGCCAGTCAAAAGTATCTGTAAGGGCTATTCAGAAACAGACCATACAGGATAATCGTAGCTGATGCAGCTACTCCTCCCCAATCCCACCATCGCATCATGGTGGCTCTCACAAAGGCACGGAGGCACGGAGAAAGAGCCCAGAAAGCAGTTTTTATCTCCGTGCCTCCGTGCCTTTGTGAGAGAAAATCAGGTCCTATGGCTTGAACGGGAAGTGGTCCTGCTGCTAAGGAGGCCTCCTCTTGGAGCAATGAGCGCCTGCCGACCTCAGAGCTTTGACTCACCCTGCACCCGGCTGGATCAGCGCATGGACAGCGCGCCACGCAGCCTAGCATGCGCGCCGTGAGCTTTCAGGGCCGACATATTATCTCCATCGCCGATCTCAGTCACGGCGACCTGCGCCACATCCTGCAGCAGGCTGCCGAGCTGGAACAGCAGCCGCAACCGCAGCTGTTGCTCGGCCGGGTGATGGCCAGCCTGTTCTTCGAACCCAGCACCCGCACCCGTCTCAGCTTCGAAAGCGCCATGAGCCGCATCGGCGGCAAGGTGATCGGCTTTTCCGAAGCCGATTCCACCAGCGCCAAAAAGGGCGAGAGCCTGGCCGACACCATCCGCATGATCGACGCCTACGCCGATGTGATCGTGATGCGTCATCCCAAGGATGGCGCCGCGCGTCTGGCCTCGCAGGTGGGAAAAATCCCGGTGATCAACGGCGGCGATGGCGCCAACCAGCACCCCACCCAAACCTGCCTGGATCTGTACACCATCCACAAACTCTTCCAGCACCGCCTGGAGGACGGCGAGCCACTCACCGTCTGTTTCGCCGGCGATCTGAAGTACGGACGTACGGTACACAGCCTGTTGCACGCCCTGGCGCACTTCAACGTCCACTTGCTGTGCTGTGCTCCAACCGGCCTGGAAATGCCCCAACACTACGTCCGCCTGGCTGCCGAAGCAGGCGTGCACCTGCAAACCTGTGCCACCCTGCAGGATGCGGTGCGGGTATCCGACGTGCTGTATATGACCCGACTGCAGGAAGAACGCTTCCCAGACCCAGTGGAATTCGAACACGTCAAGAGCACCTATCGCCTGACCGGCCGCATGCTGAAAAAAGCCAAACCCGAATTACGCATCTTGCATCCACTACCGCGGGTCAACGAAATCGCCATTGACGTCGACCAGACCAGCCATGCGCATTATTTTGCCCAAGCGGCCAACGGCATTCCGATCCGGCAAGCCCTACTGGGCCTGGTGCTGGGGGCCCTGCCATGACGAAAGCACCGCACGTCCGCCAAGTGGAAGCGATCGCCAATGGTACCGTGATCGATCACATCCCCTCCCATTGCACCTTACAGATCGCCAGCGCCATTGCCGACGGAGGCGACGAAGTCCTGATCGGCATCAATTTTCGCAGCAAACACGGCGGCACCAAAGGCGTGATCAAAATCAATGGCCGCGAGCTGGACGCCGCCGGCTTGGATCGCCTAGCGCTGCTAGCACCGCAGGCCACCGTCAACATCATTCGCGAGTACGCGGTGGTGGAAAAACGCACGGTGGTCGTACCGGAACGCTTCATCAATGTCGCCCGCTGCAAGAATGCCAACTGCATTACCAATCACGAGAGTTGGCCAACGGAATTCCTTACCCGCGCTTCCTCGCCGTTGACGGTCCAGTGTCGCCACTGCGAGCGCCTGTTTCGCGGCGGACAGCTCACCATGATCTGACCACCAGCTGGTCTTCCCAAACAGGGTGGTAGGCCGCTGCAGCCGTTGCGGCCAGATGGCCAGCATGGGCATCACCACCACCAGCAACAACACCGAGCATCAGCTGTCGAAAGCAGGAATGGTGACTGGCCGCATGATCGCAGCGCGGTAGCGTCCAGCCATGCAAGGGCTTTCACTCATTGTCGCGCAGGCGCGCAACCGGGTCATCGGCCATCAGGGTCAGATGCCCTGGCACTACTCCGAGGACCTGCAGTGGTTCAAGGCCAAGACCAAGGGCCACGCCGTGATCATGGGCCGTGGCACCGCCGAAGCCCTGGGCAAACCCCTGCCGGGGCGGCGGAATATCCTGCTGACCAGACGGCCAGAAGCCGGCTTACCGGGCTTTGAAACCGTGCCCGATCTGGATCAAGCCCTGGCACTGGTCACCGACGATCCGGAGCCCTTCATCGGCGGTGGCGAGCAGATCTACCGACTGGCGCTGCCACGCGTGACCCGGCTGTACCTGACCGAGATTCCGGAAGAACCACCCGGCGATACCTGGTTTCCCGAGGTGGACTTACAGCCATTCAACCTGATCCACGAGCACACCGGCGAGAGCGGTTGTATTTTCCGCATCTGGCAAAAGGAGGCGTCATGACTGAGATCAGCAGCCTCCGTAGCGACGACCAACTGCCCCAGGCCAGTCTGGGCAAACGCCGCGAGACACCCTTCACCTATACCCCCAGTCTGCTGGAAGCCGTGCCGCTGAGCTCGGATCGCACCTACCCCGGCCAGAGCCAATGGGTCAGCCTGGCCTGCGAACGCTTTACCTCATTGTGTCCGGTAACCGGCCAGCCCGATTGGGCGCGGCTGACCATCAACTACCTGCCCCGACGGCAGCTGGTGGAAAGCAAATCCCTGAAGGAATATCTGGGCAGTTTCCGCATGCACGGGGACTTCCACGAGGACGTCTGCCGAATCATCTGCGACGATTTGGTGACCTGCATCGAACCGCGCTACCTGGAGGTGGTCGGCGAATTCGACAGCCGCGGCTCCATCGCCATCTGGCCCTACGTGCAATGGGCCCTGGACGGCGACGCCCGGGCCCAGGACCTGCTGCATCAGCGGCAGCTGCACTACGCACCAGGCCGCTATTCGGGGCCCGGCACCGTCTAGCGCTTCGTCAATGCAGCGAAATCGGGTGGCGCAGCATCGTGCGGAAGAGGTAAGGCTCTGGGCGGACCGCATGGTCTTTCGAAGGAATGGCAGCGCCATTTCGAGGGCTCTGCAACGCTGCAGATGCCGTGTCAGGCGAAGCTACCCGACATGGTTGCTTGGACGAGGCACTAGGCCAAACTGGGTTGTAAGCCGTCGCCACCTTCCAGCCCTTCGTCCCGGGTCGGCTTGGCTTCTGACTCCGGCTCTGGCGTGGCCAAGGTATTGCTGTCCAGCTGCGATGGCCGACGGCCGATGTCCTCTCCCTCCATCAGGCGATGGATCTGCTCAGCAGACAGGGTCTCCCATTCCAATAGGGCCTGGGTTAAACGCTCGATCCGGTCGCGGTTCTGCCTGACCAACTGCCGTGCCTCGCTGTAGCAGCTGTCGATGATCCGCCGAACTTCGTCGTCCAGCTCCCGCCGGGTATCCTCGGACACCGCCAGCATGCTCTCCTGGCCGGTCCAGCCCTGATGCTCCTCGGTGTATTTGAGCGGCCCCATATTGTCGGACATGCCCCATTCGTAGACCATGCCACGCACCAACATGGTGGCGCGTTCGATGTCGTTGGAGGCACCGGTGGTGATGTCATCGCAAAACACCTCCTCGGCGATGCGACCGCCATAGAGCACCCGCAGGTCCGCCAGCAGCTCGCGCTTGGACTTGCTGTAGCGCTCCTTGGGCAGCCCCATGGTCATGCCCAAGGCACGACCACGCGGAATGATACTGACCTTGTGCAACTCATCGCATTCCGGCTGCAACAACTGGACCACGGCATGGCCGGCTTCGTGGAAGGCGGTGATCCGCTTCTCCTCCACCGGCATGTGCTTGCTGCGACCCTTTTTCTCGCGGCCAAAGGCGACCCGATCGCGGGCGTATTCCAAATCCCGCATGCTGACCTTGGAACGGTTTTTTCGCGCCGCATGCAGCGCCGACTCGTTGACCAGGCTCTCCAGATCGGCGCCGGAAAAACCCGGAGTGCCGCGGGCGATGACTTCCAAATCCACGGTCCGATCGATAGTGATGCGTTTGGTATGCACCGATAAAATCTGCTCACGGCCCTTGATGTCGGGCAGATCGACGAAGATGTGCCGATCGAAGCGACCCGGCCGCATCAGCGCCGGATCCAGCACATCGACCCGGTTGGTGGCGGCCATGACAATCACCTTGTCGTCCGAAGCGAAACCGTCCATCTCCACCAGGATCGCATTCAGGGTCTGCTCGCGCTCATCGTGGCCACCGGTGGTGCCACCAGCCGAGCGCCGTCGAGCAACCGCATCGATCTCGTCGATGAAAATGATGCAGGGGCTGTTTTCCTTGGCGTTCTGGAACAGGTCGCGCACCCGCGAAGCACCGACGCCGACAAACATTTCGACAAAATCCGAGCCACTGATGGAATAGAACGGGACGTCTGCTTCGCCAGCGATGGCCTTGGCCAGCAGGGTCTTACCGGTGCCCGGCGAGCCGACCAGCATGACGCCACGGGGAATACGGCCACCCAGTCGCTGGAATTTTTCCGGATTGCGCAGGAATTCGACCAGTTCCTGGACCTCTTCCTTGGCCTCGTCGACGCCAGCGACATCGGCAAAAGTCTTGCCGCTCTTGCCTTTGGAAACCAAGGTGGCCCGGCTCTTGCCGAAATTCAGCACCCCACCGCCCTGACCCATGCGCCGCATGAACAGGACATACAGCAAGACCACCAAGGCCGCGATGAACAGGAGCTGGATCAGCATGCCGGCCCAGGGGCCTTCCGGCTGCACGCCCTTGTGCACCACCACGTGGCCTTCGGCCTTGGCGATGCGCAGACTCTCATCGAGCTGTTCGCGCTCATAGGCGGTAAAGGAACCGCCCGGATAATTGACCACCACCCGCGCATGCGGGCTGCTTTGACGCATTTCTGCGTTCAGTACTTCCTGGCCGGTGGTGATATTGGCGACTTCGCCGGCTTCGACCTTTTCAAGAAATTCGGGCCAATTGACATTCTCGGCCGCCTGCTGGCTGATCATCCAGATGACCAGCAAGAGCAAGCCAATGACCAGCATGGCCACCGGTAAAAAGCCGCGCTGGCGAGGCATCTGCGGCGGTTGGGGTTTGGGTGATTCCGACATGTAGCGGTCTTTCTCCGGAAGGGACGATCATAAACAGGCGGCTGCAGATGCCAGCAACGTCCCGCCGCGGCCTCGTCGTCAGCGGGAATCAGCCTGCCCGGCGCGCAATTCCGCAGCCTCAACTGCCTTCAAGACGCGGGTATCGCCGTGTCTCTTACCGTCTGCCGGCTCCGCACGTTCCGCAGCGGCCTCATCCAGGTGCCAGGCATACTCGTCGGTACCGATGTCATCCAGACGGCGATAGCTGCGCTCCTGGCGATCGTGCAGCTCATGGTCCAGATCCGGTCGCAACTCACCCAGGTCCTCGGTCAGCGGCCGGCCCAAGTCAGCCCGCAGGCTCATGATCTCGGCATCCAGGATACGAAGCCGCTGATGCATGGTTCGGAAACGCTCCAGGTCCGGCGCCGCCAGATCCCATGCGCTCAACTTCAGGCCCTGATTGCAACTGGTCAAACGGACCAGAAAGCCGGCCGGCAAGCCGAAGCCACCTTGGTATTCCAAGGCCAGGCGGCCAGCCTGACGCAACATCCGATCGCGCTCCTGCTGCAGCGCGTCCAATTGCTCTTCGCGATCGTCCCGCTTCTTGAAGGGCACCAAGGCAATCCGGATACGCTGCAGGATACCGCCATTGTGGCCATTGCGCTTGAGCACGACAGCCCGTCGCGAAGCGCTGAGACGACGGCCCGAGCGACGACGGCCCGACTGATCACTGGCATCGCTGAGCTGCGGCACCGACCCGGTTGAGTCGGGATGCGGCTCCCGCGAGAGCTGCTCGGCCAATTCCATGGGGCTGGTGATCTGGTCTTCCAGATCCAACGAGGTGCGATCCTCGGCCGCGGCATCCGAGCCCGAGCGCAACTCGAAGCTATGTTCGCCACAGCGCAGCCGGTCCCCGGCTTGCATCATGCCGGACTGCATCGGCACGCCATTGAGCTCCGAGGGAATCTGACTGTTGTTCTGGAAGCGATAGTCCTGTTGACCGGAGCTGATATGCAGAATCCCAGCCAACGAGCCATTCACCCGCAAACGAATCCGCAGTGATCGTCCGGCGGGCAGGGTCATGGCGATGCCCTGCCGCTTGCCCTGGGTACAGACCAGTGTCGCGACCATGAATCCTCCCGACGGTAGCGAGCTCGCCCTGTCAGCGACCCGCACGCTACGGGCACTCTCAGACATGCCGGAGCGCATCACACAGCGTACCATCTGCTGTATGAAACACAAATGCCTGAAAGGCTCCTCCTCCCAAGAACGCAACCCGCTCCGACTGCGTTTTTTGTTGATTCGCTTCGCTACCACTGGCGAATCGACACTTATTCCCTTGCAATCACCAACCGGTTCCCTAGCCTCCCGCGCCTCAATTCAACAGCCCCAAGTACGAGGTCAGCATGGCACATAAAACGGGTCAAGGTTCCACCAGCAACGGTCGCGATTCCATTTCCAAGCGCCGTGGCCTCAAGGCCTACGGTGGTCAGACCGTGACCGCCGGCAGCATCATCATCCGGCAGTGCGGCACCAAGTTCCGCCCCGGCAAGGGCGTCGGACTCGGCAAGGACTACACCATCTACGCTCTGGTCGACGGTACCGTGCAGTTCCGCAGCCAGCATCGCGTCGATGTGATCCCGGCCGAAACTGCCGCCAACTGACCCACGCTTTGTTCTGAACATCCACCAACGGAGGCTGCCGCAGCCTTCGTTGTTTGCGTTGCACGCGGCTGCCCAGGCGAGCGCCTCCAAGCGCGAGGACCTGCGGCCCGCACCTCCGACCAAGGACCGTTCTGGGCGGAACATGGACGAGACGCCACCAAAATGCTCGCGCAACGAGCAAGATCCAACCGAGGCCGAGATTATTCCACCGCCGGCTTCACTGCAGCGGTTTCCGGCTCCTGTAATTGCCCGTCCTGCAGCAGGAAGCACCGGTCGGCGCGGGCGGTGGCGCGGTCATCGTGGCTGACCATCAGCACGGTACCGCCACCTTCGGCAAAGGCGGCGAAGGTGTCCAAGACGATGCTGGCGTTCTCGTGGTCCAGGTTACCGGTCGGCTCGTCGGCCAGCAGGACCCGCGGCCGATGATACAACGCCCGCGCCAAGGCACAGCGCTGCTGCTCGCCGACGGATAATTGTCCTGGGCGATGATCGCGCCGCTCGTCCAAACCAAAATGCTCCAACAATTCCTGCAGCCGCACCGGATCATCCCAGCCCCAGGCCAGACTGCTGGCGCAGATGTTTTCTGCCACCGTGAAATATGGCAGCAGATGGAAACGCTGAAACACGAAACCGATGCTCTCGGCGCGAAAACGCTCGCGATCACGCGATGGCAATTCCGCCATGTTCTGACCGGCCACCACCACCTCTCCGGCATCGGCTTGCAGCAGACCGCCGATGATCAACAGCAGGGTACTCTTACCGCAACCGCTGCGACCATGCACGGCTGCAAAACTGCCCATGGGCACCAGTCCGTTGCAGCTCTGCAACACCGGCAAACGGCCGTAGGATTTCTGAACCTGGTCGAGATGAATCATCAGGCTTCCTCCGACAATACCGTGGCCGGATCGGTGCGCGCCGCCAACACCGCCGGCAAAAAGGCGGCCAGCTTGGTAACCGCGATCGCGGCTACCACCACCGCCACCGCTTGCCAGATCGGCAGCGCCTGCGGCGCCAAAGCAAAGCGGATCAGACCCAGGCCGATGCAACAACCCAGCAAACCGCCAACCAAGCCGATCAGGCCCGCTTTCCATTCAAACAACACCAGGATACGCCAGGTGCTCAGGCCAATGGCGCGCAACATCGCCACCTCACCGCGCCGCTCCCGGGCATTGGCCAGACTCAGAGCAAAAACCAGGATCGCGGCCAGGACGCCGACCACGATGGCCAGAGCGGTACCGAAGCGGTTCAGCTGTGCGCGCAGCGTATCGCGGCTGCCCTGGATATCCTTGATCTCAGCGCGCGCGGCATCCTGTATCGATTCCCGCGCGCGCTTGCGGGCCTGCGCACGAATGGTGAATTCCACGACCTGGATCCCCGAGACATGCTGCGCCAATTCCTGCTGGATCGGCTCCACCCGGCCGCCAGCACAAACGCAACTGAGCGCCATGATGCCGCTGATCTGCCCCGGCCGCTCGACGATGGCCTGGACATCGTCCAGATTCATCAGGATGGAAATGTCATCCTGGTTGCCTTTTTTCTCCAGGACCCGCTCGACCTGGAAGGCCTTTCCCGCCAATTCCACCCGGTCCCCCGCCTGCAAACCGAGTCGCTCAGCAACGGTCGACCCTGGCAGCATGCGACCGGGTTCGATCGCCTGCTCCATTGGCTTCTGCTTCAGGGGATTCTTGATGTAGATCTCACCCCGAATGCCAACCAGGACGACATCGCCATCATAGATCGGCCATTCGATCCGGTGCCGCAGCACCGGCAACAGATGGTTGAGATTGTCCAATTGAGCCGCCGCCAATTGCTCGGCCACGCTCTGATCGAAAAAGACATCGGACTGATTGTTGGCCCAGAACCGGCCCAGATCCTGCTCTGCCGGTAGCAACAGGATATTGAAGCCGAGGTTCTTGGAGAAAATACGCGCTTCGTTGTTGAGCGCTTTCATCCGCTCCGAGGCGCGCCCCTCCAACTGCAGCACCAGAGTCCGCGTCTCGGCATCGTGCCCACGCAACAAGCCGCTGACCAGCAGCACACAAGCCACCGCCGCCGCCACCGCCAGAGTGCCGAGCACCCAACCCAGGGGTCGGTGCAGCATCTCACGCAACACCACATGACTCGATCGCATGACTCAGCCCACCTTTCCGCAATCGGGACAACCCGGCCGTCGCCGGATGGGCAGCGTGCTCATGGTCATGTCCCGCATGATCACTATGCAACAAACGGTCGTACAGCGGCTCGCCAAAACCGGCCAGCACCTTGATCGCCGCCAGACAGGCGACGCTGCCGGAAACCGCGCCGAACACCGGGAATCGCCGCCGCCAAGCCGGTGGATCCTCCGGATGCAAACAGCGTAGGCAAGCGGTCCTCCCGGGAGCAAAGCAGGGCCGCTCAAAGCTCTGAGGGACGCGTCATGACAGACACCTACAGCGCATGCAGCCGCTGACGCAAAAAGGCCGGCAGCGGTCGGGGTGCTTGACGAAACAGACAGTGGCGGCCCTGGACGGGATCGCCGGCGAAGGAGCCAGTGACCTGGCCGGTCACCGGATCGAGATGCACCTCCAGGGTACGGTCCCGATCCAGTTGCACTTCGATATCCACACCGCGAGCGGCCGCGGTCACCAGTTGACGCTCGTCCGGCCACTGCCGCAGCACTTCACCATTGTCCAACACCACCAAGCGACGCGGCAGATCAACCACGCCAATGTCCAAGCACAGGATGGGAGCCGCCGTCTGCCGTTTGGCCAAGCCCCCAGGGATACCAGCATGCTCGGCTGGTGCCGCCTGAGCTGGTGCCGCTTCGACTGGCACCGCCGGCACCTTGGATGGTGCTGACGGCGTGTCCGCAGGCGCGGGCGGCGGCGATGCCGGGACGCCCGGCTGACTCCCATCCTGGCTCGGTGCGGCATCCGTCGGCGGCGCGATCAGCAGCGCGATCGGTGACGGTGCCGTGCCGTGCCACCAGGTCAGCGCCACCAGACCAGCGGCCACTACGGCCCCGCCAATGGCACCGCGCCAGAACGATGGCGATGGCAACGGCGCTTGATGCAACTGATGCCAGCGAGCCATCTGCTCTGGTGCCGGCAATTCGGCAGCCCGGAGCGGTTGCTGCAACAAGGCCGCCGCTGCCAGCGCTAGGGCACTGGTCCCCATACGCTGGCGCAATCGGCTCAGAGCCCGGTGCACCCGTACCCGTGCCGCGCCGGGGCTGCAGTCCCATTCGCTGGCCAGGGCCTGATGGTCCATGCCAGCGTAATAGTGCAACACCAGGGCCTGGCTGTCCTTCTCGGACAGGGCCTGGAGGTTGGCCGCCAGCAGCTCCCGGGCGTGATCCTGTCGGACAGGCTCCGCCGGGGCGATGGCATCGAGCGCGACTTCCATGGGACGCTCCCTGCGAGCTCGGCGCCAGGCGCTGCGGCGCAGCATCAAGGCGCTGGTCACGACGATACGCAGAACCCAGGCCCGGGCGGCGACGTCCGGCCGCTCGGCCACCGGCACAAAGTCGGCAACACCGGCCCGGACGCGCAACAGCGCCTCCTGGACCGCATCGTCAGCCAACTGGGCACAGGCAGTAATCCGCAGCGCACGGGCATACATCTCCGGCCCAAAGGCCTCGACCAAGGCGTGCCATGCCGCCTCGTCGCCGGCCGCCAGGCTTCGAAGCCAGCGCGCAACGGGAAGGGTTTCCTGCATCGTCGTAGCAGAGAATGCCAGCTGCATAGCCAGTGTTACACGATTTTCCGGGCTCAGCCTGGTTGCTTTCTTACCCGGCTCCTGACGACAAACTTGCTGGGCCATGGCCCGCCATCGTCCCCTGGCGATAACTGCGACCGGGCTGGGAGCGGGAGCCCTGGATGCCAAACGCCAAACGAGTCACCCTCAAGCAGATCGCAACCGCCGCCAGCTGCTCCATCACCGCCGTCTCCAAAGTCATCAACCAAGCCAAGGGCGGAGCCGGCGTCGGTCCGGAACTACGCGATCGCATACTGGACCAGGCCAAACGATTGGGCTATCAGGTCAATTACCATGCCGTCGCCCTGCAGAGTGGCCGCTCGCAGGTGGTCGGTTTCTTCCTGGATCCCAAGAACGGCAGCGGCTACTTCTGGCGGCCCATGTTGGATGCCGCCCATACCGAAGCCCTGCAGCACGGCTACCAGCTGCTGGTGGTCGGCAGCCTGGACCGGGGTGAGGAGCTGTGGCGGCAAGGCCGGATCGACGTCTTGATCGCACCGCGTGGCCTGCTGGACGCCAAACAGTGGCGCGGCCGCACCTGCGCCGCACCGCTGATCCCCCTGGATTTCCAGCATCATGCGGGCCAACCGGCCTGCCTGATCGCCGACCTGGAACAAGCCTGTCATGATGCGGTGGGACATCTGGCCGAACGCAGACATCGCGAGCTGCTCTACCTGTTTCCCCGTTTCGGACGCAAACGGGAAGACGCCAATCGCGTCGGCCATCTGCGCCAGGCCGCCAAGCAGCACGGCCTGGGCTTCGAAGAACAAGCCGTGCCGTATCCCAGCTGGAACCCCGAAAACACACCCCTCAGCCAGGGCGACGGCGCCGGCTGCGCTACCGCTGTCACCGAGCGCCTTCAGGCCAACCGCTGTCCCAGCGCCCTGGTCCTCTTCTGCGAAGCCATGGCCCTGGGCGCGGTGACCGCCATCCAACAAGCTGGCCGTCGGCTGCCGGATGACCACGCCCTGATCACCTTCGACAATGTCCTGGCTCCCCTCACCTATCCTCGTCTGAGCGTGGTGGATGTCGGCCTTGAAGCGATGGGAATCGCCGCCGTGCGCTGGGTGTTGGACCTGGCCGAAGGCAGCCAGCTGAAACAATCCCGTACCGTTCAGGGGCGCTTCGTTCCCGGCGAAACCAGCTGATCGAGTACCCCACTCGCCGGTGGTGCCGGTCTCGGTGATTACCGATTATTCAGGCGATCGGGAGGTGATCCTCAGCTCCCGCCCGAGGCCAAGACCGCCAAGCCTGCACCGCAGACAAATAACCAAGCAGGCCCGCATTGACCATCGACAAAGAGCACGATTCTGGTGGTTCGAGGAAGGGTCGTGGAGAAACATCTGGAACCGATACTGGTCGGCTGGAACGAGCTAGCCGATCTCCCCGACTGGAAGCTGCATCGCGTCCGGGCCAAAATCGATACCGGCGCACGCAGTAGTTGCCTGCACGTAGAGTGGATGGAACAGATCTCAAGGGAGCGGGTCCGCTTCAAGGCCCGCTCCGGCATCCGCAAGGAGGATGAGGTCTGCGAAATCGAAGCGCCCATCATCCGCATCGGCAAGGTGCGGTCTTCCAATGGCCACTACAGCCGGCGTATTTTTGTGCCCACCACCCTGAAACTTGGCCCCTGGGCCCGAACCATCGAACTGAATCTGATCGATCGCGGCGACATGCTGTTTCCCATGCTGATCGGCCGCAGCGCCTTGGCCGGCGTTTACCAAGTCGATCCGTCTCGCTCCCGTTTGCACCATCCCCGCCGAAAAAAAACCAAAGTCCAACGAGGTTGAACATGCGCCTTGCCATTCTCTCCCGCGGACGCCGCCTATACAGCACCAAGCGTCTGCGCGAAGCCTGCCTTGAACGAGGCCATGAAGCGATGGTGCTGGACACCATGCGCTTCGCCATTGATGTCGAACAAGGCGACCTACGTCTGTTCTTCCGCGGCAAGAAATTACGCGACTACGACGCCCTGATCCCACGCATCGGCGCTTCAATCTCTTTTTTCGGCACCGCCGTGGTCCGACAGTTCGAGCAGATGGGCGTCTTCTGTGTCAATCCGTCGCACGCCATCTCGGTCAGCCGCGACAAGCTCCGCAGCATCCAGGTCATGAGTCGGCATCGGCTGGGCTTTCCGCGAACGGTCTTTGCCAAGGACAAGCGCGATGTCATGTCTGCGCTGGATCAGGTGGGCACACCAGCTGTCATCAAGCTACTGGAAGGCACCCAAGGCGTAGGGGTGATCCTCGCTGAAAGCCGCAAAATGGCCGAAGCGATCATGGAAGCCTTGCAAGAAGGCGCCAAACAAAACGTGCTGGTACAGGAATTCGTTTCCGAGAGCCGTGGCCGCGACATCCGTGCCGTGGTGGTGGGAGATCGCGTGGTCGCCGCCATGCGCCGCACCGCCAAGGGCGATGAATTCCGCAGTAACGTCCACCGGGGCGGCGACACCGAAGCGGTGGAATTGGACGAGGAATATCAACGCACCGCAATCCACGCTGCACAGGTGATGGGCTTGCGCTTCGCTGGCGTCGACATGCTGGAAGGGAAAGCCGGTCCACTGGTGATGGAGGTGAATTCCTCACCTGGCCTGCAGGGCATCGAAACCTGTACCGGCGTCGATATCGCCAGTGCGCTGATCGGACTGATCGAAGATGAAGTGCTGCTGCCGGACATCGATATCCGCCAACGCCTGACCCTGCGCAACGGCTATGGCGTCACCGAGGTCCCCATCGGCCCGCATTCGGAACTCTGCGGCCGCACCGTCGGCGACTGCGGCCTTCGCGAACGCGACACTGTGATCCTGTCCATCACCCGTCACAGCGTCACCATTCCCAACCCACGCCCAGAACGCGAGATCCGTGCTGGCGACAGCTTGTTATGCTACGGCAAGATGCTGACGCTGAAAAACCTGGTGCCACCAAAACCGGAACGCCCCAAAAGCAAACGCCACAAGGCGATTCGGAAATAATCCGACACCGAACAAGCGTCAAGGGGCCCCTCAGAAACAACCTGACAGCACTTGTGTCGTGCTTAATTAAGATGCTTTCCTCAGAGGGGGCACTGCCCCCACGCTCCGCCGTCGCGACGTGCTCGCTGCGCGAGCATTTTTCGGCGGCGCTACGCGCATCTTCGCCGAAAAACCGTCGCTCGGTCGGACGGCTTCGCGCTTGGACGCGCTCAGCTGGCGGGCATCGCTAAAAACTCAGAGAACACCGAGAAATTCGCATACTTTTCTCAGGGTCCTCTGTGGTTGCTTCATCAATTCGATGCCCACTGAGGGCTCTGCCAAACGACGCTGTCGCCCACTGACGCCGGTCCGCACCTACTGCAGCAGGTCCATCTCCTCGACCAATTTCTGTAGACGGGCCGCCAAACCGGTAAAGTCCGAGGCCCGACCGCGCAAATTCAGCGCTACTTGCCCATTGGCCCGTGACGCCTCCGCAACCGAGGTGATGTTGCGGGCGATCTCCTCGGTGCCGGCGGAGACCTGCTGAATGTTGCGGTTGATCTCCGAAGTAGCGGAGCTCTGTTCCTCGGTGGCGCTGGCGATGGTGGTCGAGATGCCGTTGATCCGATCGATGATGGTGCTGATGTGCTCGATAGCGGTAACCGAGGCGCGGGTGTCACGCTGGATCGCTTCGATCTGAGCGCCAATCTCGTCGGTGGCAGTGGCGGTCTGCTTGGCCAACTCCTTCACCTCGTTGGCGACCACAGCAAAACCCTTGCCCGCTTCACCCGCTCGCGCCGCTTCGATGGTGGCATTGAGCGCCAGCAGGTTGGTCTGCTGCGCAATGGTAGTGATCAGCTTCACCACCTTGCCGATCTGCTCGGAGGAGATGTTCAATTTGTTGATGGTGGCATTGGTGCTCTCGGCAACGCCAGCCGCTTCGCCGGCAACCTGATTGGCATCGGTGACATTGCGGGAAATCTCATTGATACTCTCGGTCAACTCACGGGCATTGCCGGCAACCACCCGCAGATTCTGATCCGCCTGCTCGGTGGCAGCGGCCACGGTTTCGACCTGAACGCTGGTCTCCTCGCTGGCTGAGGCCATATCCGAAGAGGATGAACTCAGCTCGGTAGCAGCTGACGCCAGGGTGGCGGCGGTCTCCTTGAGACTGTCATAAATCATTATTTCCTTGGTAATTAACGACCAGCTGACCATAGGGCCGACATATTCGCCATCCTCGTTGTAGACCGCACAAGCGAGCAGATCCAGGATATCGTCACCGACGTTGATCTTGGCCCGGTGCGGCAAATTGCGCGGATCGGCGAGAATGCGCCGTTGGACTTCCGGATGTTTATGGAAGATATCAATACAGGTCCCGACCATATCATCCACCTTCACCGGCATCGCGTGCTCGATCTTCCGCAAAGTCCGATCCGAAGCCGGATTGATGTAGATGATCACGCCATCCAGATCAGCCATCATGATATTGATCGGCGCATTCTCCAACAGGGCGCGATAGGGAATGGTGGGGCCAGGCAGCATCGTGGTCGATTCTTCGGCAGCCTCGGTTCGCCGACGGGGCTGACGTCGACGCGATGGTGTGGTTGCATCGTCACTCATCTTTGCTCTCCCAATCGGACTGACTCTCACGTCAGCCAGAGTCCGACGTGAAATCGTACATCAGACTGGCGAGACGGTCAAATTGGCGTCATGGTAGAGGGAAGCGGTGCTGCTCGCATGGCCGGCGCCATCTTCGAAACCATAGTCCGTTTGGCGTTCCACAATCGTCGCCGTCACAGGATCGACCGGCTTGCTGCCCGCTCCATCAGGACACCATGCCGCCGACCACCGAGATAAAGGGCATATTATGGCAGAGCAGCACTCCCTGGTCTTGATCAAACCGGATGCCGTCCAACGCAGTCTGATGGGCATCATTATCGATCGCTTCGAGCGCAAAGGACTGCGCATCTGCGGCATGAAACTGATGCTGGCCAGTCCGGAACTGGCCGAACAACACTATGCCGTGCACGCTGGCAAGCCCTTCTACGACGGTCTGATCCGTTTCATTACCAGCGCCCCCCTGGTGGCGATGATGCTCGCTGGCGAGGAAGCGGTCTCGGTGGTCCGAACCCTGATCGGTAGCACCGATGCCCGAAAAGCTCCACCCGGTACGATCCGCGGCGACTATGCCAATAGCATGAGCCGGAATCTGGTGCACGCCTCCGACTCACCCGAGAGCGCCGCCGCCGAATTGGCGATTTGGTTTCCCGAAGGAGGCATTGCCTGGTCCCGTTGCGACGTCGGTTGCCTGCTGGGGTAGGGAACAGCCACGTCCGTGCCAGCCAAGGTCAGAATTGGCAGCGACCGCAGCGGGATAGACTGCGCGGCATGGACAGCATCATGACCCTCGCCACTTACTTCGTCCTGCCCTGGGCCGTGTTCGTCATCGGCTTCGGCTTTGCCGGTGCCTGCGCTCTCGGTGGCCTGGTCTGCCAACAGGTGCATGACCGGCTTTCCGATTCATGAGGACCTCACCTCACTTTGTTGTCAGCACTGGCCAGGATCCGAGCCCGGCCTATACCATGTGCATGTCCTGTTTTCATCGTCTTCTGCTGATCGTCCTGCTCGTGACCGTTGGCGCCTCGGTCATACCAGCAGCGGAATCCGGCGTCATCGCCAGTGGTCACGCAGCGGTGACCACCAGCACTGATGCGGCCCAGCCGAAGGACACCACCACCACCACCGAAGCAGCCAAGCAGCCGGTCAGTCAACCCGAGCCCGAGCCAGAGCCAGAGCCAGAGCCAGAGCCAGAGCCGCAAGCGAAGTCTGAACCGACGCCGCAACCAGTACCTGTTCCGGAACCACCACCGGTCGACCCCAGACCGACCCAGACCGACCCAGATACCGACGGCAGCAACATGATGCTGATCCTCGGCGGCGGCTTGGTGCTGCTGCTGATCATCGCCCTGGTCGTCTTGAGGCGCAGCATGAGGGAAGATCGTGCTTTCTTCGATTCCATCGAACGCGGCGATATTCCCGATGCCGAGCGGACTGGCACCCATCGCCGCACCGGCGTCGGCTCCAAAAGCGGTAGCGGTAGCGGTAGCGGCGGCTCATCCTCCCGTGTCCGCGGCGGAGTTGGCAGCCAGTCCATTTCCGAACGCCGCTGATCGCCGCATCCATGCGGCAGCAGGCCGACTTGCATACATCATGCGCATAGTGTCCATATCTGGACACTGCCCTATGCGCAATCGCTTTAGCAGGCGCCCTAATCGGAATAAAGGTAGCAGATCGCGCAGAGATTTTGTCGATCCTTCAAGGCGCGAAGAGCGAGCATATCGAGTATATGTAAGCGATAAGCAACGCAGAAGGGCGGCAAAAGATCAAGTGAGACGCTACCTTTATTTATTGACGGGCCCTTACATCGAGGGGCAGGCCCTCGGACCCCGAAGCTGAGCGACTGCTCAACCGGCCTTCATCGACACAACCCCGTTGGGGCAGCCGTTTTTTTTCGGGACATGGCATCCAGGATAGCCAGCAATCCTGGGGAACTGATCTCCCGTCTTTTAGGCGTCGGGCAAGGTCTGGATCCATCGCGCTGCAGTGCCCCCTGGCAACGTCCGTTACACCACCAACTGGGCTCCGCTGCTACTGGGACTCGGTCGCTGTTTGTTCCAACAGGACACGGGCCTGTTGCCGACGGGCCTCCACCAGACCGGGCATGCTGGCGTAGTCGATCTTGGCATCGCGACGGAGTTGGTTCATGAAGCGGGTGCTCCATTTTTCCAGGTCGGCATCGATGTAGTCACGTTGTATCTGATCGCGGAGTTGGTCGAAATCGGCGACCTGGCCCGGCCGGTAATCGGCGACCTGCATGATGGTGACGCCACTGCGGTGCAGGATCGGCTCCAGCAATTCCGGTTGGTCGCCGCGCGGGCGATGCCGGAAGGCCTGCTCGATGACGGCTGCTGGCACGTCGGCTTCGCCCAGGGTCTCGGCCCGGCCCTGGCGATCAACCCAACCCTTGTACCCCAACTTCTCGTCGCGACCGCCCAGCAGGCGATAGACCTTTTCCCAGGTCATTTTCTTACTCTGCATGGAGCGATAAAAATTCGTCGCCAAGCTGATGGTGGCCTGGCGGCTCGCGGAAGTGACCTCCTGCTGCGGGTTTGTCTGGAATGGCATGAACAAAACCCACACACTAACCGCTTCCGAAACGCCATAGGCATCCTTGTTGGCACGGAAATAACTACGCAATTCGTTTTCGGGAATCTGATAGGTCTGATACAACAGGGCATGCACACCCGCCAGAACACGGAAACCTGGTTGCTGCACCCATTCTTCCAGACTCATTCCCCGCACTTCCTGGATGTAATTATCGAAGCGCACCCACGGCTGGTTTTCGCGTTCCAATCGGTCGTAAAAACGCCGCTCCATGGTTTCGCGCTCCTTGTCCAGCAGTGCGCTGTCGATGCGCAGGTCGGCTTGCGCCAAAGCTTGCTGCACCAGGATCAGGTTGATGAGATCTTCGCGGACCTCACCACCCTTGCGATCCAGCAACACCGCCGCCACCGGCAGGCGTGGCAAACGCCAACCCGGCATGGCAAGCAGGGTGTCGTCATCCTTGACCGTTTCCCATTCCACCGCATCCAACTGCTTGGCCACCAGCTCCTGAACCGCCTCGGCACCTTCCTTTTTCAACAGCTCGTCCTCGAGCCGACGCAAGGAAATGCCTTCGCCGTTGACCGTGGCCACCGTCTCCTGCCGCGGATCGATATCCGCAGCCGGCAGAGCGATACTGAACAGCAGAACAACCATCACGTTTACGTTTCGCATGACAATACCTCCCATAGGCGCAATAAATCCGAGACATCGATGGTTTCTACTCGCGCTTGGGCCGACACCTTCGCCTGCTGGCAGATCAGGTCGACCTGCTCGCGCGAACAGCCGGTATCGCGTAAGCCGCGCCGGAGCACTTTGCGCCGATAAGCGAACAACCGCCGACACCAGACGCCAAAGGCGGCAGGCACCACGCGTTCTGGTCGCCACACCAAGATCGCCGAGTCGACCCGCGGCCGCGGATAAAAACAGCCTGGCGGCAGCCGGCGAATAATGTCACCGCTGCCAGCAGCGCGCGCCACGGCAGCACTGGCACCCCAAGCGGCATCGCCCGGAGCGGCGCACAGACGCGCGGCGGCTTCGTACTGCACGGTCACCGCAATGTGCTCCGGCGGCCGTGGCAGCTGCAAGGCATTGAGGATGACCGGGATGGAGATGTCGTAGGGCAGGTTGGCCACCAGCCGCCAGGGCGCATCCAGTGAAGCGATCAAGTCCGGATGTAAC
The DNA here is from genome assembly GCA_964405325.1 of uncultured candidatus Brocadiaceae bacterium. Taxonomy (GTDB): domain Bacteria; phylum Planctomycetota; class UBA11346; order UBA11346; family UBA11346; genus CAYONM01. The sequence continues at coordinate 8,358 of CAYONM010000013.1, read as the reverse complement.
TGGTTCTTGCTGGCGAGAGCGTCGCCCTCGATCAGTGTCAAATCGGATCGGCCAACAAAACGCTGCTGCAGCAACGCCGCCAGGCCGTGGTCCAATTCCACCGCCACCACTCGGTGCCCAGCGGCCAGCAGGCCATCGGTCAACAGGCCGGTACCAGGGCCGATTTCCACCACGAGGCTTGGTGTCTCGCCGGCCTGTTCCACCAGACACTGCAGGGCACTGCGGTCGATCATAAAATGCTGGCCCAAACGATGGTTGGGGGCCAGGCCGGCAGCACGCAGGCGCTCGCGGGTTTCAGCAATCAGGCTCATGGCCGCTCCAGCAGCCGCTCGGGCAGGGGAGCCAAGTGATCGATGGCAGCGGCATCGATCAGATACTGGCCGAACACGGTCATGGCATCCCATCGCCGGCCACGGCGTAATTCCACCAGCCGGCTCCCACGCAACTCGGCTCCGATCGACAATTCCCAGACCTCGTGCTCGTAGGCGTCCAGGGGCAACTGCAGCTGCAGCCGCGCAGCCACCTGCTGCGGCGCACGATCGGCGGCGGCCTGATATTCGAAACGGGTGATGGCCTGCAACAGACGCCGCAGAGCCACGGTGTCGGCATCGCGGGCTTCAGCATCTGCCGCCAGGCGCGCCTGCCAGCGTTCACCATCGCGCTGGAAGACCACGCGCTGTCCCAGGGGCCGCTCCAGCTCCAGCTGGTTGATGCGACCCGGCAGCACGGGCATCAGCAGCCGCCGGTCTAAAGGTGCAAGCAGACGCTGCACCTGATCATCCGGCAGGGTGAAAGCCAGATCACCCAGTTTGTCGATGGCTCGCCAGCTGCCATCAGCCAGGGGCGCCAGGGCCAGGCCCCAGTCGCGATCGACGGTCTGTTCCAGGAGCAATTCGTCCTGTTGCATGCCCAACTCGATGGCGGCAATGCGCAGATCGATCTGATGCGGCGCCCGCTGCAACAGCTCGCGATCGGCGGCGGTCGGCAGCCGGGCACGGCTGGCGTACCACTCGCTGACCAGACTGAGAAAAGCCTGCATGGCGCCGGGATCGGGAGTCCCCGGCGCCGGATGGATCCGCTGCCAGGTACCGCCACGCTGCCGCTGGTACACTTCGCCGCTGCCATCGGGGCCAATGCGCTGGATTTTCCGGATCCGCTCCTGGGCACAGCGCAGCACAGCGGTATCGAGGAAGTCGTCTCGTTGCAGCGGTTCGTACAATTCGGGCAATTGGTCCGCCTGGCCCTGGCCATGGGCCGCGCGCACCTGCCTTCCATGCAGCTGCAGCCACGGAAACCCAGCCAGGTCGGGAAAGCGCAGCAGTACCGCATCGGGGGCGGTGCTGGGCTCAGGCGCCAGCTGGCCCGGCTGCCACTCGGCCAGGGTGATGGCATTGCAGGCCCGCAGCAGCCGCTCAGCCGTGTCGGCCCGGGCCCGAACCCGACCGCCATCGTACCGCAATTCCCACTGGCTTTCGCCATCGATCTGGTCGCTCTCACTACGACGCTCGAGCCGGAACCAGTCGCGACCGGCGCGTTCAACCAGACATCGGCTGATGGGATTGCCCAACACGCCTGGCTGCAACACCACCAGACGATCGATGGCGAGTTCGGCCAGACCAATGTGGAGCTCGGCGGCATGCCGCCGGCTCAGGCGCTGCGGTGCCTGTTGCCCCAGTCGCAACCAGGGCTCCGCCGTCTGCAGCTGGCCACAAGCGAAGACGTAGCGCTGGTCTCCAGCGATCAACGCTCCCTGCTGTTCGACCGCGCCCGGTTCGATGCCGGCAAAGCGGCGCAGGGGAATGGTATGCAGCAGCTTGGCCAGTCGGGCGACGCGCGGATGCAGAGCCGGCCGCTGCGGCCGGGCGACGTCCTGCCAACGACCCTGTTCCAAGCGCAGCTCGAGATCGGCCAGCTGGATGGCTGTGATGGGCTCGGCACTGGGCAACAACGGTCGAGCATCCAATCGCTGGGCAGCGCGATCCAAACGTGGAACCAGCCGGGGCGAGAGTGGCAACAAGCGCTGCTGATGACCCAGCCACAGGTAAGCACTGGCCCCCTCGCGGTGCCAGCGGAAGCGACGCTCACCAGCGATCAACTCGGGATCGTCAGGACTGAAACCATAGGCAAGGAGATCGGCGGCGGTAACACCAACACGCTGCCGCTCGGGATCAACAACGACCCGCGTCAAAGCCTTCCACAGGTCCGTCAGGGCACCCGGGCTCGCTGGGCGCCACCATTCGTGACCATCAGCCAGACGGATGTGGACCCGCTGGTCGCGCACTTCCTGTTCGTAGCCGAAGCCGCGCACCAGCAACTGGCTCGGCTGCGGCCCTGGCTGCAAACGCTGTCGCGGCCGGTACCCTCCGCTGGGCCACAGCACGTAGCCACCCAGCAAGAGCAGCAGCAGCACCAAGGCAATGGCAGTACCGCGGCTCATGCGGGCACCTCAACCCAATTCGTGGCTGCGGGGCAGATCGTCGGTACTCCCCAGGCCGAAGCGGGTCAGGAAATCGTCGGTGGTGCCATAGAGCAAGGGCCGACCCAACAGCTTGTCCTCACGGCCGGTGACCATGACCAGCTTCATATCCATAAGCTGCCGCAGCATGGGGCCACATTGCACACCACGGATGTCTTCAATCTGGCCACGAGTGATGGGCTGCTTATAGGCGACAATGGCCAGGGCCTCCAAGGCGCTCTTGGACAAGCGGCTGGGCAATTCCTTGCGGCTGAGACGACGCACCCAGGGATGGAAGTCGGCGCGAGTCAGCAACTGCCAGCCGCCAGCCAGGCGCGCCAGCTCCCACCCGCGGCGCTCACGGCTGAAGCGCCAGGCCAAGCCAGCCAGAAAGCCCTCCAGATAGGGCCGCCGGGCACCGGGCAGACATTTGAGGATCTGTTCCAGCTTCAGTGGCTTGGTAGCCACCAGCAACAGCGCTTCCAACACGCCACGCAATTCCACCGGATCCAGGTCCAGAACATCGGGCGCCGGCTCCTCGGCCTCGGCCTGGAGCGTTTCGATACCGGATCGGATCGCGGCCTGCAACTCGGCCTCGTCGACCGCCTCCACCAAGGCCTGCTCGCCACCATCGCTGCTGACGAGGGGCCGCGCCGACGACAACGACGGCCGCGAACGACGGCCGGCGGCGACGATGGCAACATCTCCCAGAGCGGCACAGACAGCTGCGGACATATCCTCTCCTGGGGTCACGCTTGCCGCTGTTGCGCGGCTGGCAATAGGAAAGCAGACAGCAAACGACCCGGTCGAAGACCGGGTCGTCGGTTAAGCAGGTGACGGCTGGGCCTACTTGCCCTTGCCGACCTTCTCTTCGTCGCGGGCGGCCTGCTGCTCTTTGCGCATGCCGCGGGTCAGCAGCACGCTGAGCACAGCGACACGGGGCTTGGTGATCAGCGTCACGCCCTCGGGCATTTCAACGTCGGCGGCGTACACCGTTTGCGCCACGTCCACGGTATCCAGGGGGACGCGCAGGGTGTCGGGCAGATCCTTGGCCAGGCATTTGACAGCAACCGTGCGGCGCATCATCTCCAACAGACCACCGGCCTTGATGCCAGGGCAGTTGAGGGTGTCAGGATCCAAGGGTACCTCGATGGTCACCATGGTGTCGTCGGTAATCGCCTGCAGGTCGATGTGCAGCAGCTGATCCGACACCGGGTGGCGGTCGTAGGTCTTCAGCAGCACCGACTGGTCGTTGCCGTCGATCGACAGTACGCTCTTCTTGGCCAGCTGGGTGACCAGGACTTCGGCGTCCTTGTTGCCAATGGTGATGTGCTGGGACTCGGCGCCGCCCTGGCAGATCGTGGTCGGCACTTGGCCGTTGTCACGTTCACGCTGGGCGACCTTGCTCCCGAAAGCATCGCGCTTGGTTGCGGCGATTGCGGTCATAGGTCTCTCCTATTGCGCCGGGTCATCGAATCAGCGAGGACACCGACTGGTTGGTATGAATGTGATGAATGGCTTCACCGAGCAATTTCGCCACGGACAACACCGTAATTGGCAGATCGGCGAAGCGTCGTTTCAAGGGGATGGTGTCCGCTACCACCATTTCATCCAGCCCGGCGCCAGCGAGGCGCTCGTAGGCGTTGCCGCACAGCACCGCGTGCGTCACCACCGGGGTAACGGAGGCGGCGCCACGTTCGCGGGCAGTGGTGATGGCGTTGGTCAGACTGCCGGCGGTCGACACCATGTCGTCGATCAAAATGACATCGTGACTGTCTATTTCGCCAATAACGTTGGCAACCTCGGTTTGCGAATCACCGTGTCGGCGTTTGTCGATGATCGCCAGCGGACAACTCAGATACCTCGCCAGCTTGTCGGCGAGCTTGATCGAGCCGGTATCCGGACTGAGCACCAGCGGCGAGGCGAAGGATTTGGACTGCAGATAATCCAGCAGCACCGCGAAGGCGCTCAGATGATCCACCGGGATGTCGAAAAAACCCTGGATCTGGGAAGCGTGCAAATCGACGGTCAACACCCGGTCGACGCCAGCGGTATCGATCAGATTGGCCATCAACTTGGCGGTGATCGGCACCCGGCCCTCGTGTTTGCGGTCCTGCCGGGCGTAGCCGAAATAGGGCATCACCGCGGTGATCCGCTTGGCCGAGGCGCGCCGCAGAGCGTCGGTGATCACCATCAGTTCCATCAGGAACTCGTTGGTGTGGGTCGGCTGCACCACGAACACGTCTTCGCCACGGACGTCCTCCTGGATCTGCACCTTGATCTCGCCATCGGGAAAACGCGCGCACAGCATGCGCCCCAGCCGCGTGTCGAGCGACTCGGCAATGGACTGGGCCAAAGGCCGGTTGGCGTTACCGCTAAAGATGCGCATCCAGCACCCCCTGGGGTGAACGAAGGGCGCGAAGGGTAAAGCGTGGGTGGATAATTCAAGAGCGGGGCGTGAACCGGGGGACTGCCGCCAGGCCTTGACGGTACTGCACCGACGACAGATCGAACAGCTCGCCGCCTGGCGGGCCGCCGGCCATACCGAGGATCCGAACGATCCGCTGCTAGGCGATCTGCTGCTGACCACCAACGCCCTCACCGCTGGATTGCGCGCAGTGGGATAGGGCCTCGAGATCAGATAACAAACCGGGCGCCGCCCGGAACCCACGGGCTCGATTGTATCTATCGGCGCCCGGTTTTCGGCTCTTGCATCGAGGGGCAAGCCCCTCGGACCCCGAAGCGGAGGCTTGACCTGCCGGAGTAAACGTGACCAACCCGCCTACTGGACTGGTCGATAGCGCCGTGTCGGCGTGGTTGCTACGGTCAATTACACCACGGCGACACGGAGAGCGCCCTTCTTTTCACAACATGGGCACGCCGCCGCCTACGACTGCAGGGTCAGCAAGGCTTGTTCCAGGCGCTGCAGGCCGATCAGCTGGCCGATCTCGGCCAGGGTGTCAAACAGCGGTGGCGACTGCGCTCGACCACAGGCCGCCACTCGCAGCAGCATAAAGAACTGGCCAGGCTTGTATTCCTTGGCCTGAGCGTGAGCGCGGATGCGTGCCTCCAATGACTCGACGGTCCACTCCAGCTTTCCTTGCTTGGCCGCTTTGCGCACTTCCTTCAAGAAGCCCGCCAGGGCCTGAGCCGCCTGTTCCGCATTCCAGCCCTTGGGGGTCAGGGCTTCACGGCTGGGCTCCACCAGATGGCGGAAGAAGATGTCGGCCTGCTGGCAGATATCGCCGCCAAAACTCATGCGCTCGCGCAACAAGGGCAGCAGCTGCGGCAGGCGTTCATCCAAAGCAGCGTGGATGGCCTGGATCATGGCGTCATCGTCCAGAGCACGGAAATACTGACCCTGCAGGTGATCGAGCTTGGCCAAATCGAACACCGGGCCGGCGACATTCAGCCGATCCAGTTCGAAAATGCGAACCATTTCTGCCAGGTCGAACTGCTCCCGACCGTCGGGATGGCTGTGCCCGAGCAGGCAAAGGAAATTGATCAGAGCCTCCGGCAGGTAACCGCGCTGCTGATACCACAGGATATTGGTCGGGTTCTTCCGCTTGGAGATCTTGCTCTTGTCGGCGTTGCGTAGCAGCCCGACGTGGATGAATTCCGGTGTCGACCAACCGAATCGCTCGTACAGCCAAACGTGCTTCGGCAGGCTCTTCAGCCATTCCTCAGCCCGGATCACGTGGCTGATCCCCATCAGGTGGTCGTCCACCACCGAAGCCAAGTGATAGGTAGGCCAACCATCGCCCTTGATCAACACCTGGTCGTCCACCTCGTTCCAAGGCATGACAATGTCCTTGCCGCGCAGCCGGTCGTAGCGACTGAAGGAACCCTCGCGTGGCGCCTTCATACGGATGACGTGCGCTTCGCCGGCATCGGCGCGGGCCTGGGCCGCGGCCGGATCCAACTCGCGACAGTGGCGGTCGTACATGATCGGCTGCTTGGCCCCGGCCTGCTGCTCACGCACCTGCGCCAGGCGCTCGGTCGAACAGAAACAGCGGTAGGCATCACCTTGCTCCAGCAGCTGCTGCACCTGCTGCTGGTAGATGCCGGCGGCGACCCGTTCACTCTGGCGATACGGGCCTTGCGCGCCGCCCACATCCGGACCCTCGTCGTAATCCAGGCCCAGCCAGCGCAACGAAGCCATAATCGCCTGCTCGCTGTCGGCACAGTAGCGCCCCCGGTCGGTGTCCTCGATACGCAGCACAAAAGCGCCGTCGTTGGCACGCGCGAAGGCATAGTTCAACAGCGCGATGTAGGCGGTGCCGACATGGGGGTCACCGGTCGGGGACGGGGCGATGCGAACGCGGACAGTCATCAGCTGGCTCCTGGGGCGCGGTATCCTCTGCCCATGGTCCAACCATCAAGTTGCTTCAATTCGGCTTGGTCACTGGCTACGAGGTTCGCCAGAATCAGATCTGATTGCCGCGCCTTGACGGCAGCCCAGCAAGCACGCCGTGCGCCCGCTGACGTCGGCTTGCGGACCTGGTGGCAGACTTAGCTTAGCATCCGCCTGCGTTTCGTTTGGTAGCCAAAGAGAGGGTTTCATGCTGGAGCGATACCGGGCCCAGTGCGTGGCCGTTGGCACGGCGGTGCCGAACAAACGGCTGACCAATGCCGATCTGGAAACCATGGTGGATACCTCCGACGAGTGGATCGTCTCCCGCACCGGAATTCGCGAACGTCGCATTGCCGAAACCGGCACCCCCCTGAGCGAGCTGGCGATCCCGGCGGCGCAGCAATGCCTGGAACGAGCCGGAGTCCCGGCCGATCTGATCGACGGCATCATCGTCGCTACCATCACCCCCGATTATGTCATGCCGACCACGGCCAATCTGGTGCAGCATCGCATCGGCGCGAGCCGCGCCTTCGCCTTCGACATGGCCAATGCCTGCAACGGCTTTGTTGCCGCCATCAGCACGGCCGCCTGCTTCATCGAAGCCGGCCGCGCCAAGCGCATCCTGGTGTTGGGCGGCGATATCATGTCCAGCATCACCGACTACACGGATCGCAATACCTGCATCCTGTTTGGCGATGGCTGTGGCGCGGTGCTACTGGAAGCCGGCCCGGCGGACGGGCCCGGCCTGATCGGCTTCGAGCTACACAGCGATGGCGAACACGGCGAGCTGCTCTGCGTGCCTGCCTCCGGTTCGGCCATGAGCCGACAGCAAACGCCGCCGGACTCAGATGCCGTGTTCCTGAAACAGGACGGCCACCGAGTCTTCTCGCACGCGGTCCGACGCATGACCGAGGTCACCGACAGCCTGCTGCAAACCCTGGAACTGCAGCGTGACGACATCGACCTGCTGGTGCCACACCAGGCCAACCGTCGCATCATCGAGCCCTTGGCCCAGCGCCTGGCGCTGCCCTTGACGCGGGTGGTGATCAACATCGACACCGTCGCCAACACCACCGACGGCACCATCCCCCTGGCCCTGGACGAGGCCTACCGCGACGGCCGCCTGCAAGACGGCAGCCGGGTGATGCTGGTCGCCTTCGGCGGCGGTTTCAGCTGGGGCGCGGCGTACCTGCGCTGGGGGCGGTCGGTGCTGTAATACGGCTTGCGCTCGTGGCGGCAACGGAACCCGATAAGCGAAGCCGTCGAGCGTCTGCAGTCGACCAAGGGCGGGATGATTAGAATAGAAGCTGAGGCTGCGAGAACTTCGTAAAGAAAAAGTTGTTTTTGCGGGCTCAGCTTCTGGGGTCCGAGGGGCGGAGCCCGGTTTGTTTCCTCATCCCTTCTGGCTCGCCCTCAAGGGCATCTGCATAGAATTGTCTCCGCCATTCACGATCAATGTCCATGCTGTAATTCCTTAGGGTGCGGAAAGAAATAGAGGTAGCAGATCGCGCAGAGATTTTGTCGATCCTTCAAGGCGCGAAGAGCGAGC
>CAYONM010000012.1:0-36890 GCA_964405325.1 uncultured candidatus Brocadiaceae bacterium | reverse complement strand
AGGGCGGCAAAAGATCAAGTGAGACGCTACCTTTATTTATTGACGGGCCCTTACTTGCTAGGGACACAGTCTGGCAACGGTGTACGCTGTTCGAACATAGCGATCGCGGGATCCACCCAGGCACTGGCGTCTTGCTTCAGATTCTGGAATAGACCTGCTACACGGCCTTTTAGCCGTTGCCAGAGACCATCGGTCTGGATGACGGCGTCGCCCTGGTTGTTGACTTCGTCGGTGGTACCGCCGACCAGGGCGGTCTGTAGTTTTTGCGCCCGCATCAATTCCTTGGTCCGACCGATCAAAGCCGACAGGGCCTGGTCGATGGTGGTCAGCTGGTCGACCTTGTCGACTGATTCGATCAGGGCGCTGGCTGCCAGCCTTGATGCTTGGCCATGACCCCGCTCCATTCCACTTTCATTCCACTTTTATGGGGCTTTTGACAACCTTTTGAGGTCGAATTGCGGCAGCATGGAAAAGTCAGCCAAAAAGTAAGCCCTTGTAAGTTGTGTCTTACAAGGGCCTTACATGGTTACCCCACGTGGATTCGAACCACGACTAACAGAACCAAAATCTGTTGTGCTACCTTTACACCATGGGGTACGGCGTAGGTCGCATCGTTTGCGAGGGGCAGGAACCTAGAAAGCTCCTGTGGACCTGCAAGCCAAAAGCTGTTGGGAAAAAATCAAAACGCCATCCGCTGCCAGCCAGGCTCTGGATTCGGCTCCAGACCCAAGCGCTCGCGTGCGTTGCGAACGTAGTAGCGATAGGCGTCCAGCGGCATACCGCCAGGGATGCGATGGTCCAGGCCGAAGACGCAGCCGCTATGCAGCGCTGGGATCAGTTTCCGCTCCAACTCAACGTCGATGGCCTGTTGGCCCTGTCGGAGCACATGCTTGTCGATACCGCCAGCCAGGGCCAGGCTGCTGCCATGCTCGGCGCGGATCGTGGTGATATCCATGCCCGCTGCCGGCTCGCAGGGGAACATCACGTTTACGCCGCAGCGCTTGAAGGCGTCGATGACCGGGCGCATGTCGCCATCGGAATCCTGGCTGAAGAGTTGCGCCCCCGCCTCCTGGGCCTGGGTCCAGACACGCTGGTAATACGACTGCAAAAAGGTCTCGATCTGGGTCGGGCCGAAGAGCGGACCGCTCTTGCCGGCCATGTCCTCGTGGATGGATATCTGATCAACGCGGACCCCCGCCTGGATCAAACGCTGCAGCACCAAAACGATCTGATCGCCAATGACAGTCAGCATGTCATGGATCAATTCTGGCTGTTCATAGACGGCACAACAGAGCTCCTCTTCCCCCAGCAACTGACGCGGCTCGTCAAAACCACCGGGGATGTACAGCACGCTCATGGTATCCGCCGCAACCGGCTGATCCCAATCCGGTTCCAAACGCCCCGCATGAAAGCAATACCGGTCGCGCAGTCCCATCCAGTCGTCCATATCTGCCACTGGATGCGATTGTGGCAGCGGAATGGTCGCAAACCCCTTGCACAGCTTCATCCGGCGACCGTAGTGGTCCTCCTGGATGAGTTCCGTATCAGATTCACTGATCACTCGCTTCTGCCGCCAAGGAAAAATACCCGTATATATGGGTACCCGACGCCGCTGCACGCCATCAAAACCAAAGGTGCTCAGGTCCAGCTCGGTCGGGCCGGCACCCTGGGCCTGCCATTCCTCCTCCAGGCCAACCAGCGGACCAAACAATTCAGCGAAGAACGGTCGTGGCACCGGTTTAAATTGCATCAAATCCAGGTATTGTTGACGATTCCAGATGCTCATTGCTGGGCCTCCGGAATATAATGGTACTGTACGGCGCGACGCGATTGATCAGAGCTATTGGCGGCAGTGAAGTGCAGGGTGTCCGCCGAAAACAACAAGGCGCCGCCCGGTGGCAAACAGATTGACACCGCTTGATCGCGATACCGCCCCTGCAAACCTGGCTCCAGCATCCAGCCGGTGGGCCCCTGCACATGTGGCAGATCATCCCAGCGATGGCTACTGCGCCAACTGGCCGACCCCATCCAGATGATAGACCGCAAAGGGCAGCTTGGCGAAGCTGCGTGATAATTCCGGCATGATGAGACGGCCAAACATCTCCGGGCCGATCATGTAGGCGAAATCACACTGGAAAATATAACTACGGCCGGGCGCCCAGATGCCAGACCAGTCGGACCAGCCGGGGTTGCCACCGAGGCGCAACTCGTCATCCAACAACTGGTACATGCGCCACCAGGCCGCTTCGATGCTGGCGGCATGCTGCAGGACCAGATCCGCATCGTCATAAAGCGCCAGCAACAATTCCTCACCCGGCAAAACGGTCGACAAGATATCGAAGACGCCACCAAGATCGGTCATGCCCATCTGGACCTGGCCCGCTTCCGCAATCTGCAGCGGCTACAGGCTTTATTGGATCAGACACTCGACGACCGACAGACCCTGTTGTCGGCAGCCCTCGCAGCCGGATTTGGCAGCTATGCCCAATTCCATCGGGTGGTCCGCGAAGAGCTGGGCTTGCGGCCTTGTGATCTCTTATCGTGATTCGGCATGTCAAGAGCTGCAGGCGAGGCGCCTGCGGTTCCGGGCTGGGCAGGTGGGACGCCGGCGGTCCCGGGGTCGGCGGTTGCCTCGCTCTGGGTTTTTCTTGGAATCGGGATATGGCAGCTTGGTTGCAACGACATTGGTTTCTCTTGGGCATGGCCGTGGTTCTGGTCGCCGCGCGCTTGTTGCCCAGCTGGGCCGAACAGGGCGGGGCCGGGTTGATCAAATCGGCCCTGGTTGCGGCCATTTTTCTGGCCAGTGGGCTGGCGATCCGGACCCGGGAGCTGCTGTCCGGCTTGCGGCATTGGCGGCTGCATGCCTTGATTCAAGGGTGCAGCCTGGTGGCTGCGCCCCTGCTGTGCCTGGGTTTGGATCAGATCTGGATCGTTGTGGGCCTGGACGCGAATCTGCGTCTGGGTTTGTTCCTCCTGGGGGCGCTGCCCACCACCATCACCTCCTGCGTCGCGCTGACCGCTGCCGCCGGCGGCAATCAGGCAGCGGCGCTGATCAATGCCAGTCTTGGCAACCTGATTGGCGTTGTGCTGACACCGCTCTATCTGATCGCATTCGCGCAGACGGCGCAGGCGGAGATCGCGCTTTTACCGGTGTTCCAGAAATTGGGCTTGTTGGTGCTGCTGCCGCTGGTGATCGGCCAGCTGCTGCGGCTCAGCTTGGCGCACGCCTTTCCGCCCGGCTTCCTGAAATCGCTCGGAAAAATCAGCCAGGTGCTGCTGCTGGGCATCATCTTTCTGGCCTTCAATCGCTCCTTCGATCAGGCCGGGTTGGATGCTGGGCTGCTGCTGGGAACGCTGGCCATCTGCCTGCTGCTACACGCGCTCTTCCTCGCCATTCCCTGGTTTGCCGCACGATGCTCCTGCTTTGGTTTGACTTCGGCGGATCGCATCAGCGCGCTGATCTGCGGCAGCCAAAAGACTCTGGCCTTCGGCTTGCCATTGATCGCCATCACCCTCGGTAGTCATCCGGCACTGGCTGTGATCAGCCTACCGATCCTGATCTATTATCCGCTGCAACTGCTGGTTGCTGCAGCCCTGGTACCGCGCCTGCGGGCTGCCGCCACGCCAGATCAGTCGCGATAGTATAACTTGAAGTAGTCGTTTTCCGCGTTCTGTCCGCCTGCATAGATAATGCCACGACCGGGATCCCAGGCATAGCCCGCACGTTGGAATCCTCGATAATCCGCGACCTTGTCCCAGGTCACGCCAGCATCGTCGGTCACAAAGAACCCGTCCCTGGACACCACCATCGCTTCGCGCGGGTTCCGGCCGAAATACGGTCCGAACGTGATCGCGCCAGGCAGCTCGCTACCCCAGGTTTGCCAGTTTTTTCCATCAGTGGTAACGATGACGGCATTGCCTGCGGTCCAGAACACCTGATCACCATAGCGATGGGTGATGCGATTGCCCACCACCAGATCGCTGACCTTTTCCCAGCTCATCCCGGCATCGCCGCTACGATAAATACCGTTCTCGGCTCCGGCCAGAAGGATGTCGCCATTAACCATGCCAACGGCATTGGCTTGCATCTCCACCGGCCGCCAGCTGACACCTGCATCATCGGAATACCAGAGATCACCCGGCTTGGTGTGATGTTCCTTGGTAAAAAAGCGGTGCGGCGGTTGTTCGGTCCAATCCACCACACCCCAAGTGAAACCATCGTGCCGCCCCTTACCGCCTTTACCGCCGGAATCGGGAGCGCCGAAGGTATGGATGGTCTCACCGCCATCAGTGGTCAGCAAGCAACCAGGCCTGAGCGTGTGTTTCTCGCCGGCTTCATCCCGGTAGCCGGCATGCAGGGCAAAGAACACGAGGCCACCGGAAGCCGGATCCAACTGATAGCTGTTGCCACCAAAATTTCGGCCCTGATAGGTGTCTTCATCTATGCGTGTCCAGTTTTCGCCTGCATCGATGCTTTTCCAGATGCCGTTGATCACCGGCAGGCCCAGGTACACATCACCGGTACGAGGATCACAGGCCAAATTACCGCAACGAGCCGTATAGACATTGGTGCCTGGGATCCAACCCGGCAGATCATCAAGCCATGGCCGAGTGATATTGATCCAGTCAGCACTGAGGGCCAACGGCACGAACACGGTGAGCAAGAGCAAGCAGCGTGGCATATATAATCCTTTATTCTTTCCGACAGGATAACAAAAAGCCTGATTCTGCCAAGGCATCTAATCAGCTCAGAAGCGTCAACGTGCTATCTTTTTGCGTCAGCTGAACAACAGTCTGAGCGCTGCCAGTCCGGCCAACACCAACACCAGACCGTAAAACCAATCAGTCCGCAGCTTCGGTAGCAGCCAGCGTCCCAGATATGCGCCCGGTATGACCAGTGGTGCCAGCAGCAGATCGATTTGGAGCGACTCGACGGTAAACAGGGGCTTGCCGCCCGGAAGCCAGGCGACCAGCACAAACAACGGTACCTTGCTGATATTCAGCAACAGGAAGAACCAGGCATTGGTCCCCATAAAGGCTTCCTTGGCCATGCCCTTACCGGCCAGATAGACGGTCATGATCGGCCCGGCGGCATTGGCTATGGTGGTGGCCGCACCAGTGGCTGCACCTGCTGCAGCAACGGTCAGCCGATGGCGTGGCTTGAAGTGCGCTCCCCATCGCTGTCGCCCCAGGGCCACCAACAACATCAGCAGGACGATGCCACCAATCAGTGGGCTAAACCAACCCGGCTCATCCACCAGATACAAGACCAAAAAGCCTTGGACCATGCCCACCGCCACCCAGGGCACCAAGCCCCACAGATGCTGCCACTGCGCATGCCGGCGATAAGCGGCAACGGCAAAGCAATCAGCGGTGATCAGGATCGGCAGCAACAGGCCCACCGATGGTCGGGCGCCGAAGGCCGCCGCCATCAGCGGCACCACGAGAATGCCAATACCCGGCACGCCGGTCTTGGCGAAACCCACGAGAAGAGCAGCGCCGCCAGCGAGCAGCCATTGTGCCATGGTCAGGTCCGGCATGGCCGTCAGTATCACATTCGCTTGCCGAGAACAATGCCATGTATCTGCTTCCATGGCAGGCAACTTTGCCTGTGCTGGCGGCCAGGACTAAGCTGCCGCGAAGGAGCTTCGGATGATTGCCGACCGTTGCCGCTGAATCGGACTGATTGGCGTCTCCCGCAAGAGATCGGCTTCTGCAGTCTGATCCAGCCAACTCAGCGGTATGCGTTACCGGGCTCGCAGCCAAGCCGAACCCATCCTGCGCTTCCTGTTCACCTGTCTGCTGCGTCAAGAGCGGGGTCCAGTTCAGGATCCCTCTGGACCATCCTGCTGCCATCGGTCTTGGCAGACAGGCAACAGCTTGGCCGCTGGCCGGCGCTTGTAACGGCGGCTGATTGAGCGTACGTTTATAAGCATGAAAATTCTCGCCATCTGTGGGAGCTACCGCGATGGCGGCAGCACTGACCAGTTGCTGACCGCAGCCGCCGAGGGTTGCCGCGAGACGGGTGCCGAGGTGGAGCTGGTCTTCCTGCGCAATCAGGACATCCGCTTCTGCAGCAACTGCCGAGCCTGCACCCAAGCGGCCGGATCCGATCCGGGCAGCTGCGCCATCGACGATGCCATGCCTGGCCTGATCCAGCGCATCGAACAGGCCGAAGGCCTGATCCTGGCTTCACCGCATAATTTCTTCAATATTACCGCCCTGATGCGCTGCTTTCTGGAGCGCCTGATCTGCTACGCCTATTGGCCTTGGTCCATGAAAACCGGGCCCAAACCACGCCGTCTCCGGCGGACCAAGCGAGCGGCGCTGATCTGCACCAGCGCCGCACCCGGCCCCATCGCCCGCTGGTTTCTCGGCGCGGTCTCCGCGCTGCGCCTGATGGCCCGTACCGTCGGCGCCAAACCGATCGGCAGCATGAGCGTCGGCATGCAATCGGAACAAGAGCCAGGCGTCGGCGATGGTTCCTTGCGCCGCGCCAAACGACTGGGCATTAAACTGGCCAGACGTTGCCAGGCCATCAGCAAAAACTGATCTCACCAACATCGCGCACATAGCAGCTGAGCTGCTGCAGACTGGCCACCTTGTTGCCATCGATACAAAAATGATCAAAACGCACGTCTTCTACGCGGTGCTCGGCATTGTAGCCACCGATTAGCGAAATGCTGTAACCGGCATTGTAAATGCTGTTTTGTACGGCGATATCCTTGAACAACACATCACGGATACGCCCACGGACATCAGTATGGCTGTAGCGCGACTGGTCGATGACCAAGCTGACCAAGCGATCATAATAGTGTTCGACTCGCAAGTTTTCGAATCGAATGTTCTCCACCAGGCTGCTGCCCATGTTGTTGATGCTCAGGGCATTGCCGGGACCATGATTGGCCAGCAGATCGCAATCGCGAAACACGATGTCACCAACGCGATCGGTCAATAATTCGTGTCCGATCTCCAAATTGCTGCCGTTACCATCGTTCAATAAACAGGCTCCCTCGACGAGGATGTCCCGACAGGTCATCCCTTCGATACAAGCGAGGGGATGCGGCTTCGCATTGGGCTGCCAAGCCTTGAGCACGATGCAATCGTCACCGCTATGAAAGAAACCACCGCGTACCCGCACTTGTTCGCAGTTGACCAAATCGAGGCCGTCATGTCCGCGCCCGATGCCAATAATATGAATATTGTCGATGTCCATATTTCGGCAGCCACTAGGCACCACCGCCCAGCCTGCCTGCGAAAACACCGTCACGTCCTCGATCCGATGGCCATCACCGCCCTTCAACCCCAAGGGCCGGGCCTTCCTTCCCGCCGGATCGCGCACCCCATGCAGCAGTCCACCACCGCCGATGCAAATGCCATCGCCCCCCTCGCTCTGAATCAGGCCGCGTACCACCGCCCCCGACTCAATCCAGATGGTTTCACCTGCTTTCGGTACCAGCACGCCAATTTCGTAGACCTGTCCGGCCCGGAACACCCGAACCTGCTCGCCCTCAGGAGCCTGGCTCGGCCGACTGGTGAAACCATAGAGGTAAGGCCGGTCATCCACCTGGAGATACCAGTTCTCTCCAGCCGGCACCCGGAAATACACGCCGTCCTGATCGATTGCCGGATCGATACCCAAGCGAGCAGGCGACAGACTGGCAGTCCCAGCGCCATGTGGCACCTGCACACAGACGTCCACGGCTTCATCGCTGCAATACGTACAGAAATGCGCCCGGCTGGTGACCAGCACGCTGGCCGCCTGACTGCCGATGGTGACGCGGAAGAGGTCGGATGGTAGGTAGACGTCGGGATAATGGGGAACGAGCACGGTCATGGTCACGGCTCCTTTCGACCATGGCAGTGTGCCAGCAAAAGATCACCGCCAGCAGACTGATGGCCGCATGCACATGCAGTCACGGCAACAAAAAAACTGGCCCCGAAGAGCCGGCTTGCATCGAAAGGTCACCGCATCAAGGCGGAGCTTTGTCCGCAATTATTGGGCTCCGCCTTTCAGCCATCAATCGACGTCACTGCCAGAGCCAAGCGGATCGGCGCCAATTGTACCGATCAGGCTATCGAGGTACTTCATACTACGCACGGTACGCAACATCTTGTCTGCGCGACGCAGGCGCTCCTCAATACCCAAGCGATGCGCTTCGTCCTGATAGTGGGTCCGCCGCAGGAAATCTGCCAGGTAGGTGCAATGGCTTTCCCACAGATGAATCTCGCGCTGTTGTTTGGTGAACAGGCGCTCACGATACCAGTCGCTTTCCAACAGATACTCGCGGCTGAACATCTTGCGCAATTCAGGATCGTCGATGGTTTTACCCTGGTAATCACCCTTGACCATGATGTGCAGCAGGACCCGCAACGGCGGGCAGGCATCGTCGATGGACCCATCATCAAAATACGCCTGCGCCACGCGCTGCTGCGCTTCGACAATATTGTCGATCCCATCGATGAAATCGTCCAGATTCTGGGTTTCCGGCCGGAGCATGGCTTCGTCAAAGACCGCATCGGGATGATCGAAGACACGGCCGAAATAGCTGTGGATAAATTTATCGCTCAGACGATAGCCCAACCGACTGGCCAAGACGGTCCGTCCCCCCTGCTCAAAATCGTCCAATTTCTCCAGATAGCCTTCCAAAATCAGCCGTTGCGGGTCCACATCCTGTGGCGTTAGACGACACCACAGCTCGGGAATGAGCAGGGAGATATCATGATCGACGCGACGCTCACCGCCCACGTATCCGGCGGCAGAGGTGTAGCCATTATACCCCGTCAGAATCCAACTGACCAGAGCGTTATTGAGATCGGCGGTAGCTCGCAGGGCGTTGAACGGCCCCTTGGTCAGGGCGCCTTCCGAACCGGCACCGGTCGTGGACGGCGATTTACCGGTCAGGCTGCAGATGAAATCCATGAAGAGTTCGGGCAATTCCTGATAATGCACCGGGGCATACACTGCCAGTGGCCGGATACCGGCTTCGCGATCGGCAGGATTGTTGCGCCGACCCGGCAGTACCGCATGTACCGGGAAGATCACGTGTTCACCCAGAGGTACACGCCGCAGCAATCGAGCACCCATCTCAGCCACATAACGATGACGCTGATCGACCAACGAGGGCCGGGTCTGCAAATAGCGTGGATTCTTCGTTGGCTTACCATCCACCATACGCGGATGCGCAGATGAAACGACGTAGCCATCCGGACGCAAGGCCGCGCCACGGATCAACGTCTGCATCGGCTCGGTCCAGGCATCGAAGGCAACCTCGTCCGACACCAGCATGCGGGCCTCATCGGCCTCCAAGGGTTGGAAATTGGAGACGAAAACATTGTCACCAGCCAGATCAGCCTCGGCCTGCTTATCGTAACCGCGATTGATCGCGTCGTCCGGGCGTTGGAAGAAACGATATTCACAGTTGTCAATCAGCTTGACGCTGAGATTGGGATAATCCGTCTGATAATTGGTCAACCACTCCTGCGGGATCACCACCGAAGCGGTGATATCGTCTTCCATCTGCACCTTGACTGCCGGCACAAAGTCTTGTCGAAGCTTGTGGGTTTGCCAACTGCGATCGCTGTCGACACCGACGCGCAGATAGGAGGCCATCAATTTGCGGCCTTCAAAGCGTAATTCATGGCCTTGCTTGCCGTTGACATTGTCGACCGAGAAATACGAGCGCCAGTCGCCATTCCACTCCTGCTTGTAGAAGCGTTTGACGGTGAACACCAGGGCCTTGATGTGATTGGGAAGGTTTTCCAGCCACTCGTTGTATTCCGGGGTGAATTCTCCTGGCGAGGGCGTGAACAACTTGATGACCGAGCCCAAGGTGCGTTTTACAGACAGGATCGATCGACTGGGTACGGCGTCGTAATCCTGCCGCAGCTCGGGCAACATGCGATCCATGTAATTGCGGTCCAACAGCTCTTGGACCTGATTCATATCCTGCCTGAAATCGGAGACAAAGATAGGGCCATAGATGATGGCATCGGAAATGGACTTGGAAATCTCCGATTTGCCGCCTCCGGATACCGTACACGGCTTGTGACAGAAGACGCCCTCAGCCCGGGTCCCAACCAAGCGCCAACTCTCGGCAGTGGGATGCTTCTCGAAGTGGACCTTGTAGCCGAAGGGGTAGATGTAGATATTGCGCGACAGCAACGGAATCTGCTGGCGATGGTCGCCTTTGTTCCAACTGACGTGACCGTCCTTGCGGCTGAATTGGGCGTTCTCCGGGACGTAAATGATGCGGTCATCGTGCTTGTCGACTGCATAGCCTTCAGGACGCACCTCCAGAATGGAGCCATACCGTTCAACCAGCTCCTCGAAGGTCTGACCAAAACTGATCACCCGGCTGTCGATATGAAAATTGTCACCCAGGTTGTAACTAGGGAAGGCCAGGGCGCCGCCAGCATGTTCCTCCTCGGACAGGCCGAACAGATTGGCACTATAGCTGATCTGCGTCTTGATCTCCTTTTTGCAATAGCCGAAGTAATTGTCGGAAATCAAGGTCACTACCACGCCTTCGGCATTGCGAACACAGAGTTTGAAGGCCTGGCCATCATTGTAGAGCTCGTCCTCATGCTCCCAGCACATGCCGTCGCGCTTCTGCCGCTCGGTAGCCTGCGCGATATTCGGCAATCCGAGGTCCTTCTTTTTCAAACCACGGATATGGGTCGCGAGGATTACGCAACCGGTGTGACCAGTCCAATGATCCACGTCCAAGCCAGCATCGTTCTCCGGCAAGTAGGGATCACCGGCATTACCGAAGATGCTCTCGACGAAATCCAAATTACACACCAGCCCACCCGGCACGAAAAAACGCATTTCCATGCTCTGCGCCGGACGTCGGCCCGGAATCAAGGGACACACGGTCGGCCGTAACAGGAGGCTGACAAAACAACGCGCGTGATCATTCTGCGTGCTGGTGTAGGGCAGATCCAGCAGATCGGCCGGCGGATTGAATGCCGCCTGCAACAGACGGGCAAAAGCGATCTTGGGCACCTCTTTCTTGTCCGCTGGAACCGGCAACCCACCGGCGGCGATGTGGAACACCCCCTTGGTCGTGCGACGATCAGAGCGCGGATTATGCAGCACCCCCTGAGCAATGCGGTAGGACTGCAGGTTTTCGTTGGCGAATTCATCACAATCCGGCGGCAACGATAACTCACGCGCCAAGCCATGATGGTCCAGGGTCAGCGTCTGATTGGGCAGACGCGGCAGTTCCTCATCTTTGAGCTCGTACAGATAGCGTTCAAGAAAGGATTGGATGCGTTGATCGGCGGAACAGAGCCGCTCAGCCAACTGCCGATTCTGCTCGCGATAGTTGGCCAGCAGATCGTGGGCCACCTCGAAGAATTCGCCGCTGGTATCGCCCTTGTGGATCGGCAGGCCGAGTGCTGCCAACTTCAGGTTGATGTAGCGTCGCAGCTGCTTGTGTCGTTTGGCGGCATCATCGTGTCCAATGCCGAGAGCGCGCTTCATGTCCATAAAACTTCCTTCCAATGACGAATGGGGAGTGGCGGGGAACGGTCCCACATCGCTGCCAGCGCGATTTCAGGACAGACGTCACATTAAGTACCACATCCTGACGACAATGACCTTCCAGTATCATCACAAGCACGCTGCGAAAGTCCTGTGTCAGGCTACACTTTTCCCATTGTCAAGCAGGATTCATTCCCATTGTAGTGTTCCCTTGCCGAGCAGCGACGGACAGGCTTGTCAGCCCCATCCGCCGTGCCCTCTCCACAGGAACGCCAGCGTCCCTGACGCTCCTCTGGATAGGTTGCGCGGATGCCCGATCGTTGATCGGCCTTGTCATTTGGTATCCCGAAAGGATCCGCGCATGCAACGCGATGAAGCCCTGCAAAAACTGGGCATGCAGAAGCACACCGTCGAAGTGACGGTCGGCTCCCAGACCATCCACATCGAAACCGGCTACATGGCCAAACAGGCCGCCGGCAGCGTGATCGTGCGCTGCGGCGACACCATGGTGCTGTCCGCCGTCTGCGACGGAGAGCCCCGCGCCGGGATCGACTTCTTCCCCCTCACCGTGGACTATCGTGAGAAGATCTACGCCGCTGGCCGCATCCCCGGCAACTTCTTCCGCCGCGAGGCTCGTCCCTCGGACCAGGAAACCCTGACCTGCCGCCTGACCGACCGACCGCTGCGGCCGCTGTTCCCCGATGGCTACAAGCGGGAATGCAGCTGCAACAGCATGGTGATGAGTTTCGATCAGGAGAACGAACCCGACATTCTGAGCATGATCGGCATCTCAGCCGCTCTGCACATCAGCTTCATCCCTTGGGACGGCCCGATCGGCGCCGTACGCATTGGCCTGATTGCGGGCGAGTTGGTGGTGAATCCCAGTTGCGAAAAGCGCAAAGAATCGATCCTGGATCTGGTGGTCGCCGGCACCGCTGACGCCATCACCATGGTGGAATGCGGCGCGCAAGAGGTGTCCGAGGCGCAAATGACCGAGGCCCTGGAGCTGGCCCACGCTGAAATCAAGAAGATCTGCCTGGCCATTGAAGACCTGCGCAAGATCATCGGCAAGCCCAAGATCGCCTTTACCTCGCCGAAAGCCAATCCACTGGTGCAAACCATCATTGACCAATGCAGTGAGCAGATCACCAAAGCTCTGGTCACTCCCACCAAGCTGGAGCGCTATGCCGCCATTGCCGAGAGCAAGACGGCGGTCATCCAGCAGCTGGCCGGTGATGACGAAGACAAGGCCGCCGAGGTGAAAGCCGCCTTCGGCGCGGCCAAGGACCACGTCTTCCGTGAGATGATCCTCTCCGGCAGCCGCGTCGACGGACGCGATACCAAGACGGTTCGTCCCATCGTTATCGACCTGGACTTGCTGCCGCGCGCTCATGGCAGTGCCCTGTTCACTCGCGGCGAGACCCAGGGCCTGGTCACCTGTACCCTCGGCACCACCGAGGACGAACAGATGATCGACGGCCTGAAGTCCAAGTACTTCGACAAGTTCCTGCTGCACTACAATTTCCCCAGCTACTCGGTGGGCGAGACCGGCGGCCGCCCCGGCCCCGGCCGCCGAGAAATCGGCCATGGCGCCCTGGCGCGTCGTGCGCTGCAAACGGTGATGCCCGACACCGACAGCTTCCCCTACACCGTCCGCCTGGTGTCGGATATCACCGAGAGCAACGGCTCCTCCTCCATGGCCACCGTCTGCGGTGGCAGTATGGCCCTGATGGCCGCCGGCGTGCCAGTGAAGGCCGCGGTGGCCGGCATTGCCATGGGGTTGGTCAAGGAGGGTGATCGCTACGCCATTCTGACCGACATCCTCGGCGACGAAGACCACTACGGCGACATGGACTTCAAGGTCTGTGGCACCGAGCAGGGCATTACCGCACTGCAGATGGACATCAAGATCAGCGGTATCAGCTCCGAGCTGATGCGCGAGGCGCTGGAGCAGGCTCGGCAAGGCCGGCTGCACATCCTCGGTCTGCTGAACGAGGCCATCACCGAGGCACGCGCCGAAATCAGCCCCTACGCGCCGCAGATTGTGCAGGTCGAAATCGATCCACTGCTCACCGGCCGCATCATCGGCAAGGGTGGCGAGACCATTCGCATGATCCAAGAACAGACCGGCTGCCAGATCGCTGTCGACGATGGCCTGGTTACCATCGCCAGCCCTGACCTGTCTTCCATCGAAGCCGCTCGCGGCTGGATCAGCGACCTGACCGAACAGCCCGAAGAAGGCAAGGTCTACAAGGCCACGGTCAAGGGTACCCAGGACTTTGGCGCCTTCTGCGAATTTTTGCCTGGCATCGAAGGCCTGCTGCACATCAGCGAGCTGAAGTGGGATCGTGTCGAGAAGGTTGAAGATGTTGTCAAAGTGGGTGACAAGATCGAGATCAAACTGGTCGAGATCGATCCTCGCACCGGCAAATACCGCCTGAGCCTGAAGGCTCTGCAGCCCAAGCCCGAAGGCTGGGACGAGGCTCAGGCTGAAAAACGCGAACGTCGCGATCGACGTGATGGCGATCGACGTGATGGCGATCGACGACATGGCGGACGTCACGACCGTGGAGACCGCCGCGGCGGTGGCCATCGTCGTCAAAACCGCGGCGACGGCGGCAAGAACAAGGATTACGTCGAAGTTGACGAATAATATCCGACAGTCGGATTTCTGGAAAAGGCCACGGTCCTCGGACCGTGGCTTTTTCGCTATGGCGGGCCGCCTTCGGCGTTGTCTTTTACTGTTTACCGATCCGAAAAGCCTTCTCTCAAATTGTGGGATTGGTGGTCAGGAATCCAATTCCAAGCTCAAGGTATGCGTCACCAGATCGCAGACCGAACTCGGGCCGAAATACTGGATAGGGCCGGGATAGACGTAGTCTTCACCTGCAGCCCAGGCGTCGCGGCTGCTGCTGAAGGCAGCAAAGGGCTTGCCGCTCAGTTCCACCAGGGCCTTGCGGATCACCGGTTTGTCGGCGCCGTGACGGCGTTCCAGGTTCATCATCATGGTCATGGGAATGCCACCGGGGATCCATTCCGCTGCCGGCTTGGTGAGACCGCGCAGGCTGGCAAGGTAGCCGGTCTTGCCGGCACCGATCAGGGTGGCAGCCGAATAGCCGAGACCATAGCAATAATCTGCGTCGAAATTCGACGGTGCTGCGCAGCGTCCCTCGTAACCGAAGAAATGCGCCTGGGTGCTCCATTTTCCATCGTAGCGCCCCTCGGCCTTCCAGGCACGCAGGCGCTCGCCCAGCATTTCGATCAGCAGTTTTTCGGTCTCGATGCGCGAAACCTGAACATTGCCGTGCGGATCGCGGTCAGCCAACAGCTGGCGCTGAATGCTGTCGGGTAGTTGGCGGAACACCGGTGCCGACTGCTCACTCAGATTGGCCAACACCTTCTGCAACCGGTCCTCGACCGCAGCCGGAGCATCTCCTTCATCATCAGCAAGCAATTCGTTCAGCTCGTCGATCAGGACACGCATTTCGGGAATGAATTCGATCAGACCCTCGGGCACCAAAGCGACGCCATAGTTCTTGCCATCAGCAGCGCGCGCGGCGATCACCGTCGCCAGATCGTCGACAATGCCGGCAAGGGTCTGTTGCTTGGCAGCGACTTCTTCAGAAATCAGACAGACGTTGGCGTGAGTCTGCAGCGCGCACTCCAAGGCGATGTGCGAGGCACTACGGCCCATCAGCTTGATGAAATACCAATACTTTTTACTGGAGGCTGCGTCGCGCTGGATATTGCCGATCAGCTCCGAGTAGACCTTGCAGGCGGTGTCGAAACCGAAACTGGTTTCGATCCAGGCGTTTTTCAAGTCACCATCAATGGTCTTGGGGCAGCCAATCACCTGGAGGCCGGTCTGTTCGCGCAGACAATATTCCGCCAGGACGCAGGCGTTGGTATTGGAATCATCACCACCGATCACGACGATGGCACTGATTCCGCGCTCCTGACAATTGGCAACCACATCCGCAAACTGCTCTTCGCTCTCCAGCTTGGTTCGACCCGAGCCGATGATGTCGAAACCGCCGGTGTTGCGATAAGCACCCATGAAGGCATCGTCGATCAACCTGGCCTGGTTTTTGACCAGGCCACTGGGACCGTCAAGAAAACCGTATAGTTCGTTGCCCGCATGCAGTGCCTTCAAACCGTCATGCAGACCGGCAATCACGTTATGGCCACCAGGCGCCTGACCACCGGAGAGAATGACACCGACTTTGATGCCGTCCACTCGTACCGGGCTTGCTTGACCGGCAAATTGCACGACCGGCATGCCATAGGTATTGGGGAACATGGCCTGAATTGCATCGGGATCGGCAACGGAAGTGGTCGCCTCACCGGTTTCGATCCCGACACAGGGACCGTTCGCGGCCAGCACGGCCGGCAGTTTGGGCCGATATTCAGCTCGAGCAGCTTGCAGCGGAGAAATAGACATGCTTTTTCCTTCAACAAAAACACGGCCACCGCCTTGCTGCGGTGGCCGTATCGGACTTTTAGTGGCTGACGGCCACGGCCTTGCGGGCCGGTTGGCCGATCTGCTGCAGCAGATCCTGGAACCAGGACAGGCCGATGTCGAACGGCTTGCCGCCGGCGATGCGTTCGAATTCGATGGCGCGCAGGACGTTGCCGCGCTCCTCGTCGTGGCCGATCACACCGCTTTCGCGACGCTGGGCACATTCCACCGCCAAGTCGGTGCAGCTCTTGATCAGACGCAGGTCCTCGGCGTTGGCCGGAGCACTACGACCAAAATAGCCACTCTTTTGGACCATGACCTTTTCTGCCCGGATCTTGGCGGCGAACTGTTTGGCGAACCAGGCACCAGGATTGACCGTATCCAGTTTCACATGGCCGAAGGCATCACGAGGCACCTCTTCGCCAGCAGCTTCCATCTGAGCGACGATGGATTCGACTCCGGCACCTTCGGCGATGAAGATGTTGACGCAGTCGCAGTCGTCCATCACTTCGCTCAGACGCTGCGCTTCGGCGTCGATATCCAGTTCCATCTCTGGGACGTAAACCGCATGCACCCCGATGGTGGTGGCGTTGAAGCCCAGACCGTCGACGAAAGGCTTGCTGGCGAGACCGCGCTGATATTCGGCGGCGGTGGCAGCAGTCAGCCAGCCGCAATGCCGACCCATAACCTCGTGCACGATCAGCATACGCGGGTTGGCGCTGGATTCGGCAACCACATTTTCGAAATAGCGAGCGCCCTGCTCGGCGGCGGTCCAGGCGCCCAGGCTCTGGCGGATGGGGATGACATCGTTGTCGATGGTCTTGGGCAGGCCGACCACGGTCAGCTGATAGTCGTTTTCGGCCAGGAATTTGGCCAGATCGGCGGCGGTGGTGTTGGTATCGTCACCACCAACCGTGTGCAGCACATCAACGCCATCACGGGTCAGCTGCTGAGCAGCAACATGGAGGGGATCCTCGCCTTCTTTGACCAGACCGCGCTTCACACAGTCTTTGACGTTGGTCAGCTTCACACGGCTGTTGCCGATGGGGCTGCCACCAAAACGGTGGAATTGCCCGGCCTGGGCACGGATCCCTGGAGTGACCGCAATGCTTTCACCTAACAGCAGACCCTTGTAGCCACCGATGTAGCAGATGATTTCGATTTCGGGGCTGATTTCACTGTAACGCTCCATCAGACCACCGACGGCGGACGACAGACACGGGGCGAGGCCACCCGCCGTGAGAATTGCGACTTTCTTGACGCTCATGTGCGCTCCTTGACGTGTTCCGGGCATTGGCGACCTGTGGTCGGTCGCCTGGGGAGCGCGGAGCCTAGATGGCCAATGTGCCGAGGAAAGCCTGGGTCGAAGCGAATCGCCAAAGGTATCAGCGCCCCAGCCAGGTCTTGAGATAGGCATCCAGCCCGCTGGCACGCAGAGCCGCGCCGACCTTGGCCGGATGCAGCTGCACCACCGCTTCCAGTCCCTGTCGGCCAGTGACCCGGAGATCGGCGGTCACCGTGCTGAAGGCGGCATCGACAATCGGGAGGCCAAGGAGACCGGTCAGACCGACGCAGGCTTTTCCCGCATCCACCTCGACCCGGGTCAAGGCGGTTCGGCCCTGCGGAGGTCGCAAGGTGGCCACTTTCTTGCTGAGCGCGACGGCCGCATCCAACAGCACCGCCTGCTGGTCCCAGCCTTGTACGGTCACCAGATGACGCCGCGATTGGCAGCGCACGGCGCACCAACGAATCATATCGCCGATGCGCAACTGCAGCCACTGCACGGGGACCTCGCTGTGGATCTGGTCACCCTGATCACTCTCCAAGGCCCATTGCCACGACGCGAACACGCCACGCGCCAGACGAGCCAGACGCTCAATGGCGAGGTTCGCCCCCTCCAGATCGTCATGACGTTGCAGGCTGCGCAGACGCCAACTAGCAATGCCCTCACGACCAACGGTGTAGGCCAGACTGGCAGCAAAGAACTTCTGTGCATCCCTTTTTCCAAACCAATTCCGCACCGGTTCCTGCCATTGCTCAGGTAGGAAGTCTGGTACCTCGCCAAGATCGGCGGTGACCGTATCGAACAAGCGCACCAGACTGCCGCTCCAGTTGAAACTACCGTACCAGCTGACCGCGGGAGGCTCGGCCTCCACCAGGATGGGCAGCAGCCGCGATGCCTGATTCTGCTGATTGGCCAGCCAGCGCGCCGTTACCGAGGCATCGGCAATCTGCCAGTCGCAGCCAAGCACCCAATACCCCTCACGCTTGGGCTGAAAGGTGACGGTCAGACGATCGATATCGCGGTACAGCTCATCGATAATACGCTGCGCCACACCCGGCAACCAACGTCCTTCGGTACCCAATCGCCAACTGCGTGGCCATTGCGGCCGAGGACGTTCCTGCTTGTACCAGAGAGTCGGCTCATCACCGGTAGCCAGGGGCCAGGGATGCTTGGCAAGGATCTCACATTCGTCGACGCTGCTCCCGAGGTAGGCCGTGTTGTCGCGGATCAGCATGCGGTATTCGTGGATCGCTTCATCACCATTGTAGGCATAGATCAGCGTCCCCTGGCGCTCGCCGATAGCGATCAGATTGGTGCTGCCAAAGGGCAAACCGATAAAATCCTTGACGAAAGCGGGACGGTCGGACAAGGGCACCATCGCGACCACTTGGCCATCCTGCAGCCAGTAGAATCGGCTGGGCAGCAACAAGTCCACCCCATCCAAGGCCTTGCAACCATACAGATAGCGTGCGATACGGCTGGCAACGCCATCGGTACCAACACTGGTGTCAGTGGCTGGTGTGGTGCCGACACCGCGTCCGGCAAAAGCACCCAAGGCCTCGATCAACCGTCCGGGATGCGCGATATGCAGCTCAGCGACCGGTTTCGATAATTCCGCCGGCCAGGGAATCTGCTGCGCAAACAACACGGCATTCATCAGCAACAAGGCGATCAGTTTTGCTGTGGGCATGGGCTGCTCCTCATCTGGCAGGTCGAATATGGATCCCACATCTGCCTGGATCCCCCTTCGCGGCCACGCTCAGTGAGCCGGAGTCTGCGTCAGGGGCGGGAGATCCGCAATCTGGAAAGTCGGTAGTCGATTCGGCTGGTGCACAGGCTCCACCCACACTGTCCAATGGTCGCTATCTGAAGGTCTTTCGACATCGGTCACCAGGCCCAGCAGCAAACCAGCCCGGAAACGTCCGCCGGTGCCACTGGTGAGCACTTCCATACCCGCTTCCACCACCAAATCCGGATGGTCCTCGATATACAGCAACCGGCAGCCCTGGCCGCTCGGATCACCGCGCAGGATTCCTTCTGCCACCAGTTGCCCACGCGGATCGTATAACGCCGCTGCAACCCGACTATCTTCCGAGGTGATCAGTCGCACCAGCGACCGGCGCCGTTGCTCCCCGACCACCTCGCCCAACAGGCTCCAGCCGCTGATCACCGCCTGCCCGCGACGCACACCATCCAAGGCGCCGACGTCTACCTCGACATAGCGGCGACCACGGCGCTCGCTGCGACCAATCACACGAACCCGGGCAACCACGGCTTGCTCGGGGAAAATGCCGCCTTCGCCACGGATGGACTCGTATTCACGCAGGCGACGACGTAGCTCGATGTTTTCTGCATTCAGGCGCGCACTGCGTTCGATCAAAACCGTCATCGGCGCGGCGTCTTCCGGGGCGATCAGTTCGTGATGCAAAGACGGCACCCGCCCCTGCAGGCTCTGATGCCACACCGATGCGGTCACCCCGGTCCCACCCAGAACGAGCGTGAGTACCACCAGGATCAGCCCCACTCCCAACAGGTGACGCCAGCTCATACGTGCTCGATCTCGGCCAGAAAAGACATTCAGACAGACTGGAAGCCACACTTGGCACGGCAACTGGCAAGTGGCTCCTGCCCGTCGACGCCCTGCCCCGACGACCTATAGTGCCAGCGATGTCCACCACCGAATCCCAATCGGTCAGTCCCCAGAGCCTGCTGCGCCGCACCGCTACTGCTCGACAGCCTGGGAGCATGATCGGCATGATCATCATCCTGATCGCAATCCTGCCGCTCTGGTGGAGTGCCGTCTGGGCCGGGCCGCTGGTGCTGATCGGACTGGCCCTGATCTGGTACGGCCAGCCCTCCACCACCGCATCTGCACCGCTCGCCATGCCTCCGATCACCCCGGGACACGCCTACTGCGTGGTAGATCACGACTGGACCATTGCCCACTGGCACGGCGATCCCGCTCTGCTGGGGATGCCCAGTAGCGATCTACTCAGCGGCCTGGTGTCGTTACGGGATTTCTTCAGTGCTGGCGAGAATCTGGATGAATTGATCGGCATCCCCTGCGCCTTGCAGCGGCCCGACCAGAGCCTGATCGCGGTGCAGATGCTGGATACCCGCTGGCCAGATCTGGAAGAGGGTCTGCGCTGCGTACATCTGCGCGATATCACCGATGACATCGACCGACAGGCCAAGCTGATGGAGAGCGAGGCCGAGTTGCGCATGGTGTTCGACACCATCGACGAATGCGTCCTCCTATTGGGCCTGGATGGCACCATCACCAATGCCAATGCCAGCGCCCGCAGCCGCTACGGTAATCGCATCATCGACACCGATATCGTCGATGCGCTGCGCCGCGAAGACGAGCCCGATCCACACGAGGTACTGCGATACTGCCTGGCAGAATTCAAACCTGCAACCATGGAGCAACATCTCAGCACGCAAAACCGCACCGTGGAGATACACGTCTATCCGATCTTCAATACCAAAGGCAGCATGCGGCAATTCCTGTTCCTAGAGCGAGACATTACCAGCCAACGCCTGATGGAGATAGAGATCCGCGTCCAACACCGCAAGGTACACGATGCCCTGGAGCGGCTGCGCGAGCTGGACCAGGCCAAAACCAAGTGGCTGGGTTCGGTCAGCCACGAACTGCGCACCCCGCTGACTTCGATCCGCAGTTATTCGGAACTGCTGTTGACGTACCCGGAAACCGACAAAGAGACACGCGACGAATTCACGAGCATCATTTTTCGCGAAAGCGAACGCCTGACCCGCTTGATCGAAGACCTCCTGGATCTGGCCACCATCGAAAGCGGTAACCTGCAGACCCACATCACCGAAGTGGATCTGATGACCCTGGCACAAGAGACCACGGCATCACTCCAGGCCTTGGCGGATCCACGCGGAATTCGCCTGCAGATCGGCCTCGACGGTGAGCAGGCGTTGGTCGCCAGCGACGCCGATCGTTTGCGACAAGTTCAAATCAATCTGCTCTCCAACGCGATCAAATTCTCGCCGATCGGCGGCCTGGTGCGCCTGGACCTGACCTGCGAAGACGATCTGGTGCATTTTGCGGTCGAGGACGACGGCCCCGGTATCACCCCAGCTGATCGTCGTCGGGTCTTCGGTCGCTTCACCCAACTGAGCAGCGATTTGACGGATAAACCCACCGGCACCGGCCTGGGTTTGACCATCTGCGCCGAACTGGTTGAACACTTGGGCGGCAGTATCCGCTGTCTCGACCCCCTCCACCTGAGTGGTACGCGCTTCCTGGTCAGCCTTCCGCGCCGTGGCCCGGATCTCCCCGCTGGCAGCACGGGCGAACCGGTGGTAAGCTGACACCCACTGCTGGCGCCAGCGGGGGACTCACGCCTGCACAACGGAGATGCTGGACGTCCCGACCTGGCCGTCTGCCACTGTCGACGGGCTGTTGTGACGGCCCAGATTGGACCACCAGGATTGGACCTGCCATGCATCGCATCCTCGTAGCCGACGACGAGCCCTTCATCCTCCGCTCGCTGGCCTTCACACTACGCCAGGAAGGCTTCCGCGTCATCACCGCGACCAATGGCCAGGAGGCCTTGGATGCCCTGCAGCACGACAATATCGACTGTGCCTTCCTCGATATCATGATGCCAAAGCTCTCCGGCTTCGACGTCCTGCAACAACTCCGTGATCAGCATGGCCGCGCGCCCTGCCCGGTTATTTTTCTGACCGCCAAAGGCATGGATGGCGACCGAGAACGTGCCATGGCGCTGAATGTGGATGCCTACGTCACCAAGCCCTTCAGTCCCAGTGCCATCATCCGGCTGGTCCGCCAGACCCTTGGGATCAACACATGAGCCAGGCGCCCGAGCCGCACGTCCTCTACCTGCATTGCCTGCAAGGAAAGGAGCGCGGGCAGCGCTTTCGCCTGCAACCGGGTGACCGGGTTCAAATCGGACGCGATCCCGGCGAACCCGGTATCACCATCAGCGATCTCCTGGCCAGTCGGCATCACGCCGAAATCCTGGCGGATGATGCACACGCCACCATCCGCGATCTGGACAGCGCTAATGGCACCCGAATCAACGGTAAAGCGGTCCTGGAAGCCCAAATTCTGCACGCCGGGGACATCCTGACCATCGGCCATTCCTCCTTCGTCCTGGAGGATCCGCGCATCAACTCCACCACCGACAACGCCGATGGCACCCGCACCCTGCGCAAGCAACAGAGTGCTCGTCTGCGCAAGCAGCTCGAACGCACCCGCGATGTTCCCGATACCGTCGAAGCCTTGAACCGGCAAGGTGGTTCGGAGGTAGCCTTGCTGACCACCCTGCTAGCCAGTCTGCCCCTGGCCGTACTGGTCTTCGACGAAGGCAAACACGTGATCACCGCCAACGATTTAATGCGCAGCCTGACCGGAAGCCTGCCGCTGGAACCGAGTCAGGACGCGGCTTTCGGCCTGACCGTACTGGCCGATCAGCTGCGTTATCCCGATGACCTTGCCGCCGCCCTGGGCTCGGATGACCACCGTCCGGTACGCCTTGAGCTGGCCTCGACCGACGACCACTGGATCTTATGGCATTACCGCCAGGATCGCACGACGGTGTTGTTCCTCCTGGAGGAGCGGGCACTTGGATCTTCTCGATCCCTGAGGTATAGTCGTACTGACACCCGGACCGCTCAAACATCCTGACGCGAAAGCGAAGCTTCTGTGAGCCTTGGCCAGAACATCCTCATTGCTGATCTGAATGCCCAGCAAACCGTTTTGTTGGCACAGTTCCTGATGTCCAAGGATCACGTCGTCGAAACCTGCGACAACGCCGTCGAAGCCTTGCAGGCCATCAAGAAACGTACCCGCCGGGAAGCCCCCTACGATGGCCTGATCCTGCATGCGCGCCTGCCCGGTCTGCCAGTCAGTGAACTGGTCGAGCGATTGCTGGCCCTGGACCAGGTTGGTCGACTGGCCCTGATCCTCCCCGCCAATGGTCTGGCCCCAGGCGAAGAGGCCCAAATACGCAATCTGGGCTGTCGACAATTCCTCAGCTCACCGATCAACTTCAATCAAATCCATGATTTCCTCCAGAGTCTGCTGCAGAATTCCACGGCTGACACGCCCTTCTTTGGCACCGCCAGGTTGGGCCGTTCCGGTACGGGTGTCCATAAGAGTAGCACCAGCGCCTATCAGGTCAGCTCCGACAACGAGCAGGTCCTGTCCCAAGTCGATGACGACCCCTTCAGTCAGGCCGATCGCCAACAAGCGAACCAACCGGGCACCAATTACTACAGACGAGCCCACAGTGCCAGCTATGGACGCCAGGGGAACGTCGACCCCTTGCCACCACCCACCAACAACGGACCGATGGCCGGCGGTTTGGGCCCCGATGGGACACCGCAGACCGACGGCTATCGGCACCAGACCAGTGTTTTCAGCACCAGCTACCATCGCAACAAGACCAGCAGCACCCAGCGCATTCGCCGCAGCATCACCGGCAGTTACAGCGCCGACGAGGGTGAGCGCACCACATCGCACATCTCCACCAGCATGCAGCAGGTGCGTTGCGCCCATTGCGCTCAGGTCTTCGCCGTCCCCCGCCGACCCGATGAATACAACACCGTGTGTGTCCACTGTGGTCAATTGAATCGCATTCTTCCGGCCTGACGTTGCACCGGCAGCGTCTGGCCACAGCATGGGACTTATCATGAGTCGTCCCAAGGCCCGTTTTTTACATCAGACGTCTGCTCAGGACTCGACCTGCGACAAGAAAGATCGGTCAGCATGAGCGACAAACCATGTATCCTGATTGCTGACGACAACCATTTGATCTGTCAGATCATGGCCGATGCGCTATCGGACGACTACGCCGTCAAATGTGTCTACAACGGCATCAGCGCCTTGGAGCATATCGTCAACTGGCAAGGGACCGATGAAGCCATCGCCTGTCTGATCATCGATGTCATGATGCCGGGCATGGACGGCCTGGAACTACTGCGAAAACTGCATGATATGAACATCAACCTCCCGGTGGTGGTCATCAGTGGTCAATTCCATCAGGACCACCTGCACCGGATGGAGCAGTACGGTGTCATGGCGTTTTTGGACAAGCCCATCCGTGCCCGCACCATTCGCCAAGCCGTTCCGCACGCCATCCAGGCCTGGAGCCGTCGGCACGAGACCGATCAGCAACCAGACGCCTGATAACCACCGCCGGAACCAGTTCAGAAGCCACCATGAATGCTGCGTTTGGCGGTCAGATCGATGGCACCCCCTTCACAAAAAGCCTGCGGCACCCCGCCCTGCTGACGGGTCCCTCACAGCGCCCGTTCAAGCCGCGCAGCGGCGCGAAGCCGGGGAGGGTTCGGAGGGGGCGAAGCGGAATGCTCGGGAAAATCGAGCGAAGCGAGCCCGAGCATGAAGCGTGAGCCCTCTCTGATGAAAGCGTCCCTGCTGGCGGATCATGCCATTCTGGATCCAGTCTGGCATCAGGCCTGTCCGCCGGCGCGCATAGCGGTTTAAGGAAGTCCTGCGCGCCTGCTTATCGGCGCCGATGGCTGCCATCGGCGTGGCGTCGCTGGCTGATTGTCGACACCACCGACCATCGAAGCCAACGACGGCGCCCGCCAGTCTACACCAGCAAGCGCATCCTTACTTCAAATATTTTTTCATCATGGTGGTGGTTGATGGGACAAAGCCGCTGAGCGCGGCTTGTTCGCCACGGCTGGCAGCCAACTGGGCCACCGCCTTCTTGGCCAGGACCTTGCCCAGCTCGACGCCCCATTGGTCGAAGCTGTTGATGTCCCAGATAAAGCCCTGCACCGCGGTGCGGTGTTCGTACAGCGCCAACAGCTGGCCAGTGGTGAACGGGGTGAGTTGATCCAACAGCAGCACATTGCTGGGCCGGTTGCCGGGGAAGACCTTGTGCGGTACCAGCTCAGCGGCCACGCCATCGGCCTGGCATTCCTCGGCCGTCTTGCCCAGAGCCAAAGCGTCGGGCTGGGCAAAATAATTCGCCATCAGCTCGTCGTGGTTGGGCACCGGATGACCATCCACCGTGAAGGGCGTCTGGCTACGCTTGAAACCGATGAAATCGGCCGGCACCACCTGGCCCTGATGCATCAGCTGATAGAAGCTGTGCTGACCGTTGGTACCCGGCTCACCAAAATCCACCTCGCCCAGATCGAAACCCAGCTCCTCGCCGGTCATGGTGACCCGCTTGCCATTGGACTCCATATCCACCTGCTGGATATGCGGTGCGAATTTGAGCAGAGCCTGGCAATAGGGCAGCAGGGCGCGACTGCGGTAACCCAGGAAACTGGCATTCCAGACCCCATACAAACCCAGCAACACTGGCAGGTTCTGCGCCAGCGGCGCACTCTGGAAATGACGATCCATGGCCTGAGCGCCATCGAGGAACTGCCGGATCGCGGCAAAACCGTACTGCAGAGCCAACGGCAACACGCCCACCGCCGAACACACCGAGTAACGACCGCCGACCCAGTCCCAGAAGCCGAAGGCATTGGCCGGATCGATGCCGAATTCCGCCACCGCATCCAGATTGGTGCTGACCGCCACCATATGCTTGGCCACGGCCTCGGCACCCAGGGCACCGGTCAACCAGGCGCGCACGGTCTTGGCATTCAGCATGGTTTCAGCGGTGGTGAAGGTCTTGGAAATGACCACCACCAACGTGGTTTCCGGATCAAAACCTTCCAGAGCACGGCTGACATCGATGGGGTCGACGTTGGCCAGGAAACGTAGCCGACGCCCGGCGGCCGCCTGGGCGCAATCGGCATCGTGCCGCAGCGATTCGAACACGAATTCCGGACCCAAGTAGGACCCCCCAATGCCGATAGCAATCACATCGGTCAGTGGCTTGCCGGTCACGCCAGTCCAAGCACCGGAGCGGATCTGCTCGCTGAAGGCCTGGATACAGCCCAATACCTCGTGCACCGCCGGCACCACGTTCTCGCCGTCCACCTGGATATCAGCATTGGCTGCAGCGCGCAAAGCGACGTGCAGCACCGCCCGGCCTTCGGTCCGATTGATCTTCTCGCCTTGGCACATGGCCTGGATCTTGTCTGACAACTTGGCTTCCTTGGCCAAATCCAGCAGCAATTGGCAGGTCTCGTCGCTTACCAACTGCCGGCTGGCATCCAGGCAGACGCCATCTGATTCGACAATCATTTTGTCAGAACGGTCGGCATCCTGCAGCAGATCGCGCAGGTGCAGTTGCTGCATCTGCGGCACGTGATTCTGCAGGGCTTTCCAGGCAGCGGTATCGGCAATGGTCATGGGGATTCTCCTTGCGGGGCATTCGCGACAGGACGCGAATGCCAATGACAGATCAATGTGATGAGCTGAAAAACGATAATCAGCAGTGGGAGTGCAAACCAGATGCACAACCAAGAGGAGGAGAAGGACTGAGACACCCAAAGAGATGTTGGCCCATCAGCTTCGCCTCTTGCATACCAGGTCACCAACCAAGTCAGCACTGCCGGCACCAGGGCCAACAGGCACACCACTGCATAAATAATCGTCCAAATCCGACACAGCACCGGTTTCAATGCCACTCGTAACCGATGGCCTGCAGAAATTGCCGCGCCAACACCGCATGCCCGACCTGGGTCGGATGGACCCGGTCACCAGCCAGACGGTAGCTCTGATAATGCTTGAGCAGTTCATCCACCGGGCCCTGGGTCTCCACCAAAATCGCATCGTAGCGCTTGGCCAGACGCCGCACGGCGGAGGCGTATCGCTCCACCATCACACGCATGGGTTCGAGCATGTTGCTATCACAGAAGAAAGGCGTCAGCAAGATCAGGCCCTTGAGCTCGTCGCGGACGCTCTTCAGACACTCGTTGTAGGTCCGTTCGAATTCATCCAACGGAATATGCAGATGCTTGGCACCTGGCATGTCGAATTGCCGCCAGACATCGTTGATGCCGATCATCACCGACAGCCACGAGGGTGATGCGGCTTGCACGTCTTCCCGCCACCGGTTGGCCAGGTGACGAATGGTATCGCCACTGATGCCCTTGTTGACCATGCGAATGGTCCGCTGCGGATAGCGAGCCGCAATCAGGCTGGCGACCATATTCACATAGCCCTGCCCCAGGTGGCCATCTCCCTCACCCTGCCAGGAATCGCGAGCTCGCCCAGCATCGGTGATCGAGTCACCCACGAACAGAAGAAAATCGCCGTGTTCAAGCTGCATCATGAAACCACCCTCCGCATTTTGGGGCTTGTAGCCATGCTCTCGCCGAGGCAAGGAGCTGACAGCGATCAGCCTTCGATCTTGCTCACCCGCGGGGCATGGCGCCCCCCCTCGAAGGGCTCCTGGAGCCAGATGTCGACCAGCCGCAGGGCCTCGCCCTGACTGATGGTCCGCTCGCCAATGGCCATGACATTGGCGTCGTTATGGCCGCGTGCCCAGCGGGCCGTGTCCTCACTCCAGACCAGCGCACAGCGCACACCGCGAGTCTTATTGGCGACGATGGCTTCGCCATTGCCAGAGCCGCCCAGGACGATACCTCGCTCACACTCGCCATTGCCGACCGCCTGAGCCGCTGGACGGATGAAATCCGGATAATCGCAACGCTCAGGGCTGTCGCAGCCGAAGTCCTGAATGGTATGGCCCTGCTGGCTCAAATGCTGTTTGATGGCCTCTTTATAGACGAAACCAGCGTGGTCTGAAGCGATTGCGATCCGCATGCCGCCCTCCTTCTGCAGGGACGGGATCCTGGTCGCCAGACCCATGCAGCAAGTGGGTTTCCGACTCAAGCAACCGCACTGAGACGCCGGTTGTTGCTGCTCAGTGCCCGTTCCAGCTTGCGCCGTTCCTGCAACAAGCGGCGATGGCCAGAGCGGTCGTGACCCTGCTGGGCACGCATGATGGCGGTATTGATGCTGCACAGACGGGCCCGGATGGCCTCGCGCTCGCTGTCACTGAAGGTATTCCAGTACGGGGGCATGGCTGGCTCCTCTACGTGGCTGATATGCGCCACATTGCCTGCCCTTATATGGCTGATATACACCAGGTGTCAACAGCCAACACGGCGAATATCCACCATATTGCCAGGAGCCCCTTTCCATGAGTACCAAAAGCAGCCGCCTGCACGAGGCCTTCGCCAGGTTGTACGAAGAACGCTGGCGCGCCGCCGGCGGCACCCTGATGGCCTTCGCCGAAAGCTCCGGGGTACGGCGCGAGACCCTCCGTGGCTGGCTACAAAAGGACCGCATCGAGCTGCTGGAAAACCTGGAAGCAGGACTCGACTCGCTGGGTGCAGAAGTCGTTATTCAAACCCGGAAGCAACCACCCATTCCGCCGGTCGACCGTCGCCGCAGCACCATCCGGTAGTTGCGTGGCCTGTGACCAACAAACACTTCGTTGCTTCACTTCCATCAAAGAGGGCTTCGCCGTCGCGACTGGCTCACAAACGAGCCATTTTCGGCGCGCTTCGCGCATGATCGCCGAAAAACCGTCGCTCGGTCGGACCAACTCGTGGCTCCACACCGGCCCGGCCTTCCGTTCCGCCTTCCGCAAGCACCATGCACCTTCTCCCCCAATGGACCCCATCAAAAGGAAACCCTATGCCAAAACAGGCCCTGCTCATCGCCGGCTCCGCCCGCCTGGACGATCTCGACAACGGCCAACGCCTGCTGGCTGGTGATGGCAGCATTGCCGCCCTGGCCGCGGCTCCCTTCGTCCCCTGCCAGCTCTGGGCACGGGTCGGTAACGATTATCCTGAGCAATGCCGACAGCTGCTGCAGCAACGCGGCATCGATCTGGCCGGCCTGATCGGCAGCGAGCAAGCCAGCAATTGCCGCCAGGTGACTGGTGATGTCAGCACTCGGCACGGTCCCGACCTGCCGGAAGAGGAACCGAGCGACCCCAGTCAACTCGGTGGATGCCTGGTCATCGGCCTGGACGCGGCGGATCACCGTCGGGCCCAGACCGCACTGGCCAAACTACCGGGTAAGCGGCTCCAGATCCGTGCCATCGCGCAAGCCAACGAAGCCCAGCTGCGTGAGGCCGCCAACGGCTGCGATCTGTTGATCGCACGAAGCCATCAGGCCTGTCAGGCCCTGCAGCAACCCGACCCGCTGCAAGCTGCCATGATCCTGGCCGAAGCGGGCGCGACGGCCGTTGCCCTAAGCGCCGGCAGCCTTGGTGGCCTGCTGCTCTATAAAAACAAGGCCTGCACATGGCCAACCGAACCCATCATCCCGAAGGAAGCCAGCGGCGCCTTTGCCGCCTTTGCCGGCTGTCTGGCCGGCTTCCTGGTGGACCACAGCAAACTGGACTTTCGTGGCCTGAAACGCGGCCTGCTATTCGCCAGCAGCCTCGCTACGGCCACCCTGAAGGACCTCAGCAGCAAACGACTGCTGGCCCTGGACCGCAGCGATTACCAGGACTTGTTCAACCGACTCCGTCGCCATGGCAAGGCATAGAAGCAAGGGCGAAGCCCCCGCCCGCTTCTGGAAGCATCACTCGTGACGCCTCCCTCATGAAGTCGGAAGAGGGCCGGATTCGAGACGAAACAAGCGAACGCGTCCAAGCGCGAAGTCGTCCGACCGAGCGGTGGTTTTGGGCGTAAAATGCGCGAAGCGCCGCCAAAAATGCTCGCGCAGCGAGCAAGGTCCGACCGAGGCCGTGGGACCGGAGCCCGGCTGGCGGGTACGCCGCAAGCGCGAGGGGGCAACGCCCCCTCTGAGGGAAGCATCAATCTAAGGGCCCGTCAATAAATAAAGGTAGCGTCTCACTTGATCTTTTGCCGCCCTTCTGCGTTGCTTATCGCTTACATATACTCGATATGCTCGCTCTTCGCGCCTTGAAGGATCGACAAAATCTCTGCGCGATCTGCTACCTTTATTTCTTTCCGCACCCTAAGCCAGGGTCACTCGTCGTGTACTGGTGCTGTCCATAGCAAGATAATACTGTTTAATCTGCCGGATGCAAAATCACCCCCATCAATTGCCAAATCTGCACGGTCCCGCGGCAAGCTGCCGAAAGCCAGAGCCGAGAACGGTTTGCAGGCATTCAGCACGCGGTAGCGTGTGGCATCTGCGGTAGTGCCGATTGCCAGAACAGCGGCAAGGGTTCGGCTTCCACGCTAGCGACAAAGTGGTTGGCAACGCGCGCCTGCTCTGGCGCCAGCGTCTGGCTCAGCTGTTGGATGAATTCCTCCTGTATTTGGCCCGTGACATCGCCGATGGCAATCAGCCAGAGCAGTATCATCTTGCAGGATCGGCTAAGCAAATTGCGACTGCAAGTGCACAGCCGCCTGGACCATCCGTGGCAGATCGAGGACATGGCTGCTCGCATCGGTCTAGGGATCAACCGTTTCGGCGTGTTGTACCGCCAACGCTTCGGTCTGAGCCCCGGCGAGGATTTGATGTGTGAACGCATGCGCCGGGCCCGCATGCTGTTGACCACTGACGACAAACGCATTGGCGAAATTGCGCTGGCAGTCGGTTTTCAGGATCGGTCGTGGTTCAGCCGCTGCTTCAAACAGCGCGTCGGCTGCTCACCACGGGCGTATCGGCTGAAACCAATATCCGATTAACGTTTCACCTCCAGGGCAATCACCGAAAAGTCATCGGCCTGAGATACGGTTCCACACCAGCGTCGGACATCGGTCACCAGATTGTCGACTGATTCTTCGAGCGACTTGCCAATATTGCGACCGAGGCGCCGACAGAGACGATCGGCGCCATACTGGATATGCTCGGGATCCTCAGCCTCGGTGATGCCGTCCGAATACAGATAGAGACGATCCCCCGGCCGCAGTTGAACTGTCTGGGTGGTAAAGTCCGGTTCGGGCATCAAGCCGATGGGCATGCCACTACCACGATCGGTGGTCACACTGCCATCGGCTCGTACCACCACCGGCGCCGGGTGACCAGCCTGGACATACGTGAATCGACCATCGAGCTCGTCCAGAATCCCGTAACACATGGTGAAGTATTGCATGTTGCGGCGATTGATCTGGAATTGCCGGTTCAGGCGTTCAGCCACTTGAGCTGGCGGCACGGGTCCACGACGACCACGATCCAAGAGTGGCGAGTTGTCGGCAGTGGCATTCAGCATGTGGTACAAGGCCACCGCCAGCAGGGCCGCCTGAACACCATGGCCACTGACATCGATCAAAAAAATCGCCCGATTATGCTCCGTCAGCGGAATCACATTGAAGATATCACCACCAACGGTGGCGCAGGGCTGGCTGTAACAGTGAAAGATACAACTGCTGTCCTCGGGCAATTCGGACGGCAACAGGGTTGATTGGATGCGCGCAGCAGCATCGACATCGGCTTGCAGTCGATCGCGCATTTCTTCCAGCTGCTGATTACGATTCTGAAGATCGGTTTCCAAGGCCTGGGTGGTCAACAACACGCGAATGCGCGCCATGACCACAATCATATTCAGTGGTTTGGTTACATAATCGTTGGCGCCATGATCAAGCGCCTCCACCACATCCTCAACGCCACGACGTCCACTGGCCATGAGGACCGGCAATTCCATGGGCGACCAGCGCTTTCGTATGAAATGCAGCACGTCAATGCCAGACATGACCGGCAGTACGATATCCAGCACCACCAGATTGAACGGCGGATGGGTGGACAAGAACGCCACCGCCTGTTCACCGCTTTCGGCGGTCTCGACCTGATAGCCCTCCTTGAGGAGATCACGCTGCATGACCACCCGGTTAAGATGGGCATCGTCCACCACCAGGATCCGAACGACCTCCTCGTCTGGCTCCATCGCAGCACCTTCCTGGAGAAAGCATACCCCCTGAAATCGCATCCTGCCAATGCCGGTTTGGCGCTGCCGACCACCTTCGACGGACCGTCTGCAATCGACGGTTCAGCCCCGAAAACACCAGCTGGCCGGCAGGCGTCAATTGCCATCGACGACAGCAGCTCCCACTTATATCCGGATGACGACGTCGCCGCCAAACCCCCATCAGCCAGTGCAGCAGGTTGGCCGCATCGAATTCCTACAGGGCACCTCTATAAACTCAGGTCGAGCCAGGCGCAGACGATTTTTGGTCCTGCCAAGGCGCTGGGGCCGAAGGAATAGCAGGGCTATTTCGAGGTTCCAGCAACGCAGGCAGGACCAAAAAGCGCAAGTCTGGCGAAGTGCCTGAGTTTTTAGAGGTGCCCTACAGGAAGTCGAGCAGACTGGGCTGGATGACCCGCGCGCCGGCTTGCAGGGCGGCCTCCAGGGCGACTTGGCTATTCTGCATCTGCATGATGGTCTCGGCCATGTCAACATCTTCCTGCTGCGACACCAGCGCCCCCAGCTGGACTTGGCTCTCCTCCAGCTGCCGCCGGGTCAACTCCAGACGTTGGGTCCGACCACCCAATTCTCCCTGCAGAGTATTGATGTGGTTGGCAGCACTCTGCAACTCGTCGATCATACCGCTGACCGCTTCGGCATCATTGTCCACGAGGGCATCACGCAGGTCGATCATGACCTGAAAGACATCGACATCGGATTTCCAGAGGTCGTAACCGTTCTGGTTGATGACGCTGCGTCCACCAAAACTGATATCGACCTGGAAATTGTCCAAGTCACCATGGTACTGGACGTCGTTACGGGTTTCGTTGACGATGAACGGCTTGTCCAAGCTGGCGGTACCGGCAAACATATAGCGACCATCGTGCACCGCATTGGCCAAGTCGATGAAGCGATCGAGATGTGCATCCACACTCTGCGCCAGCGTCTTTCGGCTGGTCG
This sequence comes from uncultured candidatus Brocadiaceae bacterium, assembly GCA_964405325.1. Taxonomy (GTDB): domain Bacteria; phylum Planctomycetota; class UBA11346; order UBA11346; family UBA11346; genus CAYONM01. The sequence goes on along the minus strand of CAYONM010000012.1, from coordinate 3,933 downwards.
CGTCCTGGCTGACGTTAGCCCCTTGCACAGCCAGTTTTTTGGCGGCATCGAACACTGAGACCATTTCGGTCATGGTCGCATCGGTCGCATCCATGAAAGCTAGGCTCTTGTCGATATTGTCGAGGAATTTTCCATTCTGACTCATCTGGATGCGGCTGGTCAGCGCCCGGCGACCACCGATGGGATCATCACTCATGACCAGGATGCGCTTACCAGAAGACAACTGTTCCTGATACCGCGCGACCTTGGCCAGATTATTCTGGGTATTTCTAAGCACACTGCGCTGCATCGACAAGAGCGTTACACGTGTCATCTCACCACCCCTTTCGATATTCAACAATCAGAACGCAATTACAGGAATGACCTTCCGCCTGCAAAAGGAACATGAAAGACAACCCATCACGACACCACATTCAAGAGGGTATCGATATTCTCCTTGGCAATGGTGATCACTCGTGCCGAAGCAGTGTAGGCCTGCTGCTGGAGAATAAGCATACCGACTTCTTCATCGATGGAGACGCCGGAAATCTCGTCCCGCCGGTTCTCCAGACTCTGCGTCAACAAGATCTGGTTCTCCTGCAGAGCAGTAACCTGCTGACGCCGGACAGCGGCATCGGAAACCTGTGCCTGATAGAACTCATCCAGGGTCGATCCGTCACCATACAGTTCCTGACTACGGACCTCGATCATCTCTAGAATATTGCTATTATCGCCGGGGGACCTGGTCTTGCTGACCGCCAACATACCGGGCGTCGCCAGAATTCGATTGGATACCGTCACGTTCTGCCCATCGGCCCCAGAGAGCAAATTGTTGATACCCAGCGCCGTCAACAGGCCAGCCTGATCAGGATCAGCATCGACAGTGAATTCCGCATTGTTACCAGTGGTCAAGGTCCCGCTGTCAAAAATCGCATATACACCATCAGCAATACGGACCTGATCGCCGGCTACTAAGTCTTCATCCAAGGCCACTTGTATCGTGCGCATCTGTGGCGCTTCCGCTGGACCCTGCCAATAGCGGAGCTCCACCACTGGTGGGTTGTTCGGCGCCAAGGCATCGGACGCCGCTCCAATCACGCCACCTTGCAACACTTGCATCCCCCAGCGTCGACTCGGCTCAAAACTCTGCTTACCGGTATAGCGCCCAGTAATCTGGAAACCGGCATCACCGGTCGTCCAATTGGCGACCTGCGTGTGATTGACGTTGCTGCCGGTAAAACTGGCAGCAAACCCCTGACCATCGACATAGCCGCCACCGACAGCGTAAGTGACCGTTATTCCGCCTGTCAGCGCAGCAGAGCCTGCTGGATTGGTCAAATCCACTGTACCCACAGTGATTTCGGAACCATTGATCGGATCATTCCGAAAAGCAAACAACTCAGTGCCACCGGCTCGTACCCGAAAATTCAGTCGGCTATCCGCAAAAGCGGCGTCAGCCCCGACCACGTCGATCTGGCCACCACTCCAGGCCTGGTCCACCGGCTCCAGGTCCAAGGCCTGTGAAAAATCAATGCTGTAACCGCTATCGGCCTCAATCTGAAGATTCAGACCACCGGAAACCGAAACCGCCCGTGCGGTGACCCCGGTAATGCCGCCCGGCCGCGGTGGATGGACGGTATAGCCACCTCCCACCCCGGTGTTGATGGCGGCGACCAGATCAGCCATGCTCCGACTGGCCGGGGTTCCGGCCCCAGGCTCATAACGGATGGTATATTTTTGGGCAACATCATCCTCGGTATTGTAGACATTAAGAGTCAGATTACGAGCAACGGCGGTTCCATCCTCATCGGTATAGGACGGCAGAAAACCTTCATAGATGCCAAACTTATTGATTTCATCCCTGGCCTGTCGGCTGTCATCCAGGTTGACCAACAGATTGCTGGGATCCAGATTGACCTCAGCAGCGTGGCCTTCCATCTGGTAGGTATGCGACAACCCCGTGGCATGCGCTGAGTTGATCTGCTGAATCAACGTGCTGATCATATCATTCATTTGCTCAATGGCGGCTGGCAGGATTTCGCCTGACAGTTCCTCGGCCGCACCCAGGATGCCACTGCCGGGATCGGCCCGATTGCCACCGCCCTCAAATACGACAATCATATTCCCATAAGCATCCGTGGATCGCTCAACCGTGGAATAGTCGTTGCCGCTAACCAAGGTCGCGCCCTTGAGATCGATGCGAACGGTCTTATCTGTCGAATTCGTCAGCACACGGACCTCCATGCGCTCGCTCAGTTGGTTGATCAGACGATCGCGCTGATCCAGGAGGTCGTTGGGACTACGATCGGACAGAACCAAGCGTTTAATATCCTGATTCAAGGCGGATATCTGTGAAGTCAGAAGGTTGACCTGCTTGAGCTCGGCATCCATCTGCACTTTCAAATCTTCACGCATGCCGGTCAGCCGGTCATACATCAACCGGAGTGTCGACGTGAACGTCTGCATCTGCTGGACCGCACCGGTGCGCATGGCGATGGATTCCGGATTATTGCTGAGATCTTCCAAGGCAGCGAAGGTGGAGTTGATCACATTGGCGAAGCCGCCATCACCTGGCTCGTTGTAGACCAACTCGAGATCGTCCAGTGTGGTGGCCAGGGTTTCCAGGCGACCGAGTTCGGTGAAGGACTTGCGAAAACGCTCGATCAACAACTCATCCACTTCGCGGATGATCGCATCCGCCTCGACACCACGGCCAACGGTTCCGGGCTTCGGCTTTTCCTCAGGCGTTTTGGGTGAAATCACCATGCTCTGACGGCTGTAACCTGGCGTCGAGGCGTTGGCGATATTGTGGCTGGTCACCTCCATGGCCCGCCGTTGCGTCTCCAAACCGCTTAGACCAATCAGCAAGGCCTCAGGCATCACCCACCTCCCCGTCTGCCTTGGACAACGCAAAGCCGGGGCCAATCGAACGGCCCACCATCTGACCACGCTGACGGCAAAAGGGGAACCGACTTGTTCTGTCCAACGCCGCGGTACCGTGCCGCGCATATGCAGCCAGAGCGAGCCTCCGATCACGTGCGATTCGCCGTGTATACCAAGAAGTCCGACCGTTTCACGCCCGGTGAGATCGCCCGACTGACCGGCCTGGAGCCGGATCAGATCGGTTTCATCGCCATTGAGAGCGATCACATACTGGTCGACGTGCACAAAACCTGCAAACAAGCGGTACGCAGTCGTCTGGTGGAGATCGGTGGCTGTAAGCTGCTGGAAGACGCCCCGTTCCTATGGCGTTGGCTACGGCTGGCCATTGGCCGTAATCATGGCCTGACCATGCGCAAGCTGCGCAGTGTGCTGGAAAGCGCAGAAGCACAGCCGGTGGGCCGCATCCACCTGAACAACGCCTACACCCTGGTGGGCCTGCGGGAAGACCGCTGGGAGCCCACCCTGGCCGCCCTGGCCAATACCTCGGTCAGCGGCATCCCCCTGCGGCCACGAGAAGCGGACCGACACGAAAGCCGCAGTGAAGATCCGCGCTACACCGGACGGACGGACGAAGACTGAAAACCGTGCCAGGTTGCGAGCCCTCGCGCACCACCTGAGGTTTCCATCAACGGGAGCGCGAGCTTTTCCCCGCCAGTCCGGCTCGGACCTCGCAACGTCCGTCGCATCCGCCAGCCGGACTCCAATCCCTCGCTCCTTCGTCACGACAGGCTTGGACGCGATGGCCTGGTCACAAGCGGATTCAAGGCGGGTTCGCCCCTTGATGGACCCGTCATCAACTGACCTGACGATCTGCCATTTTAATCACCGCATACCCGTATCATACTCGGTAAGTCTTCCAGCTCGTAAGACTTAGCTCGGAAGAAAAGCGAGTGTCTGGAACAAGCAGACACGGACATATTGACTCCACCACTTGCAAGTGCATTCATTTGCGAGCGTTAGGGCACCTCTATAAACTCAGGTCGAGCCAGGCGCAGACGATTTTTGGTCCTG
>CAYONM010000011.1:0-36944 GCA_964405325.1 uncultured candidatus Brocadiaceae bacterium | reverse complement strand
GCAGGACCAAAAATCGTCTGCGCCTGGCTCGACCTGAGTTTATAGAGGTGCCCTATTGGCACCGTCGCGGCCGGCGTGACGTGATGGCGAAGGGTATTGAATCAGTTGGCCATTCTCCAGCAAGCGGCCCGACGTGAACGTGCCGCAGCGGTATGGATCACCCTCAGTGAGCAGTCCGCTGCCGGTACCTGGGCGGCGGTGTCGCAGTTCGGCAAGCAGATGGTTTGTCCGGTATTGGTCGGGGGGCGGCAGGCGCCACCGACGCTCTGGCATGTTCGTCTGATGACCGACATGCGCGCCGTTGCCGATTTCGCCCGATGTCCGATTGCCAGCAGGCGTCCGGAGCCAAGCATTTGACCATGATTACGCGTATTGGAATCGTCGGCCGCAGCTTTGCCGGGCAGCAGGATTTTCTCAGTGGACTTGCCAGCGCTTGGCGCGGCGGACTGCCACCGCGTCCGCTGTGTTGCCTGCCGGAGGATATTCCGGCGGTGGCGCCGTTGGTCCAGGCCTGGATCCTCCTGCATTACGACTGCTCCGAGCAATTACCGGTTTTGCGGCAGCATGGGGGGGCGCTGGTGGCTCGGGCCATGGAGTGGCAAGAGCATCAGATTCCGGTGATCGCCTTGGACGACGAAGCGGCCGGCCGTCTGGCTGGCGAGCATCTGCTGGGGGCTTGTTCGGGCGATCTGCTGGCGGCGGGTTTTCCGGCCACCTTCAGTCGTCGGCGTATGATTGGTTTTGTTACGGCCTGCACCGAAGCCGGACGCACCGTGCGCGAGTTTGGCCACGATGTCGACCCCAGCGTCATCCTGCACGAGTTGCCGGCTGGATCCGGTCTGTTCTGCGTCACCGACGGGCTGGCGCATGCTTGGATCGCGGCAGCCCAGGCCTGCCAACGTCAGGTCCCCGAGGATCTGGCCATCGTCGGCGTCAACAACGACCCCCTGCCCGCCGGGCGCAGTCTACCTCTGAGCAGTGTCGCCATTTCGCTCAAGGCCCAGGGCCGACAGGCTGGTCGCCTGTTGCAGGCCCAGGTCGATGGGCAGGAAGTGGCGGCAGTGACCCAGATTCCGCCGCAGGGTCTGATCGCCCGTGCCTCCAGCGGTGTGTTCGCGCCGCGCCAGCTGTTGGACATCTCGATTCCCATAACCCCGCAGCTGCCGGTGTGGCCAGGGGATCAGCCAGTGGGCATCGAATTCGGGCCCGAGATCGACGATGACCACCACAGCACCGTCAGCCGTTTGCATCTGGGGACCCATGTCGGCACTCACATCGATGCGCCGGCGCATTTCATGAAAGACGGTGAGCGCATTGGCAGCATCGCTCTGGAGCGTCTGGACGGTTCCTGCCGGGTCTTGGACTTGCGCGGTCGCGCTGTGGTGGATGCCAGCAGCCTGGCTGCGGCTGGCCTGCCCGAGGGCATCGAGCGGGTGCTGTTGCGCACCGACAACAGCGAGCTCTGGGCCAGCCGGACGGAATTTGCTACGGACTTCGTCGCCATCACTCCCGAGGGGGCTCAGTGGCTGGTCGAGCGTGGCGTTCGACTGGTGGGCATCGATTATCTGTCCGTTGCTCCCTATGGTGATGGCGAGCCGACCCATCGGGTGCTGTTGGGCACCGGCGTCGTCTGTTTGGAGGGGCTGAATCTGATCGCCATCACCCCTGGTGCCTATCGCCTGCATTGTCTGCCCCTCTCGCTACCGACCTGCGAAGGTGCGCCCGTGCGAGCGGTCTTGGAAAGTCTGATCTGATCCAGGCATGACTGATTTGGTAGGCCCGTGCTCGTCTTTGGTATGACCTTGTAAATACGGTCATGTCAGGGTCTTGTCGTCTGTAAGCCGGGTCGCCGGGCTGCAACGCAAGAGATAAGGGATGTGTCATGCCGATTCGCCTTTGTGTCCTGCTGCTCTGTGCCGGCCTGCTGGCCGCCGCCACTGCCCAGTGGACCGATGATCCGCATCGCAACGGCAGCCTGCCGGCGGTGGATCTGCCGTTCGATCTGTCCGGTCCCGGTACCTGGCGGGCCGAGTTCCGGGCCGGTTACTATTATTCCCGTCCCACCATTGTGGCCGATCGGATCGTCTTCGGTGGCGACCTGCGCTGCCTTCAAAACGAGGCCATGCGCGACGCCGCTGGCGGCCGCAAGGGTGGTTCGGTGTTCTGCCGGAGTCTGGCAGACGGCAGCCTGTTGTGGGAATTGGCCGTACCCATGCGCGGTTACGCCGCCACCTACGGCGTCTGTTCCGCCCCGGTGATCGTGGCGGACAAGGTCTACCTGATGGCCTTGGGCGATCTGCTCTGCCTGGACCTGCACGGCATGGCCAATGGCAACGATGGTGTCATCACTGACGAATTGGCCTACCTGAACCGCAATCCCGAGAAGTCACTGACCAGTCTGCCCGACAACTGCGGCGATATCCTTTGGCGTTTCGATATCCGCGGCACGCTGAATCCAGGGTATCACGATGCGCCAGCCGGCACGGTGCTGCTGCATGATGACATCTTGTATGTCAATACCTCCCACAGCTGGGGTACGAATACGGCCATTCCCAGTCTGATTGCCGTCGATGCCCAGACCGGTGCTTTGGTGGGACGGGCCAAGGTGGATATTCCGTATATTTTTCATGGCCAATGGTCATCGCCCTGCCTGGCTTTCGCCGATGGAGCCGCGCATCGTCTGGGGTGATGGCTACGGCGTGCTGCATGCCTTCGCGCCAGTGACGCCACGTCAGGATGGCGGTGTCGTCTGGTTCGAACCGATCTGGAGCACCGACTGCAATCCGCCAGATTATCGGGAACGGGACGGCAAGCCCATCCTCTACACCGCCAAGCCTTCAGAAATGAATAAATATCCGAAGCTGGATTGGGTGCCCATGGACAAGGAACAGCATCGCCGTGGCGGCCCATGCGAGATCATCGCTACTCCGGTTTATCACGGCGGCCTGGTCTACATCGGTATTGGCCGCGATTGCTATTACTCTCAGACCGATGGCCGCCGAAAATTGGGGCCGGGTCAGCTGTTGTGCATCGATCCGGTGGATGGCGGCGTGGTCTGGAGTGATCGCGACATCGGTCGTCTGCAGGCCAGCGCGGCCATTGCCGATGGCTTGCTCTACACCGCCGATACCGCCGGTTATCTGGAATGTCGTGAACTCGCCACCGGTGAGCGGCTGTGGCAGGTGGACCTGGAGGCCAAAGTTGCTTGCCGGTCCATTTTGTTGGCCGACGGCAAGGTGTATGTCGGTACCGATGCCAAGGAGATTTTCGTCTGTGCCGCGGGCCGCGCGGCGCAGATTCTTGGCCGTTATGAGACCGAGGATGTCATCGCCACCCCCACTGCCAGCGATGGCGTGCTGATTCTGGCGAGCAAACGGGGTATCATTGCTTACTGAAGGCAGAAAGCAGCGTGTCATGATTCGACTATTTGTGCTTCTGGGTCTGCTGGCTGTGCTGGGGGCTGCCGAACGCCCGCCAGCCGAAATCTACCCCGAGGGGCAGGATTTCCGGACCACCGTGCAGCATATCCGCCAGCACGCCAAGGCCTGGATGGACCAGGCCGAACCGGACCGGGGTAAGCAGGTCTACTGGGATCTGTGGGATGCACTGGTCGCGGATTTTCCCCGACAGGGCCGGCGCTGGCGGGAGCTGCTGCCGGGCAAACTCGAACGACCGTGGCTGCTTGGCGAGGATAAACGATTAGCCGCGATCGAACAGAAGGCGCTGGGCAAGGCGGTCGCGGATCTGGAGGCCAGCGGTGTCTTGCCGGACGCAATCATCACCCTGCTGACGGAACAGAACGACAACGACGCTGACAGTATTGCTCGAATCGTTCGTTTTGCCCGCCTGGCCCATTGTCAGGATCTGCTGGGCTTGCTTGACGGTGATCCGCGCTGGTTGTTGGAACGACAGCAGGCCATTGGTGTGTCGGTGGTGGACCTGCAGAGCGTGATCGTCGAACGGGATCAGCAATTGGCAGCGCTGCAGCAGTCGCTGGTTCAAGAATCTCCATTGCCGGCGGCGGCGATCCAGGCTGCTGCGCCCCGTTGGCAAGCGATGCGCGCCCGGTCCGCGGCCCAGTTGCTGCTGGCGCAGGGGCTGCGGGAGGTGGTCTTTGCCACCCGGACCCCAGGACGGGATTGGCACTGGTACGCGAATTTCGGCTACAAGTGCTCCGACCCGAGCGAAAAATATTATAGTGCTGGCGGCGGCGGTCTGTGGCGTCTCCGCCTGGCTGATAACGCGGTGACTGCGCTGGTGGACGATCCGGACGGCGCGGTGCGCGACCCGGTGGTGCACTACGATGGCGATACCATCTTGTTTTCCTGGCGACCTGCTGAAACCGAGACCTACCATTTGTATCGAATGTCTGCACAGGGGGGTGAGCCGCAGCAATTGACCGATGGCGTCTTTGACGATATCGAGCCCTGCTGGCTGCCCGATGGTGATGTCGCGTTTATCTCTGCCCGCGCCCGTCGCTACGTGCCCTGCTTTCATTCACCAGTCGGCCTGCTGTATCGCATGCATGCCGATGGCAGCGGCATCCGGCAATTATCCGCCAGCATGGATACCGAGAATACGCCCTGGGTGATGCCCGATGGTCGGCTGTTGTTCTTACGTTGGGACTACATCGAACGCAGTTTTATCAATTATCACCATCTGTGGACCATGAATCCCGATGGTAGCGCGCCGACGGTGTATTTCGGTAACATGAACAAGGTCGAGGGTGCCACCATCGCCGATGCCAAGCCCATTCCCGGTACACGCGAGGTGATCGCCACCTACGGCAAGTACCACGGCCATACCGATCATCGTGGCAATCTGGCTGTCATTACCCCGGATCTGGGACCCGATCACGACGCCTCGGCGCAGGTGATTACCCCCGGCCGGAAATATTCGTCGGCGGCGCGCTGGGTGGACCCCTATCCTCTGCCTGGTGGCTTGGTCCTGGCTGGCCGTGACGATGGTTTATACCTGTTGGACCTGTCCGGTCGCGAACAGCTGCTGTACCAGCTGCCCGATGCCGGTGAGGTGGGTTTACACGAACCTCGCCCGCTCGTGGTACGTGAGCGCGAGCCGGTGATCCCCGATCAGTTCGATCCGAGCGGTGATACGGGCACCATGATCCTGGCCGATGTGCACCTGGGCCGGAACATGCCACGGGACACCGCCAATCCGATCCGTAGCCTACGCGTCTACGAAGTCCTGCCCATGCCGATCAGCGTCAATTTCTCCCAGGACAACATCGGTGCGACCACCATGTTCCACCTCACTCAGCCCCTGGGCCGGGTGCCGGTGGAAGCGGATGGCTCCGCCGCCTTCGAGCTGCCGGCAAACCGCGCGGTGTTTTTCGTTGCCTGCGACGCCCAGGGCCGGGCGGTCAAGCGCATGGCTTCCAGTGTCTCGGTGATGCCGGGTGAGGTGACCAGCTGCGTTGGCTGCCATGAGCAGCGCACCCGCACGCCGGCAACCTCGTTGCGGAATCTGCAGGCTACGCAGCGGCCGGTCAGCCCCTTGGAAGCGATTCATGGCGTTGACGGTATCATCGACTACCGGCGCGATGTGCAGCCCATTCTCGATCGGCACTGCGTCTCTTGCCACAACGATCGTGACTATGCTGGCCGCCTGATTCTGGATAACCATCGCGGCCCGGTGCATACCCGCAGTTATAGTTTTTTGATGTGGCGGCACCTGGTGCAAGTTTCGCAGAGTTACGAGGGCAACCGCGATCCAGGCAGCGACGGTTCCGGTGCCAGCCCGCTGATCCAGACCTTGGATGCCGGACACCATGGTGTGCAACTGGCCGTGGCCGAGCGCGAGCGCCTATTGACTTGGATCGACGGCGGTGCGCAGCACGCCGGCAGTTATGCCGCCTTGGGCCGGGGCAACGTCAGCACCTTCCCGCGACCGGGTAGCGGTCACCTGGATGTTGATCGAGGAGTTTTGCAGCGCCGCTGCGGTGCCTGCCACGGCCAGGACCAAGCGAACGAATCGCTGCAGATAAAACGTTGGCTCAAAGAGCGCGACGGCATCGGCAACCGCGGCCTGTACGCCTTTGATCTCAGTCTGCCAGATCGCTCGCTGTTAGTATTGGCTCCCTTGGCGAGCGAAGCTGGTGGCTTGGAACGCTGCCCGGGCCCGGTCTTTACCGACGTTGGCGATGCCGATTACCGCGCCCTGCTGGCAAGTATCCAAGCCGCCGCACAGCTCCTGGCCGAAACTGGCCGCTACGACCAACCGCATTTCATTCCGCACGAGGCGTATATCAGGGAAATGCAACGCTATGGCGTTTTGGATCCGGACTGGCAGGCGGAGGGATTGATCGACTGGTATGCGGTGGATCAGCGCTACGCGGATTTGTTCCGGGCCAAGTCGTCTGGGAATTAATTCTACTGTGGGAATGTTTCCGCTGCCTGATGCGCTCGCTCGTGGCGGTATCGGGACCTGGGTCGACGGTCGATAACCGGAGGTATCAACCGTCGACAGTCCCCGAGGTCAGATAAACGCTTGGATTCCGAGCAGATAGTCGGATTCCCAGGCTATCAGCCATCGACTGCAGACGGCCCCAAAGAAACCGGCCATCAGATGATGGCCGGTCGTTTTGTTAGCGCTCTGATGACGACTCCGTCAGAGGCTGAGCACGTATTCCGTCAGGTCGGCCTTTTCCGTGTCCGAGAGTGAGCTGGTGCTGCCGTGGACCTCGATCACATCACCCATGGTCGCAGCGCGGCCATCGTTCAGGTAGGGGCTGGTGCGCCAGACTTCGATCAGGGTCGGGGTGTCCAGCGGGCGGTTCTCGTCGCCGACGATGCCGGTGCCGACGTCGTACGGCTGCATGTCGGTGTAGTAGGGACCAGCATGGCAGCTGTTACAGTTGACCTTTTTGAAAATGGCTTCGCCACGCTTGGCGGCTTCGGATAATTCACCGTCCACCAGATAGGGGCTGGGCAGCGGTTGCAGGCTGGCGAGATAAGCGTCGATGGCCTGGGCGTCCTCGTCCGGACGGACGGCGAACTGGATATAGCGGATGCCGGCACGGACTGCGGTTTCCGCATCGGGACGGATGCCGGTGATCATGGTTGGCGGTAATTTGTGGGCGTAGAGCATGCTCTTGGAGCTGCGGGCATTACCGATGCCGTCATTGAGCAGGTCCCAGTTCAGAGCGTCGGTGCGGGCGTCAGGGTGGCAGCTGGTGCAGCTTTGCCACTGCTGGAAGCAGAGCGAGGCGTCGTGGAAGAAGCATTCACCCTGGCGCACCTGGGTCATTTCCAGCTCGGGGCCGAGGCGGATCTGGCTGACGGCGACCGCAGGGTCCTTGTCCAGGGCGACCAGGGCCAGGCTGTCGGAGAAATGTTCGGCGATATACACTGCCTGGCCGCTGGTGGCGATGGCGCGACCGCCCAGGCCCGGCAGTTTGATGCGTTGCCGGATGCCGACCATGGTCGTCAGGTCGTTGGGCATGTCCTCAGCGCTCTTGGTGACTTCGGAGACCTTTTTGCCGGCGGCGGCATCGTCCATTTTTTGGTGCAGGCCAGCGCGATCGATAACACTGATCTCGTGGAAGCCGGCATGTACCACCACCAGGTGTTTGCCATCATCAGACACGCACACGCCCCAGGGATTGGGGGCGCCACGATCGACGTTGTCCAGCAGCGCCGTGTTCAGGGCCTTCTTCGCTGCGATGTCGATGACGCTGACGGCGTTGGTGTTCATCCAACCACGTTCCAGCTGCGTGGTGGGGACCTGGTAGCGGCCAAGAATGTGAGTGGCGTAGGCATATTTTCCATCTGGTGAAATGGCGACGGATTTCAGGTCGGTGGAGCCATTGGGGAGCGCGATGTCGGCTATGACTTTCTTGCTGGTGGTATCGATCAGCTGCACCTCGGCAGCGATGAAATAACCGTTGGCAGTGCCCACCGGCAGCTGATTGCCAACCACCAGGGTTTTGCCATCGGGGGTCAGTACGGCGGAGATGGGCTCGCGCTTCACTGGTATGCTGGCCACCTGCTTGCCGGCGGCCAGATCGATGATGCCAACGGTATTGCTGAAGCGATTGCAGACGTAGAGGTTTTTACCATCCGGGCTCAGTTGTGGCGAGGTGGGGGTATGCTCGGCGGTGATGCACGTTTGGACTTTACCAGCGCCCAGATCGACGATGCAGACCTTACCGGGCGCGCCATCGGAGCTGACATAGGCGGTGGTGCCGTCCTGGCTGAGGCAGACGCCATTGGCCTGGACGGAGAGCTCGATGCGCTTGGTGACGTTGCCACCGGCCAAGTCGACCAGTATCAGTTGTTGCCCGGAAGCGGCAGCGACCACCGCGGTACTGCCATCGGGGGTTATGGTGACCGCGCTGGGCGAAAGATAGACCGGCTCGGCAGCGGTTAGGGCAAGGCCGACAACAAGGCCAAGCATCAGGCGGATGGTCGCAAGTGGCATAGGGGGTCCTCCGGAATAGTGCGGCGAAAACGGTGTGATGGTACCAGGCGGCGACAACACACCACTGACTGAGTGGCAGGAACCGGTAGGATCTTACCTCGTGATGCCATTGCAAAGGGAGAGCTCAGGGGCTTAGGGGCTAAGAAGTCATCCGCCGCTTGCTCGGTCGCTACCAGTATTCGAGCTTGGGAGCGGTCGATGGCATGGAGTGTGGGAATTGCCTGCATATCGAAGGCTCTGGCACCGTGCTGATGGCTGTCGCCAATGCTGAGGGCCCATAGGCACGCTGGCGGGGGAGGGATCCGGGCTAGGCGCCAACCCCGATATGCGCGCCCAGCGGCATGTAGCGCGGCACATCGGTACGGCGTAGCAACAGCTGCATGGCCAGGTGGCTCTCCTGGCTCAGGATGATGGGCGCGTGCAGATTGCAGGTGTTCTTGTTCGGATCCGGGTGTAACTGCACCAGGCTCAAGACCAGGATTGCTTCTTCGGTTGTGGCCTGGATCTCGCGCTGGTCCTCGTAGCCGATTTCCAGATCGTAGCCGAACAACTGGATGGGATCCACCGCCACCAGCACCAAGCGTGGCAGATCGATGTTCTGCAACCAGTATAGATCGCCATCCTTCAGCAGCAGAAAGCGCTGCATATCTGGCAGGCCCAAGGGTGGTTCCGTAAAGCGGAAGACCTTGGAAACCGGGTAGCGGATGGTGCCCAGAATCGGGCTCTCGAGGGTGAGTTCGTGACTGCTCATGATGGGTCCTTCCCGTGTAGTCGAGCATGTGACGATGGAGCTGGGGCGTCGAACGCGGCGCCTGCTACAGCGCAAAACGCCAGTGCCGTGCCAAAGCGAGTTGCCATTGGCGACTGGTATGGGGTATCTAGCATGGAATTGTGATTTTCTCGACCGGACGGGTATGCCTATGATCGGCTACGGACACCAGAGTATCGACCACAGCGATTGCCAGGCGGTGCAGGCCGTGTTGCATTCCCAGGCCCTGACCTGTGGCCCGGCAGTGGCGGCGTTTGAAGGCGCTATTGCCGCGCAGACTGGGGCGGCGCATGCGGTGGCGGTGGCCAACGGCACTAGCGCTTTGCGCTTGCTGTATCAGGTTGCCGGCGTGGGCCCGGGCGTGCGTGTTGGCGTGCCGGCGATCACCTTTGTTGCTACCGCGGTGCAGGCCCTGCAATTGGGTGCCGAGGTGGTGTTGTTGGATGTGGATCCCAGCACCATGCTGCTGACGCCATCCCTTTTGGCGGCCTGCGATCAGCCATTGGATGTGGTGGTCGCGGTGCATGTGGCCGGGCGCTTGTGCGATATGGCTGGTTTGGCCGAGATCGCGCAGCAGCGCGACATCACTCTGCTGGAAGATGCGGCACACGCCTTTGGCTCCACCTGGACAGATGGCGGCCGTTGTGGTGATGGTCGGTATAGTCGTGGTGCCATCTTCAGTTTTCATCCGGTGAAAAATATCACCACCGGCGAAGGTGGTGCGGTAGTGGTGTCGGATGCGACTTGGGCCGAACGCCTGCGCAGCTTGCGGCATCACGGCATCGATCGCGCTTCTCGGCAGGGTGATCTGGCCGCGCGCGATGGCGATGCGCCTTGGTATCACGAATTCGTCGAACCGGCCGGCAACGAACGTCTTTCTGATGTACATGCCGCTCTGGGACTGAGCCAGTGTCGGCGTCTGGCCTGGTTCAAGTCGCGGCGAGCGGCGATTGTGGAGCGGTATCGCGAGTCGCTGGAAACGGTGCCATGGTTGTCGTTCTTGCCGATGCCAACGGATCAGGAGCCCTTCTGGCATCTGGCTACGACACAGGTGGATTGGCAACGCGCCGGTTGCAATCGGGCGGAGCTGTTCCGTCGTGCGGCCGAAGCCGGTTTCGCCCTGCAGGTGCATTATATTCCGCTGCAGCACCAGCCCGTGTTTCGGCAAGTGGCGCGTGCCAGTCAGCTGACCGGCGCAGATCAAGCCTATCAGGCCAGCATCTCCCTGCCCTGTCACCCGGAACTGCGCGGCTGGGACCAGGGTCGAATGATCGAATTCCTGGCAACCTTGTCCTCGGGGGCATCAGCGGTGCCGCGGGCTGGCCCCTTGGTTGGCCTGCGCTTGTTGCTCACCGGCGACACCGGTCTGCTGGGCGGCAGCCTTTTGCCAGTGCTGCGCGCTGATGGCGCCCAGATCTTTGGCTGTGCCCGTTCCTCCCGGCAATGCCCGGTCGACTGCAGCGATGCCAATCAGGTTGCCGATATGCTGGAGCGGATCCGTCCGGATGTGATCATCCATAGCGCGGCGTTGGCCGATGTGGACGCCTGTGAAGCCGATTCGGTCGCCGCTTGGCGGGCCAATGTCGAAACGACCCGGCATTTGTGCGCCAGTGGGACGCGGGTGCTGCTGATCAGCACCGATCAGGTTTATGATGGCCCCGGTCCGCACGTCGAGACTCAGGTGGCGCCGCGCAATGTCTATGCCTTCAGCAAACTGATCGCGGAGGAGCTGGTCCGTGCTGCTGGCGGCATTGCCTTGCGCTGTAATTTTTTTGGTCCCGGCCATCCGGAGGTGCGGCCGACCTTTTCCGATCGCCTGTTGCAGGTGTTCCGCGACGGCGTGGCTTATCCCTTGTTTACCGACGTCCAGTTCAGTCCGATCCGCATCGAGACACTTTACCGGGCTATTGTCCAGGTACTGGGTCAGTGGCGCAGCGGTGTCTACAACTGCGGCAGCTCCGGCGGCATGAGCAAACGTGATTTCGCGCATGCGCTGGCGCAGCGGTATGACCTGGATGCCAGCTGCTGCCTGGACCGGCAACGTCAGGACCTGTCTCTGCGTGCCTACCGTCCCGATGATATGCGGATGGACAGTAGCTTGTTCCAGCAGACCTTCGATTTCAAGCTGCCGAGTCTGATGGAAGAAATCCGGGATTTACCGTGATGCCGGTTTATCTGTTCATTCCGCTTGCCCGGTCACCGGGGCGGCAGTGCGACCGGATGCAATAGAAAACGACACCGCAAAAACGGCCCGATAAGGAATTCTATGCATACTCCGCTGCGACGTTTTGCCATTGCTGATCGCATGATAGGTGCCGATCAGCCAACCTATTTTATTGCCGACATTGCCGCCAATCACGATGGCGATTTGGAACGCGCCAAGGCGCTGATCCATTTAGCGGCCGAGGCCGGGGCCGAGGCGGCAAAATTCCAGCATTTTTCCGCCAAAACCATTGTCAGCGATCGCGGCTTTCGCGAATTGGGCGGGAAGCGCTCGCATCAAGCAGCCTGGTCGGGCAGTGTCTATGAGATTTACGATCGTGCGGCTCTGGATCCAGCTTGGACCGAGGCTTTGTTGGCCACCTGTGAGGAGGCGGGCATCCATTTCTTCTCCAGCCCCTACGCGGTAGCATTGGTGGACCACTTGGATCCCTTCGTGCCGGCTTACAAGATCGGTTCTGGCGATGTCACTTGGCCGCAATTCATCGACTATGTCGCCAGCAAAGGCAAGCCGGTGTTGATCGCCTGCGGTGCCAGCAGTATGGACGAAACAATACAGGCCGTGGAAGCGGCCCTCGGTTGTCATGGCGCGGTGGCGTTGATGCAGTGCAACACCAATTACAGCGGCAAAACGGAGAATTTCATCCATATCAATCTGCGGGTTCTAGAAAGCCTGCGGATTATGTATCCGAAAATGGTCTTGGGCTTATCGGACCACACGCCAGGATACGCCACGGTGTTGGGCGCAGTGGCTCTGGGCGCACGGGTGATCGAAAAGCATTTCACTGACGACCCTCGTCGCCTTGGTCCGGATCATGCCTTCTCCATGACCCCGATCAGCTGGCGCGACATGGTGCTGCGCACTCGCGAGCTGGAATTGGCTTTGGGTGACGGCATCAAGCGGGTGGAGAGCAACGAGCAGGAGACGGTGGTGGTGCAACGACGCGCCCTGCGTTTGCGGCGCGACCTCGCTGCCGGCACCATCCTGGACGAGGATCTGCTTATTCCCTTGCGGCCCTGTCCGCCGGAAGCGCTGACCCCGGTGCAGCTGGATGCTATCTGCGGCCGGCGCCTCCGGCATGCGATGAAAGCGGGTCGGCATCTGACCTGGATGGACCTGCAGAGCTGAGCTGACGAGGCCCTGCTGACCCTGGCGGTGTTCCGCCTGATGCTGCCGCAGAGCAATATCATGGTTGCCGGTGGTAAAGAAGTCACCTTTGGCGAACGCCTGCATGAAGTATTAGGGGTCGGCATCAATGCGCTGATGGTGGGCAATTATCTGACCTCGCTCGGAACCGAACCAGCGTACTGGCAGCAGCAGCTGCCGCGTTATGGCCTGCAGGCAGCCTGCGAGACCGCTGGATGTGGCTCAGCTTAGAAGACAGCGTCGAAGACCGGTCGCCGCCTGGTTTGTGTTTTGTCGCCACTGCCGTGGCGTACAGCCAATCAGTTTACGGAATAAGCGACTGAAATAACCAGGGTCGCGAAATCCAACGGCTTTGGCAATGACAGCTATGGCGTCATTGCTGTGTGCCAATAGTTGCTGCGCGCGCTGCAGGCGCCGGCGCTGCAGGTGCTGGCCGAGGGTCTCGCCATGGGCCCGCTTGAAACAAGCGGACAGGTGGTCGGGGCTGCGCTGTAATTGCCGGGCCAGATGGCTGACCGTCAGGCTGGGGTCGGCGAGTTGTTCACAAATCAGCGCCTGGCAGGCGCTGACCAGATGCGGGTTTCGCTCTTGCTTGGTGCTGGCAGCAGGCCAGGAAGCGAGGAGGTCGGCCAGGGCAGCCAGTACCAGGCCCTGTCGTTGCGCCGCTATGGGACTGCTGGCCGTCTGCTGCAGCCAGGCCTCGGCCTGGGCGCTGTTCGGAAAGGGCAGCCGCTCCTGCCAGATCGGGCGTGGCCGCGCGCCGGGGCCGAGATCACTGAGAAAAAGTCGACAATGTCCGGGTTCGGGCAGCACCACCAGTTGTTGGAAGCCGGTGTCGTCGGCTTGCCCGCGTTCGGCATGGAGCTGGCCGCGTCCGAGTATCAGCAGTTCATTGGTTGCCAGGAGCAACTCCGTGCCGGGGCAGCGGAAGCGGGTCTTGCCGGCCAGTTGCAGAAACAGCTCCGCCTGGCGATGGCGGTGGCTGGCTACGGCCGCCCGCTGTTGCTCGGCTGGCGGGAGATAGCGCGGCTGCAGGCCGTCTTGCAGGCCGGCCATCAGGCGTTGCAGCTGGCCATGGACCGCAGTTAAGATGCCGGTCCGTGGCTGGGTGTCTAGGATTTGTCTCATTCTATCCTGGATTATGTCCTATTCCGGTCCGGAAAACAGCCTGGATCCAGGTTAGCATGATGAGCAAGGAGTCAGGATATGGATAGCGAGCTGCAATCCTACGGGGCCAGCATCCGGCAGTATCTGGAACAGGAGTGGGCTGGCATGCTGCGGCCGGCTGGCGGCAATCTGCCGCATCCCTTCATCACGCCGGGCAGCCGGACCTACGCCGATGTGCTCTGGGATTGGGATTCCTGGTGGGCCGATATCGCTCTGCGGCAGATTTTGCAGGGGCAGTCGGCCGACGATCGGGCGACAGCGCTGTTGCATGAGCGTGGTTGCGTGCTGAACTACACCGCTTTTACCGACAATACCACCGGCTGGATGCCGATCGTGGTCGGTCGCGGCGAGGCTGGCGAGGAGCCACGGCAGCCGCTGGAATTCCAAGATCAGAACTGGCACAAGCCCTGCCTGGCGCAGCACGCCGCCTTTCTGCTCCAGCAGGAGCCAGCAGATGATGGCGAGTGGCTGCGGCAGCCCTTCGAGCAGATCCAGCGTTTCGTCAACGGTTATATGAACCATCACCGCGATCAGGTGACGGGCCTGTATTATTGGCAGGACTGCAATGCCGTGGGCGTGGACAACGATCCCTGTTCCTATTTTCGGCCGCCGAAGAGCTGCTGTAGCATTTATCTCAATTGCCTGATGCATCAGGAATTACAGGCCACGGTGTGCATTGGCGAAAAACTCGGTTTGTCGGCCGTTATGCAGCACTATCGGCAGGCGGCGACCAATCTGCGTGACGCGATGCGCGAGCATCTCTGGGACGAATGGACCGGTTTCTATTATTCGGCCGATCGACTGCTGCTGCCGCGCGATCATTTTACCAAGGAACGGGATAATCCCTGGAAGCGGCACGTTGGCATGCCGCGGCAGTGGGACTGTTTGCTCATGCGTATTGGCGTCTGGTCGGGTTTTCTCGCGCTCTGGGCTGGTATTGCGACTCCAGAGCAGGCGGAGCGCATGGTTCAGGAACACTTGCGCAATCCTGCCACCTTCCAGGCCGCCGGCGGGGTGCGGACTCTGTCGAAAATGGAGAAGCAGTACGATTTGCGCGCCTCGGGCAACCCCAGCTCTTGGCTGGGTCCCATCTGGGGTATCGCCAATTACATGACCTGGTCCGGTTTGCTGCGCTACGGTTTCGAAGAAGATGCTCGCGAATTGGCGGAAAAGACCGTGCGTCTCTTTGGCCGCGATATCCAGCGTTTTGGTGCCATGCACGAATACTACGAGCCGGAAAGCACCGAACCGATCATCAACCGGGGCTTCATGAATTGGAATTGTCTGGTGCTGAACATGCTGACCTGGTTGGAGGGGGGCGAGCCGGTGCGAGAATTCCGGTAGCAAAGCAGGTCACAAAATGCACCGTCCGCCGGATCACCTCTTCCTGTTCGTGGCGTTCCAGCTC
Organism: uncultured candidatus Brocadiaceae bacterium; assembly: GCA_964405325.1. Lineage (GTDB taxonomy): Bacteria > Planctomycetota > UBA11346 > UBA11346 > UBA11346 > CAYONM01. Next base: position 21,794 of record CAYONM010000011.1, on the reverse strand, counting down.
CACAAAGCGGCCCAGGCGGACCAGCAGGTTCGGGTAGCGTTCCGGGTGCACCAAGGCGTCTTCCAGTTCGGCCTGGTCGATCACGCTGATACTGGCTTGCCGAACGCTGCTGACCGCCATGCAGGGGCAGATGCTCGATCCGAGCTGCGAGCGAGTGCTGCCGGAGCTGATCGTGCGTGGCTCCACCCCCGGTCTCGAGTAGACCAATCCGGTATTCAGATTAGCGTCTTGCGCATGGAACTTGCCGCTGCCTATCGCACCCTGCGCCTGCTGCTGGAGATCGATCGCGATCTGGGTGTGCAATTCATCGGCCGCAGCCAAGTCGAGGAAACAGCGGCACCAGCCAAGGCTGCCGCTGCGCCAATCGCCGAGACAGCGCAGGCGCCCAAGCAGTTGCCGCTGGTTTTTGCCGGTGGGACGCCGGCAGAGCGCTTGGCTGATGTCGTCAGGCAAGTGGTGGACTGCAAGCGTTGCGGTCTTTGCCAGGAGCGCCGTCAGGCGGTGCCCGGTGAGGGCCCTGCGCAGCCGGAGATTATGTTTATCGGCGAGGGTCCCGGTGCGGACGAAGATGCCCAGGGTCGACCCTTCGTTGGCAAGGCCGGGATGTTGCTGAGCAAAATGATTGTGGCCATGGGCCTGCAGCGGGAAGAGGTGTTCATCGGCAATGTGATCAAATGCCGGCCACCGGGAAATCGCAAACCAGAAGAGACCGAGATGGTGGCCTGTCTCCCCTATTTGAAGGAACAGATCGACGCACTGGCGCCCAAGGTGATCTGCACCCTCGGTGCTACGCCACTGCAGGCCCTGCGCGGCGATATGCGCCTGGGCATTACCAAGGAGCGGGGCAAGCGCTTCATGTATCGCGGCATTCCGGTGATCCCCACCTTCCACCCCAGTTATCTGCTGCGCAACGACGCCGCTAAGAAGCCGACCTGGATGGACTTGCGGGCTGTGCTGCGGGAGATCGGTCGAACGCCGCCGCGGCGAGGATGACCTCAGCCGCGGGCGTTGCGTCGCCAGTAATCGGCCCAGGTTTCGCTAATGCGCCGTTGCAAATCGCGTAGGCGCCGGATCCGGTGATAATTGACCAGATCACGATCGCCGATCTGAATCCGTTTGGACAGCCGGATCATCAGATCGCCCAGCCGCGCATAACGGCTGGCGGCAATCGCAGCCTGTCGCCGCCGACGTAGCTGACTGCGCGCAGAGGGAATCTCATCCGAGGATTCCAGGCGGGGATCATCGTTGCGCGCTTCCATGCTGAGCATGACGCGCCAAACTAAGGGACGATGCGGCACGGCAAGATCGATCTGCGGCATCTTCTCATGCTTGTTTGGTGCGCTTGGTGGACCAGCGTCTCAACATGCAAACAAGCGATGACCAGCAGGCATGGCAGAGAGCTTGGCGGGCCTGGAACCAGCAAGCAGATGCGTTCGATACGGACCGCTCTGTTGAGCAAGCACACGAGCGGATCGCGTGTTTCCTAGCCGATCTGTATGCCTGGTTGCAGGCTCTGGAAGCGGACGCCGCCCACGACCTGGCGCATGTCCAGCGGGTTGCGAACACGGCCCGGCGCATTGGTGAAGCGGAGGGTGCGCGCTTCGCCGTGTTGATGCCGGCGGCTTGGTTGCACGATTGCGTCGCTCTGTCCAAGGATCATCCCCAGCGGCATCTGGCCTCCCGTCAGGCGGCCAGTCAGGCCGTGGCCTGGTTGCAGCAGCAGGCCTACCCCGAGGCCTGGCTGCCGAAGATCGCCCACGCCATCGAAGCGCATTCCTTCTCGGCCGGGATCGAACCCGCCAGCCTGGAAGCCGCGGTGCTGCGCGACGCCGACCGCCTGGATGCCCTCGGCGCCATCGGCGTGGCCCGCACCCTGCTGGTGGGCGGTGCCCTGAACCGGCCGCTCTACGACCCGGATGACCCCTGGTGCCGGACGCGCTCACCGGATGACAGTCGCTTCAGCATCGATCATTTTTTTACCAAATTATTCACCCTCGAAGCCGGCATGCTGACCGCCGCCGGTCGAGCCGAAGCGCGGCGCCGGCGTGCATACATGCAGGATTTTTTGCAGCAGCTGGGCTCGGAGATCGGGGTGCCATGGCAAGGGGAAGGATAAATAACGTCTGTCATTCTTGATGGGTCCCTCAGAGGTCGAATTCGGCACGAATCCGATAAGAGCCAGGCGAGCGCGTCCAAGCGCGAGGACCTGCGGTCCGCACCTCCGACCGAGGCCGTGGGGGTGTGCGACGGATGTCGCGAGGGGGCAGCGCCCCCTCTGAGGGAAGCGTCACGTTTGTTGGACCGTTTGATTGGCGACGTGAGTTGACAGAAAACGACGCCATACACATGCCTTCCAAGGCGGAGCAGGGCCCCGCCTTGGAAGGCATGGGGCCTGATCCGGCCGCCAGCGCCAAGCGTTTTCTTTTGTGCTGACTCGCCTTGCATCCAAAGCGAGACGTGATTCCATGACCACTAGAGGACAAACATGGGTGCCAAGAAAAAACTGCGTAATCGGGCGATCTGCAAGTGGTCCAAGGACGATTTCAAAGAGCATGCTGATGTACTGGCGGAGCTGGTCGAAGAACCCATCTTCTACTGCAAGGCTTGTGGCCGGGTAGCGGCCAGTGCCGACAACCTGTGCAAGGCGGCAACCCTGAAATCGGCTCGTTCGGCGGGCGGCTGATCAGCTGGTTTTCGGTGGGCCGATCGACACGCATCCGCGAGCCGAATCGGTCCGAGCGCGAATAGTTGCCGTTACGGCAGGTCGATATCCTCGATGTCATCCTCAGCCTTGACATCAACATTGTCGTTCAGCTTCTTGCCGGCCGCCAGAGCCTTGGCCTGCTGATAATACTCCAGTGGCGTTTGCAGCGATTCGGAATCGGGATCCAGCTCAATGGCGCGTTGTTGTTCAACAATGGCCTCATCGAATTTGCCCAGCAGCATGTAGGCGCGGGCACGCGTGTCGGCGATATGGGCGGCGTCGGGTTCGGCCGCTACGGCGTGTTCGGCCAGCGTCAGGGCGATATCCAGATTGCGATACTGTAGGTCGCCGTGGGTGATCAGCTGCCAGGCCAGATTGTTGGCGGTATTGCCATCCATCTGATCGATTTGCAGTTTGGTCAGCACCTTGCGATAGGCGGTGGCGTTCTCTTGCTGTTCGGCCAGTTGCAGAAGGACCCCGATCGCCATTTCGTGGTTGGGGTCGACCAGGCGCAAAGCCTCGGCGGCACGGCCGATGGCGGCCAGGTCATTGCTCTCGAAGCTCTTCTCCAGTGCTTGTTCCAGTTGCAATTTTTTACGAAAGCTATCGACCTCCAACGCACCAGTCATGGCTGCCTGCAGCGGCTGATCCAGCTGCATGGGGTGGCCATGCCAGACCACCTCTCCTGACGGATTCACCAGGTAGGCGTGCGGAATGCCGGAGATATCGGCCATATAGGATTGGTACAGAGTGTCGCTGGCAATACCGACGGTATAGGCCATGTCGTTGCCCATCTTGTCGACAAACTGTCGTACGGTCTGCTGCTCCTCATCGCTGAGACCGACCACGACCAGTTCCTGTGGATACTGCTGCTGCAGGGCGGTGAGATGCGGAATGCTTTTACGGCAGGGCGGACACCACGTGGCCCAGAATTCGACCACGGTCCAGTGGTTGCCGGTCAGCTCGGGGACGTTGCCGGTGATATAGCTGGCGTCATCCAGGGCTGGTGCTGGATCACCCACGTCCAGTGCGGTCAGCGGCAGGGTCAGGGTGGTGGCCAGAAGGGCGATCAGGGTACGTGTCATAACAGACTCCTTGGCGGGGCATCAGCTGGCATGGTCGGCAGCTGGTCCGGGTCGTGAACCGTTCGTTTTCAGCCGGAGACTAAGGGGGCACGCGCCAGGGTACAAGCTGAGTGGCATCTGGAAGCGGCTCGTGTTGAAACGTTCGGATGGACGGACTGGAGTGAACCGCTCCAGCCTGGAGATCTGGAGATCGTAAACAGGCACCGTTGATCGTCACTGTATGCAGGCGGATGGCGGACAGCGGCCCGAGCATTCGGCAGGATGTGACCGTGCCATGATGTAACCGAGCGACTGCTGAACGGGCTTTCTCCGGCGCAACCCCGTTGGGGTAGCCGGTTTGTCGGGACATGGCACGCAGGGGAGCAAGCAAGTCTGGGCTCTCCGACGGAATCCCCTTGGGATACTTTGCCGCAACGGGGCTGCGTCGAATAGCCCAGGGTTGCCGTCTGCAGCTACCCTCGGGACCCGATCCCCCGTATTTTTCAACCGCAACGAGGTCGCGTCGGGAAAGGTTCGGGTACATCACGCTGCGGTTACATCCACATGGCAAGGTGTCGAGTTTCCGGGAAGGGGTGCTGGCTCAGTGGACGATGGCGGATCCTGACCGCCGGCGGTAGGGGACCGGCTGACAGCTGATGCTGCAACGTAATCGTCGGCCGCAGTTGCCCAGGCCGCAGTGGTCGTCGCAGTCGCTGATTTGCGGTGTGCTGCCTCCGAACTGGAAGCTTTCGTGGTTGTCCATGGTGGTCTCCTTGGTGGTTGGATCAAGGCGGGACGCTTGCGGTCTGTGGTCTGCTTCTATGGAGATTTATTTGCCTATCATGATTTACTGGTCGTTTTCGGCGTTCTGTTTGAAGGAGTTCTGCTCCGAGGCGATGACATTTTCGATGTTTTCCACATACCGCCGGTAGGCCGGTTCTTCACCGCAGACGTAAGGACCGGCGTTGTTGATGTACAGACGTGTCTGGCGTTTGATGCCTTCGGCAGCCATGCGGTAGGCCAGCCAGTTGTCGTCGAATTTCCAGATGCGTTCCATGCCCTTGGTCAGAACCACGGCGGCCCCGAGCAGGGCGGTGAGAATGGTGGTCCAGTGCAGACTGCCCGGTGGCATGTCCGGTGGTGATGGGGTCCACAGCTGGACCACTGCGGTGGCGGCACCAGCAAGCACGGTCAGGAAGCCGAGGCGGGTGGCCCACCTCCGGTTACTGGATGCCTTGCGGTCGTACCAGACTTCCTGATTGGAAAGGTTGTAATCGGCCTCGAGGAAATTCTTGGCGCGTAGGGCGCGATCGGGCATGTCGATGATGGATCCATCAGTGGTTTTCATGGTCACTCCTTTGCGCGGGGTGTAGGCGGTGGTGGGATAGGCGCGGGTTGGGCGACGATAGCGTGGTGAGAGCGGTGGTAGTCCGGGGTTGTCGTCCGGTCGTGGGCCGGGGGTGCTTGCGGCGGTGGCGGGATTTTTGTCTGTTCTGTCTGGAATTGGTTGGCTTGCTTCGTCCATCATTGGGGTCGCGTCATCACGTTTGGGCTCCACCGGCGCAGGCGTCGTTTGGCCGGAATTGCCAGTGTCCTTGGCAGTGGTCGTTGCCGCCTGCGCCTGTGACTCGGTGGCGTTTAACGGCTCCACCTCGGGGGGCGGGGTGTTGTTGTCTGGTGAATCGGTGGCAATGGTGTCGTCAGTGGCTATGGCCGGCGGCGGTGGCGCCGCGGCCGCGGCGAGAGAGGTGACCAGGATCTGTTCGCCGCCCAGATCGCGGATCAGCGATAGCAACCAGGTCTGGTGTTCACCGCGCGACAACCGGGCTTCGTGGATCAGGCGCAGGTTGCCAGCGGTGGATTGCTTCTGCCAATCAGCCTCGGCGGCAGCGATGCAGCTGGGCAGCAGCGTTTGCGTGGCTGCTTCATCGTCGGCCAACACTGCCAGTTCCAGGGCTGTGGCCAGGGCCCAGTAGTCCTCGCGGCTGACGCGGCGGCGCAGCTCCTGGGCGTAGCGGACCACCGGCAGGATCCGGTCACGTTCGCGCCGGCTGTCGGCGTCGCCAGCGATATCCAGCAGGGTGACCAGGTTGATGCCCGGGTAGGGTTCGCGCGGATCCTCCAGGTAACCCCGGCGATAAGCCGCGATGGCCTGATGCAGGAAGCCGGTCGCCTGGGCTTGATGGCCGGCCTGCCGCGCGGCCTGCCAGCGATCTTTCAGCAGGCGCCCCAGCAGGCCCAGGTGTTCGGGGCTGGGACCATGGCTGTCAATCAATTGTCGACAGATGCGTTCGGCCGTGTCGAGTTGTTTGAGGTTGGCATGGGCATGTACCTGCCAGGCCTGGATGGTGGCGGTATCGCTGATGCTGGCCGGCAGCCGCTCGATCCAGGCCAGCAGCGCCGACCAGTTGCCCAGGCGACGCCATGCGGCGGCGATGGCCAGCAGCGGACCGTGGTCGGAGGCGTCGGCGTTGTTCAGCAGGCGGTCGCCCAATTGTTGCAAGGCCGGCTCGTTGTGGTCGTCACTAGCGTCGGCAATCTGGGACTGGATCTCCAGCAGCTGGTGTTGGCTGGCGACAAAGGCCTGGCTGTCGATGCGACTGCGATCCGGGCCCTGAAATTGAGGCAGCAATTGGAAAATGGGCGAGTCGATGGCCTGCTGTTCGGCAGCCAGGTTGCGCAAATCGCGCAGTCGCCGGGTCAACTCGGTGCGTAGTCGTTTCGCCTCTGCGGCGCTGGGCTTCGGATCCTGGCTGAGCTGATAGGGCAGGCAGCGCAGCAGGTTGACGTCAAAAGTCGGCGGTGAATGACTGGCGAAAATGCACTGGGTCGTGGCCGGCCGCATGGCGTGTCGCAAGCCGAGCTCGTAATACACATTGGCATTCAATCCGGTCAGATCCGCGACCACGTAGTCGCACAGCAGCAGCCGTTCGAACATCGGCGTGTGGATGATACCGCCGGTACGTTCTTCGTCGGCCCGTATTGCCAGCAGGCCAGCCTGCTGGATGGCGGGTTCGATGGCCATCTCGAAAATCGCGTCGAAATCGACGCAACGACCCGTGCGCGGATCGGTTTTGACGCCGAAGGGCATGGCCACAAAGCAGAGCGGATTCATGCGGCGTCTCCCGTTTCCAATTCGGCGATCAGTTGGCGCAACCAGTGCTGATCCTCGCCGCGTTCCAGGCGTGCCAGCAGCAGCTGGCGTAAATTGCCAGCGGTGGTGGCGTGCATCCAGGTTTCGGCGTCGGCCGCTAGGGCACGATCGGCCTGCTGCCGCGCCTGATCGGGATCGCTGGCGAGCACCGCCAGTTCCAGGACAGTGGCGTGGTGCCAATAATCATCGGCCTGCGGGCGTCGCAGCAGCGCCAGGGCGACCACCGGCAGGATCCGTTCTTTCCACGCCAGATCCGCGTCGTTGCCGCGAATATCCAGCAGAGTCAGGAGGTTGATGCCAGGATGGGCCTCGCGGATGTCGGCGTCGAAGCTGCGAGCATAGCCATCGATCGCTTTACCCAGCAGGCCACGGGCGCGGCCGGTGGCGCCGTCGGCTGATGCCGCCAGCCAGCGGGCCTTGTAGGCCGCAGCCAGCAGGGCCAGGGTTTCGGGATTGTTGCCGCCATCGTGGAGCAACTGTTCGCAGATGGCGATGGCCTGCTCGTATTCACCGAGTTTATTGTGGGCCAAGGCCGCCAGTCGCTTCAGTTCGGTTTGGTTGGTAATGGCAGCTGGCATGCGAGCAAAGCGCTCCAGCAGTGGTCGCCAGGCCGAAGCCGACCGGTAGGCTTTCAGAAGGGCAACCAGATTGTCGGGATCGGAACCATCGTAGGGCAGCAATTCATCGGCAACGCGTTCCAGGTCGGTGATTTCTGGTTGCCGCAGGGCCGCCTGCAGGGATTTGTGGCTGGCGACTCGGCTCTGCTGTTGTTCGACAAAGCTTTGTGTGCCAAGTAGGTCCAGATCTGGCGGACCATAATTCCGCACTAATTGGAAAACCGGGCTGTCGCAGGCGGCACCGTCACGGTGCAGGCGGCGCAGGCCGACCAAACGCTCGGCGATGGCGTCGCGGAGGCTGGCCGCCTGGCTGTCGGTCAGAGAGCCACTGGCATCCAACTCGTACGGCAGGCAGCGCAGCAGGTTGACGTCGAAGGGCAGCGGTGTCCCGGCGGCCATGATCGGCAGGGTGGTGGCCGGGCGTACGGCGTGACGGACGCCCAATTCGTAGTACACGTTGACGTTGGCACCGGTCAGATCGGCGATGGCGAAGTCGCACAGCAGCAGGCGCTCGTACATGGCGCCGTGTATGCTACCGCCGGTTGATTCGTGATCAGCGCGAATCGGTTCCAGCTCGGCGGCAATGATACCGGGTTCGATGCCGGCTTGGTAGATGCGATTAAAATCGCAACGGCGACCATCGGGCAGGTCTTTGACGCCGAAGGGCATCAGGATGAAGCAGAGCGGGGCGGTCATGGCGTGGCTCCGGCCTGGCCCAAGGCCAGTTGCACGGTGATGGTGTGGGGATGGCGGGCGACCTGACTGCCGACGGCCGGGTTTTGTCGGTAGGCGTAGAGGTCCTTGCCCACTTTTCGATATACTTGCCGCAGGTCGGCGATTTGCGACGCGTCATAGCGCTTTTGCTCAAAAATGAAAATCAGGTTGAAGGGTTTGATGGTCAGAATCTGGTTGATCGCAATACTGCTGAAATCCGGAACGGTCAGCTGCTCGGGAATACTGCTGAGATGCAGGCGACTGCCGCGATAAGCCTGCGGTGTGCTGTCGGATTTTTCTGCCGTATCCGGATCGCCCTCGCTTTCTTCGGCGTCCTCGTTTGGCGTGTCGCTGACTGGCCAGAACACCTCCCAGCTGTCATTCGCTGGAATCTGCACATGCCAGACACCACTGGTGTCATTGCCATAGCGATATTGGGCGGGGAAGGCATAGCGATAATCAAAACGGAAGCCGGCATCAGCCAGGTGGGTCATGGCGTCCAGCAGCGATTGCCCCGTAATGGACGGGACTGAGTCGATGTCTGGCACCACCGACAGGACCACGGTGCCACCGCGTTCGGCGGCACCGTCCACACTCTGGCGCCAGACCAGATCCGGTTTCAGCGGTGGGAGCGCGTCGTCCGGCCAAGGGGTCAGCTCCACATCTCGCGGTGCTTGTTCGGCGCGGGCATGTTTCAGCGCCATGGTGACCGAGCGATCCAATTCCTGATGCGTGGTGCCGGTGCGTTCGGCGTTCAGGCTCACTTCCGCCAGGCGGGCTTCGGCCTGGGTATAGTTCAGGCCCACCACGGTCGGTACCGGGACGAAGGCCGGTCGGGTCAGGATGATGATCAGAATGATGACAATCAGGATGACGAAAAATCCCAGCAGCAGCCACAGCCACCAGCGGCGCTTTGTGGCTGGCACCGGCAACACCAGCAGCGGCACGGTGAGGGTGCTGTATTGTTCGTCGGGATTGCGTTCGTCGGCGGTCAGGATCTCGAAGCGGTAATCGCCGATGTCCGCCTGGGTGGTGCAGGACACGGTGAAGGCGACGCTGCCGGTCTGGCGCGGGCCCAGGTTGATCTGCGGATTGAATTGCCAGTCCAATGCCGGCCGGTCGGTCTCCTTGGCCTTGCGTTTGGGTTTTTGCGCGACCTCCTCCGCCGGCGGTCCATCCAGTCGGCTGACGGCTACCAAGCAGGTGCTGTCCTGTTCGCGAGTGTTGCTGATGGTCAGCACCAGGCGCGAGGACTCGCCGGCCTGCAGGACCAATCGGCTTTTGTCGGCGGTCAGATCATACATGACGGACCTCTTGGGGACGCTGTCGTATTGAAAAATTCAACGCAGAGGTCGCAAAGACAAAAGGACATCGAATCAATGGAGGCCTGCGAGGCGAGTGGGAGTACGGCCTCTGCTCAACGTCTTTCCGGGGCCATTTCACAACCGCTCCTCGCCTTGGTTCCTCGCTGTCTCTGTGCAAGCACCAGAAAGGTCGGTTGAGGTAGAGAATGCTAGTCATATTGCACCTCCGCGGTGACCCAGGCAGGTTTTTCCGAGGCGACAACGCGACCAACCAGACGGGCCATGGGGCGGGCTTCGGTGGGAGCATGGATGCGGATGTACGCCGGACGTGGGTGGCCGTGTTCGTCGGGGACGTCCTCGTCGATGCGGAAACCTCGCAAGCCGGTGCAGAGTTCCAGAAATCGTTGCAAACCGGTGCTGGTGCCACGCCAATGGTATAGGTGCATGGCCTCGGCGCTGAGCTCGCGCAGGCAATCGTTGCCGGCGGCCAGGCTCCAGGCCCAGTCTGGCGAGCCGGGGTCGGGCACGTCCATCAGTGGGTCCAGATGCAGCCAACGAGCGATCAGTGCGACAAAGGGTTCGGGTGCGCGGCGCGGATCGCAGTAGTGCTCCTGCTGCGCCAGGCATGCGCGTGTCGGTTCCAGCAGGCGGGCCATAATCTGGACCAGCGCCTGCAACACCGGCGATTCCGGCAGGCTGCCGCGCATGACTTGCGGAAGCAGCTGCGCAATGGCTTCGATCCGTTCAGGCGATGGGTTCACTCAGCACCTCGATCTCGTGGCGGCCAGAACAGAACAACCAGTGTTCGGGGAGGGTGACCTGGTCCAGGTGGACACGTCGGGCTTTGGGCTGAAAACGCAATTCTTCGACCTGACCATCGCTGCCGTACAGGCCGCCGGGTCCGGCGATCAGTAATTGTCCATCGGCTGCAGCCAGGGCACGAATGGGTGCCAGCTGGCTGGAATCGTCACGAATGGGCAGGCCGGCAGCGATCAGCGTGCTTTGCCAACGGGTCTGCTCGCGGGTGTCGTCCAGTAGCAGGACGCCGCCGTGATGGGTGCCGCACAGCACCTGATCGTTCCAGAAGGCAAAGCCAGTACAGCTGCCGCCCTGCCAGCCAGCTGGAAAACGTTGCCAACCGGCGGCAGGATTGTGCAGATTGTAGCGGCGTGGGGCCTGCCCTTCGCTGCGGCCAAGCGCAGCAAAGCCCGCCCAGCACTGCAATTGATTGCCGGTGGCCTGGATCGCGAGTTGGCGGACATTTTCTGATGGCAGACCGATGGCCCGGAAACTCCCCGGTGCCCCACCGTCGGCCGAGTGGAACACGCCGCCGCCGGCCTGCGCCGCGGTGCACACATGGCACCGGCCCAGACCATCGCGGCCCACTGCCACGGCGTAAAAGCCACGCCGTGGTTCCTGCCGGAGTGATTCGCCACGATCGTCATCGCTGGCGCTTGTCTCCAGCAGGCGGATGCGAATGGGGAGTGCGCCAATAGCGACCCGCATCAGGCCGGCATCGGTGGCGGCCAGCAGCGCCGGTTCGTCTTCGGGCAGCCAGGCCAAGTCTTCGATTTCAAAGCGGGTGTCGGCAACGGGGTTCGGGTCCCAGTGTTCGCCGTAATCGCGGCTGATCAGCAGGCGGTGGTGCTCGTCTTCCTCAACCAGTACCACCAGACAACCAGGTTGCCACGGATGACAGAGGAGTTGTCGAATACGGCCGGTGGCAATCTGATGCAGGGCATCCCAGCCGGCGCCATGGTCGGTGCTGCGGAAGATGCGTTCGCTGCAGGCGGCAAACCATGTGCCGGATTTGAAGCGGTCCACGTCGAGAGCGCGGGTGTCGTGGTCGGGGGCATGTTCCAGGATCAGTTCTACCTGGCCATCTATGTGACTCAGGCCTGGCTGCGACATGATGGCACCGTACACTAGGCTGCTGTGCAGGCTGCGGCCGAAAGGCCAAGCCTGGCTGCCATCGTGAGCGATGGGGCAGATGGTGCGATACAGAGCACCGAGCATGGCCTCGCGTACTCGGGCTGGGTTGCGGTCTGGTTCACAGCGCACGCGTGCTCGTACTGTGACCGATTTATAACGGACCCAGGCCAGGTCCAGACGGGTGCCCACCGGGCGGCGGTTGTCCAGGTAGGCCTGGACCTGATCACGAATTTCCTGGGCGTGGTGGCGTTCCAGATCGGCGCGGAGCCAGCGACCTTGGCCACTGCTGTCGCCGGGTCGGGGGACCAGACGGAGACTGACGGTGCCGGGTTGGGCGCTGGGCCAGAGCGCGGCGGTGGTAAAGGCGCGGGCGCGCTCGATGCCGGCGGAAGCACGACAGGCCAATTGTTCGAAGTCGCGTGCGGTGACAGCGCGCTGCAGGGTGGCCAGGGCCATGGGGCCGCGTTCCAGAGCCTGCTCCAGGGCTTCGGCGTCGATGCCGCCCATGGCCGGTGCGGGATTGTGCATCTGAATGCCGGGCAGGGGCTCCTGCGGGACGCATACGGTGCCGGCGGCGACATTGCCCGCCCTGCCGCCGCCGCAGCGGTACCAGGCGCGCAGAGACGCGCCGGCTGGCGGCACTGCCGCCAATCCGGCACTGGGAGCCAGGCGGATCTGACCGCTGACCCGGTCGACACTGAATACCTGCGCCCGGCCGCCCACTTCCGCGAAGCTGGGGACCGGCTCCCACAGCTGATAATAACGGCCATCGTGGTATCGCGTGTTGGCGTCTTCGCCGTCCGGACGACGTTCGCCCAGATCGATGCCCAGCTGGATATCATCAAAGCCCGAATCGGCGATGACCGGTGGCTGTGCCAATTGCAGGCATTGCCCGGGCAACCCAGTGCCCTCACCCACCACTTCGCCAGCGATGTCGCGGGCGTGTAGGGCGGTTATGCGGATTTCGCGGCTACCGGGTTCCAGCACTGCGGTGCGCACGGTGGTGAACAGAATGGGCTGACCGTCCTGATCCATCTGGTTGCAGGCGACGGGAAAGCCCTGGTGGATCACGACGCGTTGATCGAGCTTTTCTTCCCGTTGAAAAACCAGACCGACGCGCGCTGCCGCTGGCGGGCGTAGGCCGATGCCGGCCAAGCGTAGCAGTTCCACCTGGACTTTTTCCGGGATGCGATTGACGCGGTAGAGCAGCAGTTCCGTGAGGTGCGCGAACACCTCCACCAACATCATGCCGGGGTCGCTGGGGGCTTCGGTGTCCCATTGTGGTGCGATCCGGGCCGCTACCTGCCTGGCTTCAGCAACCAGGCTGTCGAAGTCGCGATCGTCCAGATTGGGACTGGGAAGCACCATCAGGCCTGTCCTCCAAGTGGTGTGCTGAGTTCATCTTCATAGGCCTCGTCGATCACCAGATAGCGGAGGCGGATCATCAGGCGTTCGGGGTAGGCCGGATCGGGACTGGCATCGAGTTCCATCACCTGGACCCGTGGTTCCCAGCGTTCCACTGCTTTACGCACGTAGTGCATGGCGAGACCAGCGGTGGTGTCGTCGGCCAGTTCGAAGACCAGGTGCTGCAATTGGCAGCCGTAATCTGGCCGCATGCAGCGCTCGCCGGGTTTGGTTGCCAGCAGCATTGCCAGAGACTGTTTGATGGCACCGGGCCCACGGTTGGTGGCCAAGCCGCCGTGTGCCGCCACCTGAAAACCAGGGGCGTCATCCAGACCGGGGATGCCGAAGTGGAACAGATGCGGCATGTTCTAAACCTCTCTGTGTCTCTCTGTTTCGGTGCCCTCTGTGGTAACCCAGGGAAGGAATGAGAATGGCAGTTTTTTGTGGCTGGTATTGATGGTGGACATGCTTAGGGTCCGTCAATAAATAAAGGTAGCGTCTCACTTGATCTTTTGCCGCCCTTCTGCGTTGCTTATCGCTTACATATACTCGATATGCTCGCTCTTCGCGCCTTGAAGGATCGACACAATCTCTGCGCGATCTGTAACGTTTATTTCATTCCGCACCCTTAGCCCTGCTTGAAGTCCACTTTGGCAGCGGTGATGGTGATATTTTTGCCGGGAGCTGAAATGTTCAGATCGCCGATGGCTTTGATGGTGATGCCCTGGGGTTCAAGGTAGATGGTGCTGCCGTCGGCCTGAGTCAGCAGCAGGCGCTTCTGGTCGTCTTCCAAACGGATCTGCTGACCACCGGGACTCTGCAGGCTGTAGGCCTGCACTTCGCCAGAGCTGGCGCCGGTGTTCGGGCTTTCGCCGGCTTGGTAGACCCCGCCCAGCACCAGGCCCTGGGTGGGGTCGCCGGCTGGCAATAACACCACCACGATGTCGTCGACCTGGGGCAGGGCGGTCAGACCTTTGCCCGGGCCGGCGCCGGGGATGATGACCGGCAGCCAATCGACGACCAGGTTGCCCATACTGGGATATTCCACCTGCACACGGCCGCGACCGTCGGGATCGTTGACCGCACACACCCGGGCGAAGCTGGCGATGGAAGCGCGGTCGAAGGCGGCACGCGGTGTGGGCAGGGAGTCGAAACGCGTGGTAAAGCCTTGGCCGCTGTTCAGCTGATGGGTGACCTGCGCCAGTACCGCCTGTTCACCACTGGAGAGCCGCACCGGGCGGCCGGGGCGCAGGCTCGGATTGCCGTTGGCCAAGCCACAGAGGTGTCTGGTGGCGGCTTGTTGCTGCGCCAGAATGCCCTGGGCCAAGGCCTGCATGCGGCTGGGATGGTCGGCGGGGAGATCAGAGATGGCATGCGTGGCGCCCTGGCCGGCTTGCGCCTGCAGCAGGCTGCCGCTGACGCTGTCCCAGCCGCTGGTGTGTATCTGGCCGCAATCGCTGCGCTGGTCGTGTTCGATTTCACAACTAAACAGTGACTCTATATCCAGTTCCACCGGATTTTCGCCGTTGCCGTTGCCAATATCGAATATGGCAAGCATGTTGTCGAAAAGGTGGAAGTGCTGACCGCAGAGCCGGCAGGCTTGACGCAGCAGGTCCAGGTCCGAATGACGATGTTGCGCCAGACGGGTGAAGCTGGCCTGGGCCCCGCCCTGCACCTGTACGCCGCTGCCGGTCAGTAGTTCGCTGGCCAGGGCCTGCAGGCTGCGGTTGGTAAACAGGCGTTGCGGTGCGAGGGCCGACAACTGATCGAGCGTGTCGTAGGCACGAATTTCCACGCCGGGGGGCTGACCACGGCCGATTTTGCGGCGCACAGCGCTGATCCGGCCGCGGAACAGGAGCTGGCCGTTCAGGTGCAGTTCGATGCTGGCGCCGGGCAGGAGTTGGTGCTCGCCCACGATGGCGATACGGCATTGCGCCGGGCAATCCAATTCCTGGTTCACCACCACCTGCAGCAATTCGCCGTCGAAGGCGTTGCCGTCGATCGTCACGACACACTCGGGGAACGCGATGCTGGTGTCGGTCATGGCGCCCTCGTCTGCGGCAGCAGATAATTGCTTTGCCAGGCGAGCGTGTCCCAGCGCGAGACCGAGCGACAGTGTCGCGTTTTTGTGGCGATCATAACGCGTAGCGCTGCAGAAAAACGCTTGCATCGCAAGCGCGCCACGACTGAGGTCGAGAGGGTGTGCGACCGACGTCGCCAGGGGGCGGAACCCCCTATGCTGATGGTTTGGGTCATGGGAGGCGCAGGCTCTTCAGGCCGGAGAGGTCGGCAGGATCGTCAAGTTGGTTGGCATCAGCCAACTGACGCCAGGCGTTGGTGTCGCCCAGGTGACTGGCAGCGAGTTGGTCGATGCGGCCGCTGGAGGCACTCAGGTAGACACGTCCGGGATTGGCGTTGGTGTTGCGACTGGGGTTCGGGCCGACGGCGTCCATGGCAATGCTGCGTGGTGCCGGCGGTGTGGCGCTGGTGTCGGATTCATCCAGACGGGCGAAGCGCAAGCTGACAAAACTCCGGCGCGGTACGCCGGATTCGGTAAAGGCTTCGTAGCGCTCGGCCATGGCCAGAACCAGGCCAGGCACATTCCAGTGTTTGCCCCAGATCAGACGGACCACTGGCGCTGCGTGGCCGCCGGTCGGTTCAGTCAGGGCTAAAAGCGGGGCGGTCAGGCGGCGGACGTCGTCGTCCGGCACGCGCTGGCGGCTGATGCTGACATCGAAGAGCAAACGCAGGTCGACGGTGGTGCGGCCGCCGCCGGTCCGCACCAGTGGATCCTCGCGTCGACTCGGCCCGGCGACCGGACGACCGTTCCGGCGTAATTCGTGCACGCCGGCCTGGCGGGTCAGGGCTAGGTCTTCGGGGTTGAGCAGGCAACGAACCCACTCTCCGGTTGCTTCGATCAGGAAGGCTATGCGCTCCACGTCGGCCCCCGTTGTTCGGCCCGAGCGCGGGCGTCATCATCACGCAGGACTTGTTCGACCGCGACCGTTGGTGTTGGCGGCAGCGTTGGCCAGGGATTGACCACCGGCGGTGTCGGCTGTGCCGACACCTGATCGCGCCATGAGTCCGGTGCCTGATTCTCGCCGTACAGACGGTTGCAATCGGCTTGCCAGTGTTCGGGGATGGTCATCGGTCCGTTTCCATCAATGGCTCGCTCGTAGGAGAAAACGCATAGAAGCGCCGAGAAAAACAAGACATGGCGGTGGTGAAGCCGGCGTTGCTGTGCCGATCAGAGCAATCAGGAATCGACTCAGTGACCGCTGTGGCTCTTCGGTGTAACTCGGTGTAAAATACAAAGCCGTTGTCATCGGTGCATTCACGCGCGGCTGAGATTTTCGTAGACCAGGGTCAGGCTTTCGATGGCAGTTTCCCGAGCCAGGGCGTTCAGCTGCGGTGCGCGCCAGGTGCTGGGCCAGGCTTCCTCCAGATTCCAGCGCAGCACCTCGGTGGTGTTGTCCGGCGCCAGTTGGATGATGGAGACGTTTTTCCGTTCCACCTTGCCGTCCACTGCGGTCAGCAGCCACTGCCAGAGCGTGCCTGCGTTGGTCAGGCCATAGCGCAGGGTGACCGGTTGATAAGTCACCTGGCCTGGCAACTGTCGAACCACTTGGCCGGGACCGGCCTCGCGGTAGGCGATGGTGTCGATATCGATGCCGATGCCGACGCACTCGGTGAAGTGGCCTTCGGTGACACCATTGATGTCGAGTTTGAAATCATAGGCGAGATAGGGATCGACCCGGCTGCCAGGCATGGCGGTTTCCTTCTGTCAGAGCGGATGATGGGATTCTCAACGGGCGGACTTAGGGTGCGGAAAGAAATAAAGGTGGCAGATCGCGCAGAGATTGTGTCGATCCTTCAAGGCGCGAAGAGCGAGCATATCGAGTATATGTAAGCGATAAGCAACGCAGAAGGGCGGCAAAAGATCAAGTGAGACGCTACCTTTATTTATTGACGGGCCCTTAGCTACGATCGGCGCCGCCATCGTATTGGCCGATGCGGAAGATGACGAACTCGGCGGGTTTTACGGGTGCGATGCCGATTTCGATCACCACCCGGCCGGCGTCGATAACCTCTTGCGGATTGGTTTCGTTGTCGCATTTGACGTAGAAAGCCTGCTCCGGGGTGCTGCCCTGCAGCGCGCCGTCGCGCCAGATCAGTTTCAGAAAAGCGCTGACGTCGCGGGTGATGCTTTTCCACAAGGATTCATCGTTGGGTTCGAAGACCACCCAGCGGGTACTCTTGGCGATGGATTCCTCGATCATGTTGAACAGACGGCGGACATTCAGATAGCGCCATTCGCTGGCGGCCGGGGCAATGGTACGCGCACCCCAGACCCGGATGCCTTCGACGGGGAACAGGCGAATCGCATTGACGCCATTGCTGTTGAGCAGCCCCTGCTCGGCGTCGGTGATCACCTGGGTCAGATCCAGCGCGCCGCGAATGGCGCAGTTGGCTGGTGCCTTGTGCACGCCACGGGTGGCATCGGTTTGAGCCCAGACGCCAGCGAGATGGCCAGCGGGTGGGGCTTGGATCAATTCCGCTGGTTTGAAGGGGTTGCGGATCAGCAGCCAGGGGAAATAGCAGGCGCCGAAGCCGTTGTCGGAAACCCGCGGTCGCAGGGCCGGGTTGCCGTCCTCCTCGTCCTGAGCGGGAGTGGCAACGCGCGTCAGCTGTTCCACATCCACCACTTGCGCGGCCGCATCCAGCACGGCGACGCGGTCGCCCATGGCTTCACAGTGGCTGATCAGGCTTTCGTAGGCCATGGGCGTGGTGTAACCGGGGGCGGCGACGATGGCGATATCGTCGATGGGCTCCAGGGCGCGCA
This sequence comes from uncultured candidatus Brocadiaceae bacterium, assembly GCA_964405325.1. Classification (GTDB taxonomy): domain Bacteria; phylum Planctomycetota; class UBA11346; order UBA11346; family UBA11346; genus CAYONM01. The sequence continues at coordinate 4,058 of CAYONM010000011.1, read as the reverse complement.
GGCCGTGTCGCTGGGCGCCGCTGCCACCGGTGATGGGGGCATCCGTGCCGACGTTCACCACGTAGCAGCGACTGCCGCCGTTCTGGAAGAAGCCGAACACGGCGCAGGCCAGCGGCGTGGCGTCGGGGTTTTCTTCCGGGCAGAAATGCTTGGTGAATTCGGCCCAGTTGTTGATGGCCTGGGCTTTGTTCAGCAGGGCATCGGATTTGGGGGCGCAGCCGACGAAACCGGCGGTGCTGGTGCCGACAGCCTCAATGGGCCGAGCGCCGGAGGCGACCTCCTCCACGTAGACCCCGGGGGTGAGATAATTGGGCATGGGTCAGTCCTCCTCGAGCCGTAAGGTGACGGTGTCGGCACCCCAATAGGTGGTGAGTTCATGGTTGCGGACCCGCAGGTGGATGGGCCGGTGCGGATCGGCTGGTACGCTTTCGATACGAAAACGGCCAGCATGGTCGGTGCGTGCCGCACGTCGTCGGCCGTTAATGAACAGGTACTCGCCGGCCAGGGGCGTGTGGTTGGCCCCTTGCAAGATGCCGTGCAGGTCGCTTTTGCTGCCAGTGCACAGTTCCGGTGCTTGGGTGACTGGCGGTGCCTGTGAGGCTGGCAGTGGGATACTGATCGGAATCTCGACCAACAAGGCTGCCTCGGGTGGCAGTCCCAAGCCGTGCCAGAGTGGTAAAGGTACATTGCTGTCCACGTGCAAGTCGCTATCTCGTAAAAGAGTGAATAAGAGCGTGTTGAATAAATTAAGTTGTTGGCCTTGTTGTCGGCTGCGCACGGTGACCAGAAACCGGAACAGGGCATGTTGCTGGTGATCACTCAGTTGCGGGCGGCTTGCGCCGAGATGATACCAGAACAGATGACGGCTGCGTTTGGCGCCCTCGGCGACGCCGTAGCTCCATTTCGCCTCGCAAGCACCTGCGAGACGATCTATATGGGTTTCGATCTGTTGCGAAACCGTATTTTGCAGAGTGCTTTCTGGCATGGCTCCACCGGACCCGATGACAGCGGGACTCGACTGAGCGTAGAACGACCACCTGGCTGTCAAGAATTTGACAGGCGATCTTCGCACAGCAGATGTTTCGCAGTATGACAGCTATATTGCCGTGTCACCGACTGGTCTGATCGTGTCCTGTTCTGGCGAGGTTGGCAGTTGCGCTGCCTGCGATGTGGCTATTTTCATCGAGCTATGTCCCGCGGTCTTCATTCAAAGGGGGCGTTGCCCACTCGCGTCGTCCGTCGCATCACCCTTCGGCCTCGGTCCGGCCTCGCTTGCTTCGCAAGGATTTTGGGCGGCGCTTCGCGTATTTTGCGCCCAAAACTGGCCATCGGTCGATCGGGTTGGCGTTTGGGTGCACTCGCCAGGGCAAACCCTGAGTTATCACACAAACCGGGCGCCGCCCGGAGCTCAAGACCTCGATCGTATCGGACTACGCCCGGTTTTGGCTCTTACATCGAGGGGCAGGCCCCTCGGGCCCCGAAGCTGAGCCCGCAAAAACAACTTTTTCTGCTCGAAGTTTTGGCGGGACCAGCTTCTAATCGCCATCTCATGGGGTTGGCTCTGCCAGTTCTTGTTCTCGGCCTGGCGCTGTTGGTGAGCTCTTGTCGCGAGCGCGAGTCGCGTCGGCTGGGTGAGGTGTATGCCTATAAAGCGGTGCCGCAGGAAGCGGTGATTGGTTCCGATCGCAGCAATACCATCTATGCCCTGCGTGGTCTGGGCTATCCGGCCAGTGAGAACGCCAATCGTCTATTCGATGTCTTCTCCGGTCTCGGCGTGGTGGGGCCGCTGGTGTTACTGCGCGAAGCCGAGCGATTGCATGAGGAGAGCCTGCGCTCCTACCGCCTGTTGGAGGTGCAGGACAAGGGAAACAGCCCGACCGCCAAAGCCTTGCAGGGTGTAGCTGCGGAGTCGTTGTTGTTGGCGCAGTCGGTGCGTCAGTCGGTGGGCGAGAATCAGGGTCAGCTCTGGGCCTGGGAGCGCCGGCTGTCGCGCGCCATCTACGGTCTGGTGCATACCCGTCGCTTCCTGAGCGATCTGCGTCGTGAACTGTCCGGCATTCTGAATGACGTCTACGATGATCAGGGAGAGTGGATCCAGTGGCCGGATCAGCGTCCAGGCCTGACCTTAAAATATCCCCTGTTCCTTTATCTGGGCGGACAACCATTGACGAGTCTGGAGATCAGCCAGGGCAAGTTCGATCTGGCCAAGGGTCATCAGGCTGAGGATCGGTGGCCGCCGTCCAGACCCGGCCGACAGCCCTTCGTGTTGGATGATGCACATTGGCAGGATTCGCCATTCAAACAGTTTGCCGATGACGCTCTGGCCATCTTGATAGACACGCACATACCCGTTGGTGATGCCGACCAGCAGGCGATCAGCACCCGACGGAAAAAGAGCTATCAGACCCTGGTGCGAATGCTGCGGCGTATCAACGAGGGCTGTCTGGTGATCAAACGCGGCCTGGATCTGCAGTGGCCGTATTTGCCGGTGTATCAGCGACAGCCGCACGAAGTGGAATCGGACAATGCGCCACCCTTCCAGATCCAGATCGTGGATGCGGTCCGGTACAAGGACGGCATCGGTGCCATCCAGACCAACGTGCGCAGTGCGGAGCAGCTGATCGGCAGCCTGGTGACGGATCTCGGACGTGACCTGGCGATTCTTGCCGAGCCCTTTGTGGAGCAGAAGGTGTCGGTGGAAGTCTTGGCGCGTCGCTACGACCGCTTGGTGCCGCGGCATCCCAACCGGGCGCTGCAGCTGCCGACCGATCCCAATGACCCGCCGACCCGGCTGACGGTGCTGCTGAAACGTCTGTTCATCCGCTATCTCGACACTGGCGATACGGACAGACCACCAGGTGAACGCGGCGCCTCGGTATTGGTGACTTGCGAAGTGGAAAGCGGCAAGACCGTGCGCAAACAGGGCGCGCCAGTGGCACCGGTGGTGTTGGAGCGGAATTATTCACCGGGACATCTGGTGAATGTTCGTGATCGATTGGTGTATGGGCCGGCGGTGTATCACGGTGAGTTTTTGAATATCAAGTTGAGCGTGGTCCGTCTGTCGAATATCAACAAGGACGGTCTAGGTGCCGGCCTGGACATGGCGGTGGGCTCTTTGAGCAAGTTTTCGCCAGGTTTGGCGGCGGCCTCGCCATTCGTGTCGGCGTTCTTCCGCGGTATTCTCAATAATGTCGACAAGGATGCCAAGGAGTTGGAGTTTCAATTCACCTTCCCTGCCTTGGAGGGGGCCGGCAAGGCCGATGTCGATATGTTGATTGCAGAAACCGGGCATTACATTTTATTGAAGCGGGAGAACCGCTATCGCGAGGAATACGAGATCGAGGCATCGACCCGTCGCTATACCGATGCTGATCTGATCTACAATCCCGAGGACAGTCTGCTGTATCATCGCCGCGACATGGAGAATCCGCGGAATAATTTTGTGCCGGAAAATCTATTCACCGCGCAGACCTATTTGGTGTTTGCGGTGACCGACGAATATGTCAACGAGGACAATCTGGGTGCCGCTTTGCGTCAGCAACTGGCAGGTACCTTGGGCGAAGAGGTCAGCCGTAGCATCATTCCCGATGCCGCCATGACCCAGACCATGATGCAGCAATACCGCCAGTTGTCGGATTTTACCGACACCGATGGCGTGTTGCTCGATGGCGAGGGCATCCATCAGCGGCAGCAATTGCTGGAGGGCCTGCAGGACGAATTATGGGGTGCCGGCAGCGATTATCACAAGGCGATGGTGGTGGAGAGTCTGTACGGCGCCGCCGCGTCTGCGGTGCAGCAGCGTTTGGGACGGGATATCGACCTGTGGCGCAAGGCGGAGCTACGGGTCCGGGATGATGGGCGCTTGGATTTCCGGTAGGCGTGAGCTTCTGGGGTCCTAGCCCGGATCCTTCATGAGAATCGTCGCGAAAACCGGGAGCCGACCAATAGGATTGAATATCCAGCCGGCGGCCGGTTTGGCTTCTGTTGGCCTAAGGGCCCGTCAGTAAATAAAGGTAGCGTCTCACTTGATCTTTTGCCGCCCTTCTGCGTTGCTTATC
>CAYONM010000010.1:0-38750 GCA_964405325.1 uncultured candidatus Brocadiaceae bacterium | reverse complement strand
CCCTCAGAGGTCGAATTCGGCACGAATCCGATAAGAACCAGGCGAGCGCGTCCAAACGCGAGGACCTGCGGTCCGCGCCAGGGGTGTGCGCCGGAGGCGCGAGGGGGCAACGCCCCCTTCCCAGGAACTCACCCCTCTTTCGTGACGCGGTGCCACCCGAGTTCCTGGCTGTTTGCAGCCAGCCTCGGGCCGGCGGGGGCTCTGAGGGAAGCGTCAGTTGTCCATGATGGCGTCGAATTCGGAGTCGACGCGTTGTTCGCCGGTGGGTGCCACCAGACTCTCGATGCTCAGCTCATCGGAGGTCGTCGAGGAGGCCAGGGCGTTGGAGGTGTCGATGATCGCACCCAGCTGATCGTGGATGTCGCCGATACCGGCCACGCTCTGATTGACCTTGGCAACTTCCAATTGTGAGGAGAGGTTCATCTTCACCTCGGTCAGTTCGCTCAACTTGCTTTCGACCTCACCGAGCTTGGTATCGATGACGCCAGCGGTCTTGCGGTAGGTATCGACCAGTCGATTCAGATTCTTCATCTTGTTGTGCGTATCGACGATGATCTTTTTCAGCTGCCGCTCATCGGCCTGCGTGCCGGCGATCTTGGTTGGCCAACTGTCATTGGCCTTGGCTTCCTGGTAGGCCGCCTTGGCTTCATCCAGCAACTTCTGATAGGTGGCCTGATCGCCCAGAGTCTTTTCCAGACCACGATTAGCCTGATTCTGTTTGGTCTTCAGCGCCAGCTGGCTGGCCTTCAGACGACCCTCTGTAGCGGTGGTCTGCTTCATCGCCCAGGTCAGATACCCGACCGGATCGGCCTGGATGTTTTCCGAGGTCCACTTGGTGCCTTGTTCAAAGGCCTGGTCGAGCTTGGTGGAGAAGGTGTCGGAGACCAGATACCAGGCTCCGATGCCGACGACGACCACGATGATCACGCCGATAACGATGCCGACGGCGCCTTGGCGGTGGGGAATGGTGTGCTGCATGGTTGTGCTCCCAGGTGCAGGTTAAGATTCGATGAATCCGGGGATCGGACCGACATCGTTCGCTCGGTGGTCCACATGGTCAAGGCATGGGTGTAGCAGATGTCCGACCAAGGGAAAGTCTCGAGGCGACATGTAACAGCATGCAAGCACCGCGACGCAAATCTGCCAAACTCCGGTGACGCTCCACCGCATGTTTGCTGCGTCGCGGAAGCTCGCCGCTGCCACTGCTGTCGATCGCTGGATGGGTGGGTAGACTCCCTCCATGTGGTGGACCAAGCTGGCGATCGGTGGCCTGAGCGGCATCGCGGTACTGGCGGCAGGTGGCTTTGTGCTGGCTGCCAGTGGCAAAGCGCCAAGCCACCTTGGTGCGCAGCAGGAACGACTGGCCCCTTGTCCGGATTCGCCGAATTGCGTCTCCTCCGATGCGGATGCCAACGACAAGCAACATGTCATTCCGGCCTTGCCGATCAGCGGCGATCGGACCACGGCTTGGAAGCAGCTGCAGTCGGTATTGGCCGACTGGCCGCGCTGCCGAATAGAAACCGTAACCGACCAGTATCTGCACGCCACCGTCCGCAGCGGTTTTTTTGGTTTTGTCGACGATGTGGAATGTCTGCTGCGCGATGATCACATCGCAATCCGCTCCGCCTCGCGTGTCGGCCACAGCGACTTGGGCGTCAATCGCGCGCGGACGGAAAAAATCCGGCGTGCCCTGCGTAACCGGGGCGTCGTCCGTTAATACGGCCACGGTCGCGGCCAATCGCCCGACAATTTCGGATGCAGCAACACCGTGATCTCGTGTTTATTGTGGCTCAGGTGTAAGAGCCGGACACCAGGTACCTGCGCGAATTCCCGCAGTGCTGCGAAATCGGTCTCGCCCTGGAATTTAATGGTCAGCACGCCGCGCCGACAGCCGCCGCCGTCCAACCAACGCTGCAACAGATGCTGCAAGCGCTCCGGATAACAGATCACATCGGAAAACAACCAATCAGCCGGATCCTGCTGCGGAGCAATCGCAAAGGCCGAACCCTGGCGATGCGTGACCCCGGGCAGGATCGCGATCGCTGGATCCAACGGTGCCTTGTCGATACTGGTGACCTGAGCACCGCATTTCGCAGCCAAGGTCCAGGTCCAGGCCCCCGGCGCGGCGCCCAACTCCAGGCAGTGCTCCCCCGGCTGCGGTCGTTCGCCCAACAGGGCCAGGGCCTCCCAGAGCTTCAGATACGCACGCGATGGCGGCTGCTGTTTATCCTCGACAAACGGCATCCGGCCATCGGCCAGAATCCGGCTGGTGCGCGTAGCGCAGAGCAACTCGGTTTCCGACAGCAGGGTGAACGCGCCACGCGGCTTGGGCTGCCAGGTCAGCGGAAATTCCCAGGTTTTGTCACGGATGCGCAACAGCTTATCGGCCACCAGACGGCTGCGGCGAGCGGCGGCACTGACATGCAGATCCCAATATGGACCCCGCTCCCGCAACAGCGCAGCAGCCTTGCCGATGGAGCTGATCGGCAAACGCTCCACCTCGAACCAGATGCAGACCGCCCAGGCCGATGGCCGCGCCGGACCAGACAGCAGAAACAGACGATCGTCCAGTTGTTCCAATCGGCCCCAATCCGCCAGTTCCGTGTGCAATTGCGCCACATAATCTGGGTCCGCGAGATAGACATGCTGACTCATATCACAACGCTCCGGGCTGATTGGCCCAGGCAAGCGCGAAAACTGCGCAAACGCTTGCTTTACTTGTTTAGAAAGGTTAAGTTCAGACCGGAATGGAGACAGGTCATGACCATCAAGCTCAATACCCTCCTGAATGGTGTTTGTTGTATCGGACTTGGCATGGGCCTGAGCGCCTGCGGCGGTGGCTCCGACGACAGCGCGTCCGCCCAGCAGGCGAGCGACGACAACTCAACGTTCCAAGTCTACGCCCAGAATGCCGAAACCGCCTACCAGCCAACCGCCTATCAGCTGAACAGTGTGGCCACCTCGGGCCTGCTGGGCTACTGGTCCTGCGACGAACAGTCTGGCAACATCGTGGCCGACCAATCTGCCCAGGGCAACGACGGCAATCTGATCAGCCCGGCCACCTGGGCTCCCGGCTTCGATGCCGGTGGGATCATGGTGATCGATGGCGGTGGCGTGCAGATCGACCAGCAGGCGTTACAAGGCATTGGCGAGCAACTGACCATCAGCTTGTTTGTGCGCATCGATGATCCATCGGTCGATGGCTATATGCGCCTGGTCTCCTGCAAGGACGACTGGCATCAGCCCAAAGGTTTCGAGCTGGAATACAATCCGGTCAGTGAAGAGCTGAATCTGATCAGCTCCGGCCAGCAAATCGCCCAGGCGCACCGTACCAATCTTGGCACCACCTGGCATCATATCACAGTACTGATCCATGGTGAAGACGCTCGTCTCTATGTCGACGGCACCGAACGCACCACAATCGGCACAATCGATCGCCTCAAAGCTCCGAAAACCGATCTCTGGGTCGGCCGCAATCATCACGGAGGTGGTCGCCTGAACGGCGTGGTGGACGAGCTGCGGATCTACAATCGGGTCATCAGCCCGAGCGAATTCCAGGCCCTTTCCGGCAGTCGCACGGGACTGGTCGCGCATTGGAGTTTCGATGAACAGACCGGTACCGTTGCCGGCGATCTGTCCGGCCATGGTCACGACGCGACGTTGATGGGCGAAGCCGCCTGGATTCCCGATGGCGCCATTGGCGGTGCCATCCGACTGGAGCACGAAAATGCCTGGCTGGAAACTGCCAATGGCCCGGGACTGGCCATCACCGGACAACTGGGCATGAGCGCCTGGATCCGCATCGCCGACGCGGAGCTGAACACCTTCATGCGCATCCTCTCGAAAAAAATCGCCTATGACGATGCCATCGGCTACGAACTGGAATATAATCCAGCCCTGAATGTACTGACGGTCACTGGCGGAAGCGGCAATGTCGCGCGCGCCGAAAATGTCGATCTGCCCGCCAATGAATGGCATCATGTCGCCGCCATGGTTGATGGCACGAGCGCCAAACTCTATGTCGATGGCATCGAAACCGCATCCGACGGCACCCTGACCGCCCTGCGCGGCGGCGAACTGCCGCTGAATATCGGTCGCTTGGCCGGCGAGCCGTACGCCTATTTTACCGGCGACCTGGATGACCTCCAACTGTTCGACCTCACCGTCGCAGACCGCGACATCCAGCAGCAGGTGGCGGCAGTCCGTACCGATACCGTGGCCGGTTTCCGCTGGGCCCGGCAACATTACAGCCCAGTATTACAGCGCCCCACCACCATGGCCGCCAATGGCATCGTAGCTGGTGTCAGCCTGACCGATGGCGACGCGGTCAGCGGGAGTCTGGACACCGTGCAATGGAGCGGCGCCAATGCCGCCGGCAAACGCGGCTGGAGCAGCAACACCCTGGTCGGCCCGGCTGGCATCGATTATTGGATCCGCCTGCGCAGCTGGGATCTGGTCAGCGGCGAAGCAGGCGACGTCTTTGATCAGCATCAGGCCCAAGATGCGCAATTGCGCCTAGCCCGCTACGCCGACGACATCAGCACCATGCCGGTACTGCACGGCATCGGCATCAGTGGCGGCAATCAGAGCTCGGCCGATGGTCTGGTTCTGGCTCTGGCCTTCCGCTATCAGCCCGCCGCCGGCAACAACGGCAGCGCGAAATGGCAGCTGGGTGACTACAACGGTAACCCGGTGCAATGCGGCCTGTGGCGCGTCCCCGCCGGTTACAGCCTGGGACAGGCACAGAAGGACGACAGCCTGCTGGTCGAAGATCTCACCGACGTCCTGAGCGACATCGATCCGCAATCGGCCCCAGCCTTCCGCCTGGACGTGGATGCCGACGGCGTTTACCGCCTGAGCATCGACACTACCGGCGACACGCTTGCCGAGCATACATTCGTCGGTGGCGTCCCCCTGAGTTTCCCGGCCGACGACGCGCTGGTGATCAGCACGCATCCGGCCGGCGGCGCCACGTCCGGCAAAATGGCGCTGGGCACCATCGGCCTGGATTACCAGCAAGTCGGGCCAGATGCGGTGGTCACACGATAAGGGCAATTCCGACCCGAAGACCGAACCACAGCACTACCAGGCGCCCTCCTGCAGATAGGGCGCCAAGGCCGTTGCCGCTTGCTGCAGGACGGGCAAGGCCTGCTGATCCGGCGGAAAACTCGCCAGCGGTCCGCTGACCGACATCGCAGCGCGCAAGCGCTGCTGCCCATCCCGGACCGGTACCGCCAGACAACGGACGCCGGTTTCACATTCCTGATCGTCCACGGCATAGCCCTGATTGGCAACCTGCTCCAGATGCCGCAACAAGGCCATCGGTTCGGTAATGGTGGCGTCGGTATATCGATTCAACTCCGCACGTTGACAATATTGCTGTCGTTTATGCAACGGGTCGCCAGCGAGAAACACCTTCCCGACACCCGAGCAATACAGCGGCACCCGTTTGCCGATCCGCTGGGTGCTAACGAAAGCCGCCTGGCGCGGTTGCGCCCGCTGCACGTAGATAGCTTCATCACGATCGCGCAACACAAAGAAGGCGGTGCAGCCCAACTGATCGGCAACCTCGGCCAGACTGGCGGCGATCGTCCCGGCCACATCGCCGGACCACATGCCCCGGCTCAGCGAGGCCAGGCGGGCGCCGATCACGTAACCGTGCTCGTGCTGCTGGACATAACCCAACTCCACCAACGTACCAAGAAAGCGCAGCGCCGTGGGCGCTGCCAGCTCGGTGCCGGCAGCCACATCCTTCAGCCGCGCTCCCGGATGCTCGGCCAGGTATTCCAGAACACTGAAAGCCCGGCCCAGACTCTGATTCGGCTTTACACTGGCTGCGACCATCGGATCCCCTCTCGTAATCTGGTGGCCGGACCGATGCCCAGATGTCCGAAAAGTATCAACATTTTCACCTTTTGAAACTGTTTTTCATCCTACAGAATTGCCGCTAGGCTTCGCCCAGGAGTTCGCCCATGCCCACGCTGACCGACCGCATCCAACTCACCCACGATCATCCGGCCTCCACTCAGATCCTGACCGACCAGGCCCTGGCCTTCCTGCTGGCCCTGCATGAGCGCTTCGAGCCCAAACGGCAGGAACTGCTGGCAGCGCGCCAGGCCCGCCAAGCAGCTATCGATGCCGGTACCGAACCGGACTTCTTGCCAGAAACCGCCGCCATCCGCGCCGGCGACTGGCAGGTGGCGCCGGTGCCGGCCGATCTCCAAGACCGTCGGGTCGAAATCACCGGACCCTGCGAGCGCAAGATGATGATCAACGCCCTCAACAGTGGCGCCAAGGTGTTCATGGCCGACTGCGAGGACGCGCAAAGCCCCACCTGGGCCAACCAGCTCCGGGGACAGGTCAATCTGATCGATGCGGTCCGGAAACAGATCCGCTTTGCAGACAGCGCCAAAGGCAAAACCTACGAACTGGCCGACCAGATCGCCACGCTGTTGGTGCGCCCACGCGGCTGGCACCTGCCCGAGCGACATCTGCTGATTGATGGCCAACCGATGAGCGGCTCCTTGTTCGACTGCGGGCTGTACCTGTTCCACAATGCCCAGGAGCGACTGGCGCGCGGCGAGACCCCCGCCTTCTACCTGCCCAAGCTGGAGCATCATCTGGAAGCCCGCTTGTGGAACGAGGTCTTCATCTTCGCCCAGGAGTATCTCGGCATTCCCGCCGGCAGCATCCGGGCCACGGTCCTGATCGAGACGATCCACGCCGCCTACCAGATGGACGAGATCCTGCATGAATTGAAGGATCATATCTGCGGCCTGAACGCCGGTCGCTGGGACTACATTTTTTCCTGCATCAAAACCAATCGTCAGCGCCGCGGCCTCCGCTTCGCCGATCGCGGCCAAGTGGGCATGACCGTTCCCTTCATGCATGCCTACACCGAATTGCTGGTTCGCACCTGCCACAAACGTGGCGCCCACGCCATTGGCGGCATGTCAGCTTTCATTCCCAACCGACGTGACCCGGCGGTGACCGAGCGCGCCCTGAAGCAGGTCCGCGCCGACAAGCAACGCGAAGTCGGCCAGGGTTGCGACGGTACTTGGGTGGCGCATCCAGACCTGGTCGCCGTGGCCCAGGAGGCCTTCGACCAACAGCTGGGCGAGCAGCCGCATCAGAAGCAGCGCCGACGCGAAGAGGTTGCGATCAGTGCCGAACAATTGCGCGACTTCAGCATTCCCAATGGCCGCATCACCGAATCTGGCATGCGCGAAAATATTACCATCGGCCTGCACTATCTGTGCGCCTGGCTCAACGGCAACGGCGCCGCGGCCATCAATAATCTGATGGAAGACGTCGCCACCGCCGAGATCAGCCGCTCCATGCTGTGGCTGTGGCGACGCGAGGGCGTGATGAGCGAAGCCATCTATCGCCAATTACGTGACGACGAGCTGACCAAACTGGCCGAGTTCCCGCGGATCAAGGAAGCCGCCAAGCTGCTGGACGACATGGTCCTGCGCGAGGATTTCCCGGACTTTCTGACATTACCCGCCTACGAGATATTGGACTGAGCGATGAAACTCATTCGCTTCCTTGATGCCGAAGACCAAATCCGTTACGGCATACCAGTCGACGACCGCTATCAGCAGGCGACCGTCATCACAGGTGATATTTATTCCGACTATCAGCCGACTGAGGAGCAGGTAACGGTCAAACAGTTATTGTCGCCGACGGCTGGCGCCATCCTCGGCATCGGCTGCAATTACCGCCGTCTGGCCGAACATCTGGGTGCCACCGTACCGCCCTATCCGGTGACCTATTTTTCATTGCCCAACGCGCTGAACCACCACGGCGGCACGGTGCCACTGCCAAAGACCCTGGCCCACAAGAAGACCAAATATGAAGGTGAGCTGGTGGTGGTAATCGGCAAAACCGGCAAGAATATCGCACCAGAAAACGCCCTGGAATACGCATTTGGCTACACCATCGGCAATGATATCTGCACCGGCGAGTGGCAAGGCCCGAACGTCGGCGGACAGTGGGCCAAGGGCAAGGGTTTCGATGGCTACAAGCCGGCCGGCCCCTGTCTGGTCACCGCCGACGAGATCACCGAGCCAAATTGCCTACCGCTGCGTACCGAGCTCAACGGGATCGTCGTCCAGGATGACAACACAGCCGACATGATTCACCCAGTGGAAACCTGCATCAGTTTTGTCTCCCAAGGCCACAGCCTGCATCCGGGTGATCTGATCTTCACTGGCACGCCCTTCGGCACCCCCGGCTGCCACGATCAGGCGCGTTTCCTGCAGCCAGACGATACCATCCGGGTCAGCATTCCTGGCATCGGCTGCCTGGAAAACCGAATCGAACTCGAATCCTGAAACCGGCGTCTTGCCAACAAAAACCCGCGCTTGAACAAGCGCGGGTTTTTGTTGGCCGACTCGCTCCCTTTACTCGAACTTGTCGTGGCCCTTGCCCTTGAGCGCTTTGAGCGCTTTCACCAGGTCACCGGCAGCCTCGTAGTCCTGGTCCAGCAGCGCGATCTCCAGCTTCACCGCGGTCAGCAGAGTCTTGGCCATGATGCTGCGGTACAGGGTGATCTGCTCGGGATCACCGCCAGCCTTCTCTGGGGCCTGGTCCTTGGCCATGACCAGATTCAACTGCAGTTTCTGCGCTGCAGCTAGGTATTCGGCATGGTCGGCAGGATCTGGACGGCGCAGACCTTTGCCCAGCGTCTTGTAGGCATCGCCGACTTCCGCCATGGCGTCGTGGATACTGGCCGCCTGCGCGAATGGCGCGGCCATGATGAACAGAGCGGCAATCACCAGCAGGTGGCGCATGGGAATCTCCTTACAGCAGAGTGTCGATGTGAATCCGGCATAATCTGGCTGGCCCGACCAGCGGCAATACCCAACCGGGATCATCTCCTACAGCCGCCGTTTCGCCTTGTCCAATGCTGCAATAGGGGAGACATTACCAGGCGCTTGATACTCGGTCGCCTGACCTTCGCGCCCTTGCCTGGCCAGCCGCTGCCGATCGTGGAGCGCAAGCGGCCCCGGCTCCAACAGTTTGGTTTCTTGACTCCCGGCCCATGGATGCTTTTTCTAGCGGTTAAATCGGGAAACACCTTCGTCACGCTCTTTTGCGACGCTTGCTCGTTTGTGGCAGCATGTCTGCCAAAAATGGTGCGGTGAAGCCCTTGCCGCTGGCAGCAACTTTTTCTGGGGTGCCCTGAACCACGATGCGGCCACCGGCATCGCCGCCTTCTGGACCCAGGTCGATCAGCCAGTCGGCGGTTTTTATAATATCTAGATTATGCTCAATGACGACAATGGTATTGCCATTGTCGCGCAGACGGGTGAGCACCATCAATAATTTGCGAACATCCTCGAAATGCAGGCCGGTGGAGGGTTCGTCCAGGATATACAGGGTGTTACCGGTGGCACGCTTGGCCAGTTCGCGCGAGAGCTTGATACGTTGCGCTTCGCCGCCAGAGAAGGTGGTCGCCGATTGCCCCAAGCGGATGTAGTCCAGGCCGACATCAATCAGGGTATCGAGGATCTTGGTCACCTTCGGATGCGCGGCAAAATGGATCCTGGCCTCGCGCACACTCATCGCCAAGACATCAGCGATGGTCGCATCCTTGTAGTGAACCCGAAGGGTCTGCTCGTTGAAACGTTTGCCATGACAGACCGCACAGGGCACGAACACGTCCGGCAGGAAATGCATTTCCACCCGACGCATACCGTCGCCCTCGCAGGCCTCGCAGCGGCCGCCCTTGACGTTGAAGCTGAAACGCGATGGCGTGTAGCCGTACAGTTTCGCCTGTCTGGTCTCGGCGAAGATCTTCCGGACCTCGTCCCAGACCTTGGTATAAGTGGCGGGATTGGAGCGCGGCGTGCGGCCGATGGGCTGCTGGTCGATGCAGATCATGCGATCCAGCTGTTCCAGACCGTCAATACCATCGTGGTCGCCCACCACCAGGTCGGTGCCGTTGAAGTGGTTGTTCAAGGCCGGATACAGGATCTGGTTCAAAAGCGAGCTTTTCCCAGCACCAGAGACCCCCGTGATGCAGGTAAAGGTGCCCAAGGGAATGGCGACATCGATGTCTTGTAAATTGTTGGCGCGGGCGCCTCGCACCACCAGAGACTCGCCGAGCTTGGCCACCCGACGCTGCTCGGGAATGGGGAGGTGCTTGCGGCCGAAGAGATAATCGGCGGTGATACTGTCCACCGCCTCTAGACCGTCGATGCCGCCAGCATACACCACCTTGCCACCCAGTTCGCCTGCCAGCGGGCCAAAGTCGACAACGAAATCGGCACTGCGAATGGTATCCTCGTCGTGCTCGACAACGACAACCGAATTGCCAATATCGCGCAAATGCTGAAGAGTGGCGATCAGACGCTTGTTGTCGCGCTGATGCAGGCCGATGGAGGGCTCGTCCAGTACGTACAGGACCCCGGTCAGTTCCGAACCAACCTGACTAGCCAGACGGATACGCTGCGCCTCGCCACCGGAGAGCGTGGGACCAGCCCGGTCCAGGCTCAGATAACCCAGGCCGACATCCAACAGGAAACGCAAACGCGATTGTACTTCGCGCAACACACCGCTGGCGATCAGAGCATCCGACTTGTCCAATTTCAGATTGTTGAAAAAGGCCCTGGCTTCGCTGATGGTAAAATGACAGACCTCAGGCAGGGAGCGCTTGCCCAGACCTACTGCCGCCGCGGCCGGAGCCAGCCGGCTGCCGCCGCAATCGACGCAGGTGTGGGTGGAATAAAAACGGGACAGGCGTTGTTTGCGATGATCGTTCGCAGCCTCGCGAATGGAGCGCTCGATCATCGGAATCACCCCCTCGAAACGGGAGTTGAAGGCACCTTGGCCGTTGGTGGTGGCCCAGTTCACGCGCACCCGCTTGTTGGCACCAAACAGCACCGTGGCACGTTGCATTTCGGTCAATTTGTTCCAGGGCTTGTGCCGAGGAATCTTCAGCTGATCCAGACATTCGCGGCGGTAGCTGATGTGCCAGGCACGACGCTCCTCATCGCCCAATTCACCCCAAGGGGCGATGGCGCCCTCGTCTATGGAAAGAGTGGGCTCGGGGATTACCTTGGTCGGATCAATTTCGGCCCTGGTGCCCAAGCCATTACAGGCCTGGCACATGCCGACCGGCGAATTGAAGCTGAAGCTGTTGGGCTCCAGTTCGTTGAAGCTGAGATCGCAGTGATGGCAATACAGCCGCTCGCTATAGAGCTGCGGCGCGAAGGCGGGATTCTCCTCGCCTCGGGCCGCGGCCATGACCTCGCAGATGCCGCTGCCCTCGCGCAGTGCGATCTCCACCGAATCGGCCAGACGCGCACGGGCATCGGGCTTCACGATCAGCCGATCGGCGATGATCTGGATCGTATGCTTGAGATTCTTCTCCAGCCGAATCGGCTGATCGAGATGGTGCTCGGTGCCGTCCACCAACACGCGGGTAAAACCATTCCGGCGCGCCTGTTCGAACAGATCCTGATACTCGCCCTTGCGCGCCCGCACCTTGGGCGCCAACAGCAGCAAGCGACTCCCCTTGGGCAGTTTCAGGATCGCATCAACAATCTCGTCCTGACTGCGCTTGCCCACCAGGGCACCGCACTGGTGGCAGTGCTGGACGCCGACTCGAGCCCAGAGCACACGCAGGTAGTCCAGAATCTCGGTAATGGTGCCGACTGTAGAGCGAGGATTCTTCGAGGCTGATTTCTGCTCGATGGCAATAGTCGGCGACAAACCACGGATGCTCTCATAGTCAGGTTTTTCCGCCTGACCGAGAAACTGCCGGGCATAGGCGCTGAGGGATTCGACATAGCGACGCTGCCCCTCGTTGTAGATGGTATCGAAGGCCAGCGAGCTCTTACCGCTGCCTGATGGACCAGTGAACACCACCAGCTGTTTTTTCGGGATGTCGACATCCACCTGCTGCAGGTTGTGCTCGGCCGCACCGCGGACCTGGATCGCATCCAATTCGTGTACGTGGTCGCTCACGCTTTCTCTCCCATCAGGCCAGCCCCGGCAGCCCAGCCAAAACCCCACTCGTCCGGACCGGTCACCCGCAGCCAGGCCAAACGGCCCTGCGGCAGCGCCAGTGGGTCGGGAGCATGGCCAAAAGGCAAACCGACCAGAGCTGGGATGCCCAGCCGCTCGGCCCAAGCGGCAATCACGGCTGCTGCTGGCGGACCACCATGATCCACCTCCGGCTGCCAAGGGAAGCGATTCGCCAGTAAAGCTCGGACACCGCGCAGCAGACCAGCGGCATGCAGCTGCTGTAGGTCGCGATCCACCGCATACGGCGCTTCATCGATGTCCTCGATGGCCAGGATGCTGCCATCCAGATCCGGCTGGGCCGGAGTACCGACCAGACTGGCCAGCACCCGCAAACAAGCGGCAAACAAGCGGCCCTCGGCCTGACCGCTGCGCTGGCCATGGCCAGCCGATTCCGCACTGGTGATCTGCCAGGCACGGCCACTGGCCGCCTCAATCAGGCTGCAACGGGCCCGTGCTCCAGCTGCTACCGCCGGCATGGGACCATAGATGCCCGGCCGCGCGCCCTGGCGCCAGCGCAGCGCGTGCAGCACGGTCAGGTCGGAGAAGCCCACCACGGCCGGACCATCAGCGCCCCAACCCTGCATTTCCGTGATCAGTTCGACGCAGCCGTAACCACCACGCAGCCCCCAGAGCAGCGTGTGATCCAACGCCTGGTGTAGATCCGCGGCCCGATCAGCGGCCGGATGCCACTGCCCTCGTGGGCCGAAACGCCAGCACAAGGGACTCCACTGCAGCTGCCACCCAAGCTCACGAGCCCAGCCATCTGCGCAAAGTTGCGCATGCAAAAGCATCTGCGCATCGCGCAGCGGATAGGCCGGGCAGGTCAGATAGGCGGAGCAGGCCATGGCCGGGCATCAGAAGCCCTGACCGGCTTTCGCCAAGGCCCCTCCCGATGGGATCCGTCACAGGCTGGTCCGATGCTTCTGGGGGGGTCGATTGACAGTTGCCATGTGCAATAATAACTTGGGTTTATGGCTCTGTCGGGCACGCTCAGGACCCTATCCCTGGCGGAGATTTTTCAGACCCTTGCCCGTACCGATGCCACCGGCGTGTTAAGCCTGGATGCGGTCGAGCGAGGCGCTGATGTGATCTTCGACCATGGGGTCGTTACGCAGATCATCGATCGCAGCGTCCAAGGGGATCGTGATCTGCTGCAGCGCATGGAAGCCTGTGGCGTCATTGCCGATATCGAATTTGCCGAAATCGAAGAAACCGGCTCCGGCGGTTATGTCACCCTGGGCCGCCTTATCGACAGCGGCCGGCTGCAGGACGCGCGCACCCGGGACATTATTCAACAATTGATGCAGGATCAGCTCTACGACCTGTTCACCTGGGAAGAAGCGAACTTCACCTTCGTCGAATCCGGCCAGGCCGATAACGTCGATGAAATGATCGCTCGCTCCCAGAAACTCGGCGTCGGCCTGCAGGCCGACAGCCTGCTGATGGAATCAGCTCGCCGCCTGGACGAATGGGGCCGCATTCGCTCGGCGCTACCATCGAATGACATCATACTTACCGAAACCGCTGGCTCGCGCGAACTGCTGGATGACCTGTCCCAGGATTATCCGGCCAATTCGGTCATCCCCCTGATCGACGGCATCCGCTCGGTCGAGGAACTGGTCGCCGAAAGCGTCGCCACCCGCTTGGATGTCTACGCGGTCCTGGTGGATCTGCTGGATCACCAGCTGCTGGCCCCGTTGGACAATGTACAAATCCGCAACAACGCCGCCTATTACGACAGCGTTGGTGATTTCGGCCGCAGCAGCCGGCTGTATCGCCGCGCTTTGGCCATCAATCCATCGGATTCCAGCTTGGTCCGGGCCCTGGCCATTTCCCTGGAGCGTTTCGGCGACGCCCCCGAAGCCGCTGGCTGTTATCGACAGCTGGCCCTGGGGCACCTGGCAGATGGAGCGCATACCGAGGCCCTCGCTTCGGCCAGGCGCGCGATAGAGCTCAGCCACGGCAAAGCCGTCACCGAATGCAAGGTGCTGATCCAGTGCCTGGACGAGTCTGGCGATTTCGCACGCGCCCGGCGCGAACGTCTGGACCTGGCCTATCAGCAGCTGGAGGATGGCCATTGGCACAGCGCCCAGGACCTGTGCCTGGAGGTGCTCGACAGCAATCCCGGCGATATCGACGCCCGCCATCTACTGGCCCAGGCGGTCCGGCACAATGATGCTTGGGAATTCGGCCAGGACGAAGTGCTCTGCATCGAGTGCGGCCAGGTCAATAAACGTGGCCTCAGCCACTGCAGTGCCTGCAAAGCCCTCCTGGAGATCGAATGCTCGCAGTGCACCCGACCGGTGATGGTGTCGGACGAGGTCTGTATTTTTTGTGGTCACGATCCGCACCGGCAGGCGACCGATAGCTCGGAGAGCAATATCTTCGCTGCGGTCGGCGGCAGCGAGGACAGCACATTCCGAAACAATGTGCAGCAAGCGGTCGAGGCCAAGAATCGACACGATTACACCACGGCCCTGGATATTTGGCGCGAAATCGCCCGCTCCCGTCCGGAAAGCCGCCATATTCGCCAGCATTTGCGGGAAATGGAGATGCTGGCCCATCACCACACGGTGGAGCAGCTGATCGTCCGCGGCAACAAGGCCAATCAAAGCCGGCGATACTATATCGCAGTCCGCTGCTATAAAGGTGCGCTACAGAGTCTCAGCGAGGACGATGCCCGCCGACCGCGGCTACAAGGCATGCTGGCCACGGCCGTCGCCAATCATCGGCGTGCGAGCATCGTCTACAGCTTCGCCTTGCTGGTCCTGCTGGCCGCGCTGCTCCTGATCCTGTTGCGGCAATATCGTATCCGCGAATTCCGCGAATACGCCGACACCCAAATCGAGCGCGCCGAAATGCTGCTCAGCCAAGACGGTGGCGCCAACGCGTATCTGGAGATCGTCGACATCAAAAAGGAGCTGACCAAACGCGCCAGCGAGGTTGGCGGTGATACCAGCGAAGCCTGGCATCCCATCGAGATGCTGGTCAGCCAGGCCAGGCAGTCCTTTGCCGAAGCGGATCTGGTCCGCATCCAGCGGCACCTGGCCGCCCGCCAAGCCGAAGCGGCGCGCAACACCCTGCAGCGGTTCAAGACGGTCTTCGGCAGCGATATTCACGCGGTCCAACTGGTGGAGCTGGAACAACGGCTGAAACGACTCGAAGCCGAAATCGCCGACGAACAGGCGCTGGCAGATCAGGCCCCGGCACAACTACGGCAAGCCACGCAGGCCGAGCAGGAAGGCCGTCTGCAAGCCGCCCTCCAGCTGGCGGAGAACCTGCGCACCAGCAGCAACACCATCGTCGCCCGCGATGCTGCCGCCATGGCCGATCGTCTCACCGAGCGGCTGCAGCAGTTCCGTGCCAGTCTGGAACAACTGCAGCAAACCGGACAACGCGACTACCGTACCGCCCTCGATAGTGCCGCGGCACTGCAGGAAACCGCCAAGTCCTGGCAGGCCGGCCCGCGCCTGAACGCCATTGTCCTGGTGATCCGCGCCAATCAGCAGCAGGCCGATCGGAATTGGACCGTGCTGCAGCAGGACCCCGACATGGCTGCAATCGAACGCTTCCTGGCCAGTTTTCCCGGCAGCCGCCACTTGCCAGCGGTCCAAGCGTTGCGC
Organism: uncultured candidatus Brocadiaceae bacterium; assembly: GCA_964405325.1. Classification (GTDB taxonomy): domain Bacteria; phylum Planctomycetota; class UBA11346; order UBA11346; family UBA11346; genus CAYONM01. The sequence continues at coordinate 23,091 of CAYONM010000010.1, read as the reverse complement.
CAGGAATTACGGCGCCAGGGCCAACGACGGCGCGACCTGGAGCTGGCCTACCAGGCCGCGCGCGAGCAAGAGGACTGGGCCAGCATGCACGCGCGCGGCCAGGAGCTGCACCGGGATTTTCCGGATACCCGCAAGCAGCTGGTGCTGCCACTGGTGATCGAGAGCGCGGTACCCGGCGGCCGGGTCTTGCGGGGCGGGCAATCCATCGGCAGCGTGCCGACGGTGATGTTCATCCAACCCGACTCGGCGGAACGCCTGCGTATCGAGTATCCGGGCTGCGAGCCGGTGGAAGCGCGCATCCAAGAACTCAGTGACGACTGGCGCTGGGAGGTTCGACCGCAACGCGCCATCGTGTGGACCTACCGCAACAATCAGCCCGCCGACGGTCTGCAGAGCCTGGGGCCAGGACGCCTGCTACTGTGGCAACGCGATGGCCTGGGCTGCCTGAACAACGACGGGCAGCTGCTCTGGCGCAAGCGGATCCAGGACCTGGGGCTGGGCGACACGCCCCGGTGGCACCGCAGCGTCGCCATCGCCGAGGATGACCATCTGATCGTCTACGACGATGGCGCCGGCATCATCCATCAGCTTAATTTCGCCGGCCGTGAGACCTTCCAGGTGGACCTGAACGGCACGCTATACGACCGTCCTCTACTCTACCGCAACGAACTGTTTGGTCCGGAACTTCGCTACGCCATGGCCGCGTCCTCGCTGCAATTGGTGGTGGACGGCCAATTGCGCACCGTGGACGTGGGCGAACCGCTGATCGCCGGGCCCTGTCTCTATCGCGACGATACCAATCAGATCCTGCTGATGGCCTCCATCAGTGGCCACCTGCTGGGCTGGAACGAGGTGGACCGGGTGCGTGCCTGGCGTCTGGATCTGGGGGCGGCCCAAGTGGACCACCTGCGGCAATGGAAGCATGGTCGCTACATCGCGGTGCTGGACGATAGCCGCCTGGCCCTGGTCGGCGCCGATCAACAAGGTCTGCAACTGCGCTGGGAACAACCCTTGCCCGCCAGCCTGGTGGAGCCACCCATGCACGATGCCGGCCAAGTGCTGCTGGCGACCACCGACGGCATCCACCAAGTGCATGACAATGGACAATTAGCACAGATCATTCCATCCGCGGTTCCGGTCAGCTGTGCGGGTGTGCGTGGCCCCTTCACGATTCTCGCGGATAACGATCGACGACTGCTCGCTTATCGTGATACTCGACTGGTCTGGCAACGACACTTGCCCCAAGCGGCTCAGGCCATCGGATTCATAGACGACCTCCTGGTCGTCGCTCTGCAAGACGGCGCTATCATGGCCTTGAGATTGGAATAGAGGTGACCCCATGTTGAACAACCGACTGGTCGCTGAGATTCAAAACATCGCATCCGACAGGCGTTCCGGCGCCCTGGTGGTGGGCGTGGCGGATCATATTTACCGCTTCTATTTTGAAGACGGTCAGCTCCTGCTCCTCGACCTTGGCGAAGACAAGGAAATCGTCCTCGCCAAGACCTTTCTGGAGTTCCACAAGATCGACCAGGCCATGTTCCAATTGGCCTGTTCCCTGTATCAGAATCAGGCCACACCGATCGTGGACACGCTGCAGAAGCAGCGACTGATCTCCGGTGACGAGGCCGCCACGATCCAACGCTGCATGGTGGAACAGGTGCTGATCAACCTGTTCTCCCAGGAATGCCAGCAATTGATCTTCCGTGCCGAGGGCGATCCGGCCATCGAGCCCTTCGACCTGGACGTGGGAGCCCTGAAGATCCGCATCGAAAGCGAAATGCTGCTCTCCATGGTCCAATCGCGGGTCCAAGAGCGCGACGCAGTGCTCTCGGTGATCAACGACTTCAATCGGGTCTACTACCGGACCCACGTCGACCCGGCCCGCACCAGCATCAACGAGATGGAACAGCACGTCTTAATGATGGTGGATGGTGCCAAAAATGTACGCGACATCGCCAGCTCCCTGCGCGAAAGCACGATCAATATCGCCTGCTATCTGAAAAGCCTGCGCGATCATGGCCTGGTGTCAGAACAACCACCAGTGTACGAAGAGGAGCCGGTGGACGAAGCGCCGGCACCCAGTCCAGCGGCCGCCGCTGCGCCCGTCACCATTCCTGCCTCCGGCAACATGACCCCGCAACCCGCCGCCGGCAGCCCGGCAGCGATGGACGACTTCCAAGTCTACAGCAATTCCACCCTGCGCCCGGTCGGCGATAATCGCCTGCTGGTCTGGTCGGTGCTGCTGATCGTCCTGGTCTCCATCGGCTTCCTCGCCTTCGTGGTGGTGCGGGCCCAGCAAACCTCGGTGGCAGTCGACGCCCTCAGCACCCAACTGGACGGGGCCATCGTGTCGCACCAATGGCAGGAAGCTGAAAAACACGTATCGGAGGCCATGGACCTGGCTGGCCAGGACATCGCCCTCTCCGCCAAACTGGAACAGGTCTGCGCCGATAAGCGGGTCCAGATCACCCAAAAACTGGAACAGCTCGAAAAACTGGTCGCCAACAGAGAACTGAACAAGACCGAGCTGCGGCTGCAGTCCTATCCGACCGTCATCCCCCCCGACTCGCTGATCTGGCAGCCGCAGCTGGTCCAAAAACTCGACAGCCTCCGCAGTGCCTACAACACGGCACGGGCCAATGTCCAGCAACAGTTGAGCGACTTGCAGGACAAGGTCGGCAAACTGCTCAACAGCAATCAAGCCGATACCGCCCTGGGTCTGGTTGAATCTGTTAAACTGTCACTGCTGCGCGAACCTCTGCAGAAGCGCCTGGACGAATGGCGGCAACGGCGGATCGAAGAACTCAGCGGTCTGGAAGGCATGAGCACCAATGCCCGGTTGCGACTGATCGAACAAATCTTGAAATCCGGTCCCAACGAGGAGCAGCAGCGCACCTTGACCGGTATGCGCAACGACCTGCTGCAACAACAGGAAAGCATCAAGAAGCGTCTGGCCAATGCCCTGGACATGGCGACCCGCGGTCTGGTGGATCAGGCCGAAGGCCTCAGCCAAGGCCTGCAGTTGGAGGGCGAAGATTCGGAGATCGGCCTGGCCCTGCGACGCCTGCGGCAACAGTTGGTCAAGAGCCGACGTGATATCGACAGCGCACGCACCGCGGTCCAGAAAGCCATCGCCAGTGACGTTCGTGGCAACGATCTACAACGGGCGCAGCAATCCTTGAAACAGGTCATGGCCGACTATCCAGCCATCGCTGAAAGCAGCGAGTTCGAGCAGCTGCTCAACTGGTGCGGTCAGCTGCAAGAAGCCATCGACAACATGACCTTGCAAGAGGAGCTGATTCAAATCGCTGGCCTGCTGCAGCAACCGAATCTTGACAAGACCGCGCAGATGGTGCTCCAGGAACGGCAGAAGAATCTGCAAGTGCTGCAACAGCAGGCGATGGAAGCCCTGGAAAGCGCCCGGGAACTGATGCGACAACGCCGCGCCCAGGCCGCCAAGGCCCAGTATCAGACGGTGATCGACCAACTGATGTGGCAACGCACCGAAGCAGCCGAGATCGCCACCAAGGAGATCGCCAGCGCCGATCGGCTGGTTGCGGAGCAGCTAGCCGATGTCGAACGCATGCACGAGGCCATGGCTGCTGGTGATATCGTCGCCGTGCGCACCCTGGCGGAAAAACTCAACCTGGAACAATTGCCACTCTTCCTCAGCACCACCCCGGCCAAGGCGACCATCAGCGTCGAGGATGCGGTCATCGGCACCACACCGATGCTGATCGAACGACTGGCAGCTGATGATCGTGCCGAAACCGTCTATCAATTCCAACTCGATGGCTACCAGAGCGTGGCGGTCCCTGCAATCAACGCCCGTTCCGGCTGGCAGATCGCGGTTAACCTGAAACGGGTCGCTGTCGGCAAGGCTGATTGCAAACAGATCATCTCCTCGCGTCCGGCAGTGATCGACGGACGGGTCTGGGTCGCTGGTGGCCGTGGCGTGTTCGCCATCGATCCACAGGCTGAGATCAATCGCTACTGGAGCGGTAACAACGATGCCGCCCTGGCGGTACAGGCCTTGGACAACCCGATCTACGCCCCGGCCGCCCGCTATGGCGACCATGTCTATGTCACCACGCGCGACAACTTCGTGCTGGAAATCGACCCGAAAACCAGCGCGGTAGAACGAGGTGGGATTTCTGGTCAAACCAACTACGCGGTCGTGGTCTTCGAATCCGATCTGATCGTCGACCGCCGGCTGTATATCATCGCCGATCTCGACAACACCATCCGCGCCGTGGAAACCGCTACTGGCCTGCCGGTCTGGGAGCAGTCCTGCCAATCGAAGGTGATGAGCAATCCGGTGATCCGCGACGAACGGCTATTGGTGGTGCTGGCAGAAGGCACCCTGCTGCAATTCGATCCGGACAACGGCAACCTCCTGGAGAGCACCGATATTGGCGATGTGGTGCCGGCCGCCTGGCCCACCGCAAACGGCGTCGGCGGTTATACCATGACCGGAGCCTGGACCTTCTCCGATGGACGCTTCCAGACCAGCGGCCTGCCGGCAGTGGTCAAACGCGGCGGTCCTGGTGTCTTCCTGTCCAACGAGAACCGCATCTTCCTGCAGCAGGATGATAGCAGCTGGAAAGAAATCGCCCCGATGCGGCAGCGCCTGACCGAAGCCCCCATGGCCTGGCAAGGCCATGCGGTGCTGGTGCACGGCAAAACCGCCACCGTCATGGGGCCGCGTCCCTTCACCATCAACTCCGATCAAGACATGCTCGCCCCCTGTCAATTGGGTGAACTGTTGGTGCTGTCGTCAGCTGACGGCATCGTGCGACTGTACGCCCCCTGACCGGGCTTCATCATGGGCCCATGCCCGTGCATCACGTCTCGCTTCCCGATCCCGCCGCCACCCAGGCCCTTGGTGCCCAGTTGGCGGCGGTTTTGCATATCGGCGACACCCTCGCGCTTGATGGTCCGCTGGGGGCCGGCAAGACCAGCTTGGTGCGCGGCCTGGTCCAAGCCCGCGGCGGCGATCCCGCAGCGGTGGCCAGTCCCACCTTCACGCTATTGCATCACTACCAGGCCAACCCGCCGATCGTGCACGTGGACGCCTATCGCCTGCACGGTCTGAGCGACCTGTGCGGACTGGGTTTTTTCGAATTGCTGGACGACAGCATCGCCTGCGTCGAATGGGCAGCGCGCATAGCCGACCTGGTCCATGAAGTACCAGTACTATGGTCGGTGTCGCTACACCATCAGCAACCGGGCCGACTGGCAGACATCCAGATCCCGGCCGACCGTGATTGGACCCCGGCATGATCGTCGAACTGCCACCCGACGAACAGGGTCGCGATCCATTGGTCACCGCTTATCAGCGCCAACACGCTCGCCGTTGCAGCCGAGTGGTGCTGCGGCCGCTGTGGATACCCCTTGCCTGGTTTGTCTGCCTGATTACGGGCGCGGTCTGCCATCGCCTGATGGTCGAGCTGCCAGCCGAACCGGATCCCCATCTCCCGCTCTGGCTGCAGACCTGGCTGGCCCAAGCCCGACCGGTTTTCATCGGCATGGCCCTGGCCGGAGCGTTCGGTGTATTGCTGCGCGGCATCCGCCTCGAATGGTTCCTTGGCGGCGCCGTGGCGGCACTTTGCTACCTGACCGCCTATGATTATCTGATCAGCGCCAGCCTCATCACCGCTACGATCTGCATGGCGTACCTGCTGGTAGTGCTCGGCCGCCTGCTGGCGGTGCTGCGTGCCGGCAGCATACACGTCCACCGTCTGCCTGGTGAGGAAACCGACTGGCCCACCTACACCGTGCTGGTACCGGTCTACCGCGAAGCGGCCATCATCCACCAGACCGTGGCCGCACTGCAAGCCCTTGATTACCCATACGACAAGCTGGATGTCAAACTTTTGCTCGAAGCCGACGATTCCGAAACCCGACAGGCCCTGGCCGCCATGAACCTACCCGCCGGCTGGGAAGTGCTGATCACGCCACCTGCACCGCCCACCACCAAACCACGCGCCTGCAACCACGGCCTACACCGGGCACGCGGCGAATTCCTGGTGATCTACGACGCCGAGGACCGTCCCGAGCCCGATCAGCTGCGCAAAGCGGTGCACGCCTTTCGCCAGGAATCCGAACAGGTTGTGTGCCTGCAGGCGCGTCTGGCTTTCCGCAATCCACGGCAAAATCTGCTGACCCAACTTTTCAGCCAAGAATATAATGGCTGGTTCGGCTGGTACTTGGCCGGCCTCTGTCGCTTGCGCGCGCCCATCCCACTGGGCGGCACCAGCAATCATTTTCGGTCCCTGCCGCTGCGCGCCTGCGGCGGCTGGGATCCCTTCAACGTGACTGAAGACTGCGATCTGGGCCTGCGCCTGGCCCTGGCCGGTCATCGTGTCGGCCTGCTGGACAGTACCACCTGGGAGGAAGCCAACAGCCAGATCGGTAATTGGCTGCGCCAGCGCAGCCGTTGGCTGAAGGGTTATCTGCAAACCGCCCTGGTCTGGTACCGACAGCCACTGCTGCTGCTGCGTCGCCTGGGCCTGCTAGGCACCGCCTGGTTCAGCATCGTGGTCGCCAGCACACCGGTTTTGTTGCTGCTCAACCCACTGTTGTGGCTGATTCTGGCTTATTATCTCATGGCCTTGGGTCACGATATCACTCTGGGTTACGGCCTGTGGGAATGCCTGAGTACCCGGCCCTGGGCCATCGACCGCTGGAGTTGGCCAATACTGTACATCGGCGTCGGCGAAAATGCCTGGTGGAGCCTGGCCAGCATCACCCTCAGCCTGGCCAGCATCACCCTCTTGTTGTCCAACCTCCTTTTCGCCATCCTGCATGTACTCTGTGGTCGCCACCCCCAGCAACACTTCGACTCCATCCGCACCGTGCTGGCCCTGCCGGTCTACTGGTTGCTGATGAGCCTAGCCGCCTGGAAAGGCGCCTGGCAGCTGATCCGGCGACCGCATTACTGGGAGAAGACCGTGCACGGGCTGGACACGGAGGAATAGGCGCCCGGAACGATCCGAGAGCTCACGACACCATCGGCGGTGGATTCTCGTTGCCCGGTCCCATCACCTGGACACGACTGCGCGGGTCCATGATGCTGGTGATGCGGACGCCAAAATTTTCGTCGACCACCACCACCTCGCCGCGAGCGAGTAATTTATCATTCACCAGGATATCCAAAGGTTCACCAGCAAGTTTCTCCAACTCGATCACCTTGCCGGGTGTCAGCTCAAGTATTTCCTGGATCAACATGTCAGTGCGGCCCAGTTCTACGGTGAGAACCACCTTGATATCGCGGACCATGTCCAGGTTGGGGGTGCTGTCCTCGGTATCGCCGCTGCCGGCCAGATCGGGAAAATCGGCGGCCTGAACCTCTTCTGAGCCGGTTTCGCTGTTGTTCTCGTCGTCGTCGGCCATGTCCTAGCTCCTCTTTTCCATATCCATGAAAGGCGGTCCGCTGGGGAGGACCCCCTCCACCAGCAAACCCAATTTCTTGCCGACCCGACCCGGTCGACCGGTCAACTTGCGGCGATCAAGCACCTTACCCTGCAAGGCCTCGTCGTGCCGTTGATCCAAGACCAGTACATCACCCTCCTGCAATTCCAACACCTCACCAATCGTCAATGTGCTGGTACCCAGCTGCACCACCAGGGGAAGCGTTGTCTCCTCGACTACGTGATGCAGGTGCTGCCGCTGTGGTTCGGTCTGGACCCGCTGGGCGCTGGCGAATTGGAAGCTATCACCCAAACGGCCGAGAATCGGATCCAGGCTGATGAAGGGGACGCAAAAACAGATCTCGCCCGCCTCCAATTCGCCAGGTGCCTGAACACTGAAGGTGACCACCATCACCATTTCCGAAGAAGGAATCACCTGGATGAATTGCGGATCCATTTCCCGCGATTCGACCTCGGCGGTGAAACGCGCCAACTGCTCCCAGCCTTCGCGCAGCCGATCGAGGAAACGCTGCACCACGTTGTCCAATAGGCTTTGCTCGATCAGGGTCAGCGGCCGCATACTTTCCAGGCTTTTACCGGCACCGCCAAGCATGCGATCAATCAGACTGAACGCGAGTTTCATATCGATGGTGACCAACGAGCGCTCCTCCAGAGGCGCCATGTTCAACACGTTGATCACGGTCGGGTTGGAAAGGGAATTCCGAAACACCTCGAAGGTCAATTGCCCGAGGCTGATCAGGTTGACTTCCAGATTGACCCGAAGATACGGCGACAAGGCCATGGTCAGATTCTGAGCGATGGTCTCGTGCATGTGCTGCAGACTGCGGACCTGATCCCCGGAAAGTTTATTCGGCCGGACAAAGTCATATTCCTGGACCCGCTTCTCGCGATAGCGCTTCCCCTGGCCCTCGTCTTCCACCGTAGCGAGGAGGGCCTCGAGTTCGTCTGCACTGAGAATGTCGTCGGCCATGGGTACGCTCTACTGTAGGATCAGGTCGGACATGACGATTTTTCGGACATAGGTCTTTTCAGAACCCGTATGCAGGATACGACGCAATTCCCGATCCATGCGATCGGAGAAGCCTTTGCGGATCTGCTCCAGTACGAACTCATCGGCCAGCTGCTTCTGATCGTATGAGCGTAATTCCTCGATCATCTGTTCCTGCAAGATGCGGCGCACCCGCTCGTCCATGATCTTCGGAAAATCGGGATCGTTCTTGTCGAACCAGACACCGACGGTGACTTTGACATAGCGACCCACCTCACCTTTGAGGTTGGCGATGACATCAGCAAACAGGATTTCGGTCGTACTGATGAGATCGAGCTCGTCTTCGGCCTGTACGTGCTGTTGCTCTTCCTGTTGCGCTTCGGCTTCCTCGCTGGGTGGGCTGAGCAGCCGTAGAATCAGCATGCCCAGGCCGACACCGATCACCAGGGTCAGCGCCAAGGCCGCAATGGGGCCAGCCATGCCGCCACCACCCGTTTGTTTCCCTTTGGCCGCAGCTGGCTCCGTGCCCTCAGCGACAGCATCGTTATCTTCTTCGGCCATGTTGCCCTCCTTACCTTCAGAATGATTCCGGCCCGGTCTCTACGGGCACATCCAGAACTTCGATCGTGACACCGCGATCGATGGCGGCGGCGGCGGCGATCCGGCGCGACGCACCCCATCCCCAGAGACTGATCCGCTTGGCGGTCATGCCGTTCCACACCAGATTCAGATATACCAATTCACACAAATGCGCACTCGCCAACCATTCGTCTCGTCGGCTACCGCCGGGAGCGACCTCGCCATTGATACGGATATAGCGATTCGGGCGCCGATAGGCGATCTGGGCGATGCTGCGCAACACTTCACGCATGGCATCAGAGACCATCGGTCGACCCTGGGCATCGAATTCAATTTTTGCCGGCAGCCGCATCACCAGACGGTCCTTTTCATAACGGATCGACGCTTCATCGGGCTTGAACTTGGTCACCAATTCCCGCTGCAATTTTTCACGCACCACCTCCAGTTGGTCGGGGTCACCTTCCTGATCGGGAATCCACCAGCTGTCGCGTTTATACTGCATGCGCCGTTCGATCAGATGCCCCTTGAAAATACCTGGCTCCCCCTTGGCATTGACGTGACGGACCAGCGGTCCACGGCCTGCTCCCACCAGACCGGCGGTCTGGGTATCGGCCAGGGCGACCAGCAGAATGAAAAAGGTCAACAGGAGGGTAATCATATCGCCGAAGCTCACCATGTAGGCAGGTACTTCGCCGACGGAATCCTCTTCTTCTTCAGGCATCGCTGCGCCTTTCGCCTTTCCTTCAATTTCCTCGTCGGAAACGTTCGCGGTCGATCAGTAGGAATTCGGCGCGACCGGGACCCTGATCGCCCGATGGCGGACCATAGCCGGCAACACCAATGATCTCACCGGGCACACGGTGACGCTGCATCAGGCGTTCGGCCAAGTGCACCGCGCGGCGGATCGCCAGATCCATGGGATTCATACCGCGTTCGCGCACCAGGCGTTCCTCGGCACCGCCGACAAACCCTACTACCACCAGATGGTAGGGCATGAATTCGATCGCTTTGGCGATCTTGTCCAGGTGGTCGTAACCGCTGGAATGCATCAACTCCGCAGCCGAGTCGTAGACAATGGTGTCCTTGATGCGGATGCGGTAACCCTCGTCGATGGCGTCCACCAGCAATTCATCGCCACTCTGGTCCTTCAATTTCATCAACACGGCGTTGGGCTCGTGCACTTCTAGAGGACGAAAACGTGGCGGTTGTGCTGGCGCAAAGGGATTACGCTGGTCACGGCCAATACGTCGCTCGGAAGGGGAGATGAAGGTGTCGCGATCATCCTTGGCATCGGCGAAGATACCGAAGGTGCCTTTGATCGATCCACGCAGCTCGTACAGCTTCTCCTTTCGTGGTGTTGAAAAGGTCAACAAGAGGATAAAGAAGGTCAACAACAGCGACATCAGGTCGGTGAAGGTGACGATCCACTTGGGTGTGGGAGGAGGCCCGCCTTTTTCAGCCATTATCGTTCCTCCACCGGACGATCCTTGGGCGGCAGGAAACCCATCAGGCGTTCCTTGATCACATTGGGATTTTCACCCGCCTGGATCGCCAACACCCCTTCTACCATCAATTGCCGGGCCTTTATTTCATCCTTGTTGCGGGCATCGAGTTTGCCACCAAAGGGGATCAAGAACGCATTGGCGAGGACCGCGCCATAGAAAGTAGTGATCAGTGCCACAGCCATACCGGGACCCAAGGCGCTGGGATCATCCAAATTCTGCAGCATCAGCACCAGACCGATCAAGGTACCGATCATACCGAACGCCGGGGCCGCCGAACCGAGGTTATCGATCACGCCTTTACCGTAGCTGTGCCGGGCTGCAATCTGATCCAGTTCGATGGACATGATCGCACGCACGCTCTCGGGCGCGACGCCATCAATGATCATCTGTATACCTCGCAATAAAAATGGATCATTGACGTTGTTGAGCTTCTCCTCCAAGGCCAGCAGGCCGTCCCGACGGGCGATGGTGGCGAATTCCACCATGCGATCGATCTCCTGGTTGAGATTCACCGACGAGTAGAACACCGTGTTCTTGAGAATGGCAAACAGGGACAACGCCGACGGTAACGGGTAACAGATCAGCAAAAAGGCACTGGTCCCACCGACCACGATCAGCAGGCTGCCGATATCGACAAAAAAAACGATGTTGGCCGGACCAATACCCGACAACAGCAGGCCGACCACCAGCACCAATCCGACGAGGGTCGCAATATCCATCTAGCTCACCTCCTCCGGTCCGTCCCGAACCGAACGCAGGAACAGCCGGAAACGTTCACGTACCTCCTTCGGTGTTTCCGTGACGAATATTTTTCGGCCATTGGCCATGGCGATCTGGGTATCGGGTACCTGATCGATACTCTCCACCTGAAAGGGGTTGAGCATGATCTCCTCGCCATTGAGCCGGGTCAGAGTGATCACGAGGCACCCCCGTCGCTCTCGGCCAAACGCCGTTGTACACGCCGCTCGAAATCGTCACCAAGACGCTGCAGCGCCTGCAGTAATTTGGCAGCTTGTTTGGTTTTCCCGTCCTCCTGCATGTTGCGGATGATGGTCGCTGCCTGGTCGGCATCACCCACTTCCAGCAGGCGCTGGGCGACGTCATCCGGCTGCATAAAACCGTATAGCTCGGCCAGGTGACCGAGATGATCGCCGCTCATGCCGTCCAGATCCAACTTCAGCCATTCTTGATGGATATTGTAAGGCAGGTCTGGTAATTCGACATCCTTATTGGCTTCCTTCATGATGTCGGCCGCTTTCTTGGTTTCCATCAAAGCCAGGTACTGCGCAATTTCGGCGGCGGAGAAACGCCGCAGACTCTGCCAGGCGGCTTTGCCCATGGCTTCGAACAACTTGGCCTGGTCGGTCAGTCGTTCCCGGCGGACCGCATCCATGACATTGATCTGGTTAAGCGTATTGGTGCGCAGCTCGGCGAATTCTGCGTAACGTTTCTCCCAGTCCTGCACCAGACGCTGGACCCGCTCGCGTTCGCGCTGCAAATCTTGCTGCATACGCAGCAGATCGGCTTCTGCGATGCGCAATTCAGCTTCCCGTTGATTGATATAATTGGTCTGCTCCCGCAGACGTTGCTCCTTCTGACGCAACTCGGCGATCAGCTCGCGAACCCGATTGGCGCTGACCTTGTCGGCCAGCTCCTGCAAAATCTCGTCCTTGTCCTGTGCCGGCAGGGTGCGAATGAGCGGCGGCCGCGGTGCTCGGTCCGCCTCCGCCTGCAGCATGCCCTGCTCCTCTTCCGACAGCACCAAGCGCCGCAGATAACCGCGCACGTCGCCTTCGCCCGCCATGGCCAGGGTCACAACAACACCGGCCATCAGCATAAACAGCAGGGCCAAGCCGAAGACCAAGGTTCGGAGAAAGCCGTTCACGATGCCTGCTCCCCTGAGCGGCGGCTGATCAGTTCGATCAGTTCCACTTCAGCCCGACGACGCTCACGGCGTGCCAACTCCCGCCGTTCGCGCTCCTGCAACAATTCCACGCTCTTGAGCTGTCGCCGCGCCTCCAGCAAGCCGTGTTGCATTTCCTGACGTTGATCCTGCAAGTGGGTCACCGCTACCTGCGCTTCGTGCTCCTGTTGCTGACTGAATTGCCAATAGGCCTCGAACTGGGTATGCCAGACCAGATCCACCCCTTGTGCCCGTTGCTGCCGTTCACGACGGAGCGTCTCAATGCGGTCCTGCACCGCACGGATCGCGCTCAGACAACGTCCAAGGGCCTGCTTGGCCTCGTCGTAGCGTTGCTCGTATAAACGCTGCAGGGCTTGGAAGCGTGCCATCAGGCGGCCTCCTCAGACAGGATCTGCCGCAACAGATCGAGACTGGCTGCACGGCTATAGCGCTCACCCAGGCCCTGACGGATGAAATCCACCAGCTGACTCTGCACCGCAATGGCACGATCCACCCGTGGATCGGCGCCGTGGGCGTAGGCCCCCACCTCCACCAGATCGCGAACCCGTTCGTATTCGCTCCATAATTCACGCACCTGCAAGGCCAAGCGATAATCGGTTTCGGTGGCGAGCACATCCACCAAGCGGCTGACCGACAGACGCGGGTCGATGCTGGGATAGATCGCACGGCCCGCCAGTTCGCGGCTCAGAAAGAGATGCCCATCCAATATCGCACGAGCGTTGTCAGCAATGGGGTCGTTTTCGTCGTCGCCCTCGATCAGAACGGTATAGAGTCCGGTGATACTGCCGCTGGCACTGATTCCCGAGCGTTCGAGTAGGCGCGGCAACAGACTGAAGGCGCTAGGCGGATACCCACGCATGCTGGGCGGCTCGCCCGAGGCCAGGCCGACGTCGCGCGCAGCCTGGCAAAAGCGGGTCAGACTATCCATCATCAGCAGCACATCCAGACCACCGTCACGGAAAAACTCGGCGATGGTGTGCGCCGCCGAGGCCGCGGCCATACGCTCCACCGCCGGCCGGTCGGAGGTGGCGATCACCACCACGCTGCGCGCCATACCCTCGGCGCCGAGGATTTCATCGATGAACTCCCCAACCTCGCGGCCACGTTCCCCCACCAGGCCGATGACATTGACATCCGCTTTGGCATATTTCGCCATCTCGCCCAGCAGGGTCGATTTACCGACACCCGAACCGGCAAAAATCCCCAAGCGCTGCCCTTTACCCAGGGTGAACAGGCTGTCTACTGCCTTGATGCCGGTTTCCAGCACCTCGCGTATGGGCGGCCGGCCGTAGGCGGGTGGCGGTTGCGCATCGATATCGCGACGGGACTGACCAAGGATCGGCCCTTTGCCGTCCAGCGGCTGGCCCAGGGAATCGATGACCCGACCGATCAATGCCGGGCCCACAGGTACCTCCAAACCGTGGCCATCTGCGACCACCGCATCACCGGCGCGAATACCGTGCACGTGCGACAAGGGCTGCAGGAGACACTCGCCTTCGCGAAAACCGGTCACCAGCGCCCGCGCGTCGCAGGCTGGGCCGACGATGCGACAGAGATCGCCCACCGGCACCGCTGGACCGCTGGCGATCACCGACAAACCCACCACCCGGCGCACGGTGCCGCGCAACTCCAAAACCGGCGCATCGGCCAAGGCCTGGGCGTACTGCTCAAGGCTAGACATCGTCCGACTCCGGTTCAGATTCGTCTGTGTCTGATTCCTCCGTTCTACTGGCCTCCCTGTCCGCCTGGGCGCCCGGATCTGATTCCTGCGATTCCGCCTGGGCGCGGTCACAGGCGGCCCCAGCCTGTTCGGCATCAGTATGGACATCAATCTGGTGGGTCGCGTCCGGAGCGCGTTCCAGCAGATGCTGGCGCAGGCGCGTCCAGGACCCGCCAATCGAGGCGTCAATGTTGGTGCCGGCGCTTTCCAGCTGGGCATCACCACGCTGCATACGGCCATCGGCTTCCAGGACGATATGCGCCAGCAAGCCAGCCCGTTGTTCCAACTCATCCAGATGCTCGCGCGCCAACTTGGCGTCTTCGGGATGCATGCGCAGGGTGACTTGACGCCGCTCTGGCACCAGATGCAGGGCATCAGCCAGCAGATCGTTCATCCAGGTGGGATCGTGCGAAACCGCATGGTGCAGAATCCGACCGGCCAGAGCACAGGCCAATGCGACACAGGCATGTTCTGATTCCTCCAGACTGGCACGGCGCAGCTCCTCGTCGCGTGCGACGAGCGCTTGCAGCGCTGCCAACGCTCGACCCTGTTCCTGCGCCAGTGCCGCCAGGCCCTGCTGGATACCCTGCTGGATCGCAGCAGCCACCTGTTCTTGCATCTGCTGCGCCTGCTCCCGCTTCTGCTCGGCATCGACCAGCATGGCCTCAGCATCGCGCATGCCGGCGGCATACCCTTCCTCCCGCGCCGCCAGGACTTTGTCTTCCCAGCTACGCAAGGCCTGTTCGACACCCGGATTGGCAATACCGACCACACTATCGCGAGCAAATCCACGTGAGCGTATGATGGCCATCAGCGCACCACACTTACGTCAATATGATTGTCGTCGCAACTCACCACCATGATCACACCATCCTCTCCTCGGCACCGCGTTGGATGGAGATCTCACCCTTCTCCTCCATGGCGCGAATGGACTCGAGGATCCGTTTCTGGGCATCCTCCACCTCGGACAGAGGCTTGGGCCCCATCATTTCTATCTCGTCGTTGATGTTGTCACGAGCGCGCGACGACAGGTTGTTCAGGATATGGTCGACCACATCCTGCGGCGCCGCCTTCAAGGCCAGGGCGAGATCGGCCTTGTCCATTTCGCCCAGAACCTTCTGCATCTCGCGAGCGCCGATCTTGACCAGATCCTCGAACACGAACATCAGTCCCTGGATCTGTTCGGCCTCCTCGGGCAGGTCCTTGGCCAGCTTGTCCATGATATTCTTGCTGATGGACGGATCGGCGATATTGAGCATCTGCGCCACGGTCTTGAAGCGATTTTCGCCAATCTCGCCCGAACCCTGACTGGCCAGGGAATAGGCGCGTACTTCCAGGATCTCATCGATCTGGCGAACCAGCTCCCGCGGCATCTCTGCGGTGGTGCTGATACGCCGGATGACTTCATAGCGCTCCTTGTCGGAGAGATTGCGCAGGATGTCATAGCTGATCATCGGATCGAGATAACTGAGCACGATTGCCAGCACCTGCGGATGTTCACCCCTGAGCACGGTATCGATCTGGCGTGCGTCCAAATTGCGTAGGGCGCGGAAGGGCTCCATGTCGCGCGATTGCCGACGGATGCGTTCCAGCATTTCTCGTGCCCGTTCCACGCCGAGAGCCCGCTCGAGGATGGCCTGCAACATGGGTTCAGCCGACAGCACCTCGGCTCCGGCCTCCTGCGAGAATTCATCCCAGACCTTGTCGATCTCATCGTAGCTGAGTTCGCCAACCCGACTCATCTCCTCGGTGAGCATGTGGATTTCGCGCTCGGACATGACGCCCAACAGCTGGGCCGAAGCATCACTGTCCAAGGACAACAAGAACGCCGCGGCTCTTCGCCGTCCGGCGCTCATGTTGTCTGGCTTTTCCTCACCATCCCGATCCTTGGCCATGGTGCCCCCCCCGGGCCGCCTGCGGCGTGCCGTCTTCCGTCTTCAGTCAACCGTCTATAAGAACGACATCATTACTGTCATCCAACATCGGCATTTCAGCAATGATGGCCGTTGCTGCCACCAAACAGCACCAGATATCTGCGCGCGGTGTATTCATTCGTACATCCACCGTCGCAGGACTTGACTGGCGGTCTGTGGATTCTGCATGATCTGCTCGCGAATCGCCTCCTTGGCTGTCATCCGCCGCTGCGAGAGCGCTTCGTCGGAATGTTCGGCCTCAGCCACCTGCTTGCGCCGCTCCTCATCCAGTGTGCGTTTGCGCTCCTGCTCGGCCTCCCAGGCCGAGTGGCTACGCTTCAGCTGGCCGCGCGCCACCAGCACCAGGCCCAAGGCGACAATACCGGCCAGGGCATAGCGCACATATTTGCCGATCGCTTCCGGCGTCAGCGGCAGCATGCCCGCCTGCATGACTTCCGGCTGCTGTTCCTGGTACATGCGCATGCTGTGGGTGGCGACCGTGAATCGTTTCTCCACCACCTCCACCGTCTGCGGATTCAGGCCCAGTTGCAGATGCTTGGCGGCATCGAAACCGATCGCCTTCAGCACCAGTTCTTCGAATTCCGCCCGCTCATCGGCGCCATGCTCCTTCCACACCGTGGTCATCACCGGATCGCCAGCCTCATTGACAACCGGATTACCATCGGCATCCACCTTGGGTTTCTCGACCTGTTTGTAGTCCAGCAAGATGCTGACGGTCATGCCGGTGATGCGCCCGACCTCATCCACCGTATTGATGCGCCGTTCACCTACGACGTAGTCACGGGTGGCATCTTCCATGGTCTTGGTCTGATTTTCACTGGCTGTCGCGGCAGCGCCGGGGGATTCGACATTGGATGCGGTGCCAGCCAGGCCACCGGTCATGGGAATGGGGGTCGATTCATCACTGGTGATGGTCTGTTCGCGCAGCACGACATTGCCGGTGGGATTGGAGCTGGCTTCCGTGCGTTCGGTAAAATCCAGATCCACGGCAATGGATACCATGCTGCGACCCGGACCGAGCACCCGGTCCAACAATTGCTGCGCCTTGCGGGTCAGGTGCCGCTCGCGTTCGGTTTCCGTCGCTAGATTGGTGCTAGCGGCCAGCGCGCCTTCGTCCTCGTCGTGCCGGGTCAGGGGTCCGTGATTGTCCACCACCTCCACCGCATCGGGACGCAGGCCCTCCACGGCACCGGCAGCCAGACGAACGACGCCACGCACCTGTTCCTGCTTCAGGCGCTGGCCATCATGCATGCCCAAAAATACCGATGCCGAGGCCTGTTGATCCTTATCACCGATGAAGGGACTGGGCTGCGGCCGAACGATAATCACCCGCGCCTCCTTGACCCCGGAAATCGTGCGGAAACTGCGTTCCAATTCGCCCGCCACCGCGCGGTCGTAGTTTTTCTGCTCACGGAAAGTGGAATCGGCGAAGCTGGCTTCGCTCAACAATTCGAAACCGGTGGAACTATCGCCCAGGAGGTCCTGTTCAGCCAGTGTCTTGCGCAAAACATACTGGTTGCTGGCCGGCACCAGGATGGCGGTGCCGTGATCGACCACCTCGTAGGGAACGCCCTCCTCCTCCAGATAGACAACAATATCCGCCACCTCGGCACGCTCCAAATCGCGCACCAAGGTCCGCATGTCCGGTTGGGTGGCGCCATACACCAACACCGCGGCAAGCACAACGAAACCCAGGCCAACCAAGACAATGGTGGCGCGCTGCGCGGTTTCCAAGCGCTGCCAGAGTGCGACCAGTTGTTGCCAGAATTGTTGCATGGAAGGTTCTTTTTCCGATTGGAGTGGCGGTCGAATCAACCGTTCAGGTGGTCATGGTGTTTGTCGTCGACATCTTGAAGAGCGGTTTCAAGCAACGTCATTTGAGAAATTCACAGCCAGTTCCTCAACCTGTCTTCAGAACTGGGTCCGCATCACATCGCGATAGGCCTCAACCAGTTTGTTGCGGACTTCAGCGGCCAATCGCAGCGACAATTGCGCCTGGTTCTGGGCCAGCATCACTTGGTGCATGCTGTCGGTTTCACCACGCTCCACCGCTTCGATGGCGTCGTCGAACTGGTGCTGAGCCTGATCGGCCTGCTTGACGAACTGCGCCAGGACGTCTTTGAAATCGGCGCCGGCAGCGTCGCGATTCTGCGCGGCCTTCTTCCCTGCTGTGGTCGGCTGCGCGCCCTGGGCGCCGACCAGGCCACGCATGGGATCGAGGGGGGTACCCATGATGCTTATCCTTCTGCCAGGCGCAGGGCCTGCTCGTGCATTTTCATCAGACCGCGAACCATGTTGACGTTGGCTTCGTAACTGCGACTGGCGGTCAGCATGTCGGTGAACTCCAGAACCGGATCGATATCCGGGACCACCACCATGCCGGTCTCCGGATCGGCATCGGGATGATTTGGATCATGATAATGCCGATACCGCGGCGAAGCCACCAATTCGGCTTCCACCCGACCGGTCTGTCGACCCTGGCGATCCAGTTCCGCTTGGAAATGCACCCGTTGCCGCTGATACGGTTTGCCATCTGCCAGCTTGGCGGTGGAACCGGCATGCGCCATGTTTTCGGCCGACGCGGTCATCCGCAGCTGTTCAGCCCCCAAGGCAGAGGCACTCGCATCCATGGCCCGAAATAAACGATGCAAACCCATCAGGCACCTCCGCTGATCGCCGTGGTCAGGACACGGAATTTGCCACGCATCATCGCCACGTAACTGGCATAGAGCATGTTGTTTTGCGTCGACTGAGAGACTTCATGCACCATGGACACGTCGTTACCATCATTGTCGACCGCCGTGTTCTCCGGTTGATAGACGGTCGGCTGCAACTGCCGTGCGGCGTCGCCGCCGCGCCGGTCCAGCTCCTGGCGGAAGGCATCCTCGAAGGCCACCGCCCGCGCCTTGTAGCCGGGCGTGTTCTGATTGGCGATATTCCCTGCGTGTACCGCAGCCCGCAGCTCGGAAACATCCAGCAGCTTGGCCAGGTTGCGCATGCGCTCGTCGATCAGCATGAAGGGCCTCCTTCCGGGCAGTCTGCACGCACAGCCTGTGCCAGCGGCGCCAAGCCTGTGCCTGCAAGGACTTAGCCTCGCAACCAGCACCTAACACCAGCCGGAATGGTGGGCATCGACCACAGGTCTGTGGCAGGATTCAGCAGCCGGCCTGGAACTCGACAAAGGCTGTCTCATTCATGGACTGTGCCGATGCTTGAGCCTTTCTTCAGAGGCGGCGCCGCCCCCTCGCAACATCCATCGCATACCCCCTTGCGCCTCCGTCGCGACTGGCCCGCTGGGCGGGCTTTTTTCGGCGCGCTTCGCGCATTCTTGCCGAAAAACCGTCGCTCGCTCGGACGGTCTCGCGCTTGGGCGCGCCTGCCTGCATAGCCGTGAACCTGACCCGAATCCGATCTCTAATGGAGGCGTCATGCCTGACCACATGCCCATTTGGGTGCGCGATAGCGCCGCCCTGGCCGAACTGGGCGAACGCGCCCGTCACGCCGACTGGATCGCCCTCGACACCGAATCCAACTCTGCCCATGTCTACCGTGAGCGCGTCTGCCTACTGCAACTGCTCCTCCCGGATGCCTGCTACCTGATCGATTCCCTGCAGCTGCCGTCGGAGCCGGCCAGTCTGGCACCATTGGCCCCGGCCTTGGCGAATCCCGAGCAGCCGCTGTACCTGCATGGGGGGGAGTACGATGTCATCTGCCTGCGGCGTGATTACGACCTGCGTCTGCGCGGCATCGTCGACAGTCAGCAGGCTTCCAGCCTGCTGGGCTGGCAGCGCACTGGCTATGGCGCCGTGGTAGAAGCCATCTGCCAGGTGACGCTGCCCAAGGGACACAGCCAGTACAACTGGGGTAAACGACCCATCGACGAGGAAGCCCTGGACTACGCGATCCAGGACGTGCAGTACCTTCCAACGGTCTGCCAGCATTTGCAGCAGCAGATCACCGACGCCGACCTGGCCGAGGAATTCGCCATCGCTTGTGCCGCGGTGGAGGAAGCCGAGGCCCGCTGCACCACCTTCGACCCAGCCGGCATCTGGCGGCTGAAAGGGGTCTGGCGCTTGCCGCCCCGTTGCCGCCCCGTTTTGGTCGGCTTGTACACTTGGCGCGACCAGCAGGCCAAACGCCTGGATCAACCGCCCGGCCGGATCATCAACAACGAGTTGCTGCTGGCCTTGGCCAAACAGGCACCACGCAATTTTGGGCAATTGAAACGCCTGCGGCTGAAGGGTTGGTTTCTGCGCGAACTGGGCAACGAACTGATCGAGGTGGTCAAACAGGCCGACCAGGAGCCACCCGCGGTGCCGGAGCCACCCCGGCAACGCGAGGTGGACGAAGCCGAAGAGGTCCGCAGCAAGCGTCTGAAGGATTGGCGTCTGCAAGAATCCAAACGGCGGCAAACACCGCTGCAGGTGGTGCTACCGGCGCGCGCCTTGGAGTACCTGAAGCGCTACGGCGCCAGCGATCTGAGCGCGGTGCCGCAGCTGGGCGCGAAGCGCTCGGCGCGGTATGGCGAGACGTTACGAAAACTGTGCCGGCAGTAATTCATCCCATCAGGGCCGGCTGCCGTTGACAGCGGCGGCGTTCGGGTGTCAAACCTGGTTCCGGCCACTCACTGCCAGCACGTGACCAGTCGCTTTAGATTCCCCCCGGCCCCCGCTTGGCCAGATGCAATTCCGCCTGTCCGCGCGGAATATCCACGGCCGCCACCTGCACATCGCATAGCCGGCCGATGCCGTAGCGCTCGCCAGTGGTGCGGCCGACCAGGGCCATGCCCTGCTGGTCGTATTCGAAGAAATCCGTGCCCAGTTCGCGCACCGGGACAAAGCCGTCCAGACCGGTCTCCAGCAATTGCACGTACAAGCCGTGCGGCCCGGCCATGGTGACGACCGCAGAGAAGACATCGCCAATGCGGGTGCTCAGATAACGCGCTGCCTTGATGGCGCGGATAGCGCGCTCGGCGTATTCGGCGCGTTGCTCCAGAAAGGAGCTGGAGCGCGCCAACGCATCCAGATGCACCGGATCGTGATCCACCTGCTGATAGGCCGGCAGACCGAGGACGCGTTTGACCAGACGATGCACCAAGAGATCCGGATAGCGCCGGATGGGGCTGGTGAAATGCGCGTAATGGCGGAAGGCCAGGGCGTAGTGGCCGATGTTGGTGACCTGATACACCGCTTTCTGGAAACAGCGCAGGCAGAGATAGTTCAACACCAGGCGCGAGGCGTGCGGTTCCTCACCAATGCGATCCAGGACCTGCTGCAGCACGAAGCGGTCGCGCAGATCGTCCGGACATTCCAGACCGTAGGCGCGGCACATGGCGACGAACTGCACCAGTCGGTCTTCGGACGGCTCACCATGCACACGGTAGACACAGGGACTGCGGTGATCGTCCAACCAGGCGGCCACGCAACGGTTGGCCAGGAGCATCAGCTCCTCAATCAGCTGGTGCGACTGGTCGTGGCCCTCGGCGCTGACCTCCACCGGCTGGCCTTCCACGTCCAGGGCAAAGCGCTGCTCCACCGAGAACAGATTCAAGGCCCCACGGCGGATGCGCTGGTGCCGGAGCCCCTGGGACAGCCGATGTGCGGCACGGACCCCCTCGCACACCTCCGGCGGCACGGCGTCCGGTTCCTGCTCATCAATCACCGCTTGGGCCTGTTCGTAGGTCAGCCGGCAGCGGCTCTGGATCAGGGTTTCCGCCGGCGTGACCGATTGGATGTCCAGGGACTCGGTCAACTCGATGAACACCGACAGGGCATAGCGCGGCTCGTGCGGGACCAGCGAACACCAACCGTTGGACAGCTGCTCCGGCAGCATGGGAATGACCCGGTTGATCAAATACACGCTGGTGCCGCGCAGGACCGCTTCCTCATCAATGGCGCTCTGATAGCGCACAAAGTGCGAGACATCGGCGATGTGCACCGCCAAGCGCCAACCGCCACCGGGCCGATGCTGCACGCTGATGGCGTCGTCAAAATCCTTGGCGGTTTCCGGGTCGATGGTGAACACCAGGTCATCGCGGCAGTCGCGCCGCTGGCCCAACGCCCAATCGGGCTGGAGTGCCGCCACCTCCTCCAGCACCGGCGGTGATAACGCACCCGGCAAGCCGTGCTGCAGGCAAATTTGATCGAAATCGGTCTGTTCGGGCGCGTCGTCGCCCAGGGCACGTAGCAATTCCACACCGGGCTGGCCGTAGGTATCCTGCAGCACGCGGCCGATCATGCGATCGCCAGCGTTGTACCGGGCCAACAGCTGGGTATCGCCAGCAATGACCGGCAAGGCATCCTCCCGCCGATTGTCCGGCACCAACATGGCGTTGCCACGGGCAAAGCGCAGGGTGCCCAACAGCAACTGACCGCCACGCCGCAACACGCGCACCAACAGCACCTGGCCGGCATCGTCACGCATGCCGATGGCGACATCGCCGGGTTGGGTGCCCAGGCGATGCCGCGGGTGCAGCGGCGCGGTGGTGCCATCGGTGAAGGTGACCTGCGGCTTGTCAGCCGGATCCAGGCCAACCGTCACCTGATGCTCGCCATCGGCACCGGCCACCGCAAAGCGGCCCGGCCGGGTTTCGATCACCTGCCCCGTTCCACCCAGCTCGCGCAGCATGATCGCCGCTTCGCGCCCGGCTTCACCCGGCAGATTCAGCAGGCCCACCAACTGGCTGGCGCTCAGCGAGGTGCCAGCATCAGCCATCACACGTAGTACCTTCTCGCGGTACAAGCCCGGCCAGGTTTTGCGGTGGGTCGGCCGTCCCGCGCCCAGTGGACGCTGCTTGCGGGCATGCTCGCCCTCACCGCGACCACGGGACTTCTTGGATTGGGCGAAACGCTGCTTCTTGTGTCGACTCATTGGTTGCATGATGGCATGGGCATCCGGGCTACAAGCCAGGGCTCAGGGCGGGCTGCAGGGCCGCTCAAAGCTCTGAGGTTGGCAGGCGCTCATTGCTCCAAGAGGAGGCCTCCTTACCAGCAGGACCACTTCCCG
>CAYONM010000009.1:31734-38924 GCA_964405325.1 uncultured candidatus Brocadiaceae bacterium | reverse complement strand
AAATGTAATGTTTATTTTTTGACGGGCCCTTAGTACGCGAAGCGTTCCAGGCGGACTTCCGGTAGCAGGCTGTTGCTCTTACGCAGGTAGGTATCGACGCAGCGGGCCACTTCGCGGCCCTCGGCGATGCCCCACACCACCAGGCTCTGGCCGCGGCGGCAGTCACCGGCGGCAAAGACGCCGTCGACGGAGGTCATCCGGGTTGAGGTCTCGGTCTGGATGTTGGAGCGTTGGTCGGTCTCCAGGCCGAACTGCTCCACCAAGCCTTGGCGTGGACCCAAAAAGCCCATGGCCAGTAGGACCAGGTCGCAGTCCCAGGTCTTTTCAGTGCCGTCGATCTTCTCCGGACGGCCGTTCGACCAGTCGACGTTGACGGTTTCCAGGCCCTTCAGCAGGCCGTCTTCGACGATGAAACGGGTGGTCATGATGCTGTACTGCACCTCGCTACCGGAGTGTTCCATCTCTTCGACGGAGCTGCTCTTTCTATAGATGCGCGCCCATTGCGGCCAGGGATTGCCTTCGGCGCGGTCTTCGGGTGGCTTGGGCAGCAATTCGAAATTGGTGACCGATGTGGCGCCCTGACGCAGGCTGGTGCCAATGCAGTCGGAACCGGTGTCACCACCGCCGATGACGATAACGTTTTTACCCTTGGCGCTGATGGATTTGTGCTCGGAGTGCAGCGCCGCAATATCGTGATCGCCCCAGTTGCTGCGGTTCTGCTGTGGCAGGAATTCCATGGCGAAATGCACGCCGTCGCAGTTGCGACCGTCTACTGGCAGATCGCGGGGGTGCTCGGCGCCAGTGGCTAGGACGATGGCATCGAATTGTTTTTTCAGCTCATCGGCAGTGATGTCCTTGCCGACTTCGGTGCTGTAGACAAAGGTGATGCCTTCGGCGGCCAGCAGGTCGACCCGACGTTGCACCTTTTCCTTGCGCAGTTTGTAGTGCGGAATGCCGTACATCAGCAGGCCGCCGGCACGGTCGCTCTTTTCGAAGATCGTGACGTTGTGACCGGCCTTGTTCAGCTGTGCCGCGGCGGCCAGACCAGCGGGGCCGGAGCCGATCACGGCAACCTTTTTGTCGGTGCGGACCGGTGGCGGCTGTGGTTCCATCCAGCCCTGTTCAAAGGCGTGGTCGATGATGGTGCACTCGTGCAGTTTGATGGTAACCGGTGGCTCGTTGATGCCGAGCACGCAGGAGTTTTCGCACGGTGCCGGGCAGACACGGCCGGTGAATTCCGGGAAGTTGTTGGTGGCGTGCAGGGCCTTGATGGCTTGCTGCCATTGGCCGCGGTAGGCGTAATCGTTCCAGTCTGGAATCAGGTTGCCCAGGGGGCAGCCGGTCATGCAGAAGGGAACGCCGCAGTCCATGCAGCGGCTGGCCTGGGTGCGGACCTGCTCTTCTGAGAATTTTTCGTAGTGTTCGTCATGGTGCTTGATGCGCTCGTCTACCGGCCGCAGCTTGGGGACGTTTCGCGTGTGCAACATGAAGCCTTTGGGATCAGCCATTGAGAGTCTCTCGTTTCTGCTTGTTCAATTTCTGATGTGCCGTTTTCAGACCGCGGCGGCTTCCTTGGCCTTGCGTTCGTTCATGACGCGCCGGAATTCATGCGGGAAGACCTTGACGAACTTGGGCAGCATCGCATCCCAGTTGTCGATGACGGTCTTGGCCTTGGGTGAGCCGGTCAGTTCCAGGTGCTGTTCAATCAGCTGGCGGACCAGTTTGATGTCCTGGTCCAGTTCCATCTGCTCCAGGGCCACCATGTCCATGTTGCAGCGGCTGGCGAAGTGCTGGTCTTCATCCAGCACAAAAGCGAAGCCGCCGCTCATGCCGGCAGCGAAGTTACGCCCGGTGGCACCCAGACATATCATGGTGCCGCCAGTCATGTATTCGCAGCCGTGGTCGCCAACACCTTCGATAACCGCTTTGACACCCGAGTTGCGGATGCAGAAGCGCTCGCCGGCCTTGCCTGCGAAATAGACTTCGCCGCCAGTGGCGCCGTACAGGACGGTGTTGCCAACGATGGAGTTCTGATTCCACTGGAAGGGGGCTTCCGGGCTGGGTTTGATGACGATGCGACCGCCTGCCATGCCCTTGCCGACGTAGTCATTGGCTTCGCCAACCAGGTTGACGTAGACGCCGTGATGCAGGAAGGCGCCAAAGCTTTGGCCAGCGATGCCGGTCAGGTTCAGGGTGATGGTGCCGGAGGGCAGGCCTTCGCTGCCATGGCGACGGGCGATCTCGCCACAGAGCATGGCACCAACGGTGCGGTTGCTGTTGCGCACCGGCAAATCGATGGTGACCGGCTGTTTTTTCTCAAGCGCTGGCGCGGCCAGTTTCAGCAGCTGCTGGTCGAACTGCTTGTCCAGGCCATGGTCCTGTTTTTCGACGTTGCGGATCTGGTATTCGGCCGGGGCGTCGATTTTGGCGAGGATCTTGGAGAAATCGAGACCCTTGCTTTTCCAGTGCTTGATGGCCTCGTTCATTTCCAGGTAGTCGTGCGCCCGACCAACCAGTTCGTCCAGGGAGCGGACGCCCAGTTCTGCCATCAACTCGCGGGCTTCTTCGGCGACATATTGGAAGAAGTTGATCACGTGCTCGGGTTTGCCGCTGAATTTCTTGCGCAGGGTCTCGTCCTGGGTGGCGACGCCGACCGGGCAGGTGTTCAGGTGGCACTTGCGCATCATGATGCAGCCCATGGTAACCAGGGCTATGGTG
This sequence comes from uncultured candidatus Brocadiaceae bacterium, assembly GCA_964405325.1. Classification (GTDB taxonomy): domain Bacteria; phylum Planctomycetota; class UBA11346; order UBA11346; family UBA11346; genus CAYONM01. Next base: position 36,206 of record CAYONM010000009.1, on the reverse strand, counting down.
GCGAAGCCGAATTCTTCGGCGCCGAGCAGGGCAGCCATGATCACGTCGCGGCCGGTGCGCAGCTGGCCGTCGGTGTGCACGCGGATGCGGCCGCGCAAATCGTTCAGCACCAGGGTTTGTTGGGTTTCGGCCAGGCCGATTTCCCAGGGGATGCCGGCATGTTTGATCGAGCTGATCGGGCTGGCACCGGTGCCGCCGTCGTAGCCGGCGATCACCACGGTTTCGGCGTGACCCTTGCTGACACCAGCGGCAACGGTGCCAACACCGGTGAGGCTCACGAGTTTGACAGCGATGTCGGCCTTGGGATTCACGTTCTTCAGGTCGAAGATCAGCTGTGCCAGGTCTTCGATCGAGTAGATGTCGTGGTGTGGTGGCGGCGAGATCAGCGACACGCCAGGCACCGAGTAGCGTAGCCAGCCGATATATTCGGAAACCTTATGGCCGGGCAGATGCCCGCCTTCGCCGGGCTTGGCACCTTGGCAGACCTTGATCTGCAATTCGTCGGCGTTGACCAGGTAATGCGGGGTTACGCCAAAACGGCCGGAGGCCACCTGCTTGATGGCGCTGCGACGCCAGTCGCCGTTGGTGTCCGGTTCGAAGCGGCGGTAATCCTCGCCACCTTCACCGCTGTTGGACTTGCCCTTGATGCGATTCATGGCGATGGCCAGGCATTCGTGCGCCTCGGTGGAAATGGAGCCGAGACTCATAGCGCCGGTGCAGAAGCGGCGCATGATATTTTCGACCGGTTCCACTTCCTTCAGGGGGATGGTTTTATTGCCGTCCTTGAATTTGAACAGGCCGCGCAGGGTGCACAGGGCTTCGGCTTGGTTGTCGATGCGTTTGGAGTACTGCTTGAAGGTCTGGTAGGAGCCAGAACGGACGGCGTGCTGCAGCACAGCGACGGTTTCCGGATCCATCAGATGCTTTTCGCTTTCGCGGCGCCAGTGGTAGTCGCCGCCGCGTTCCAGGTCGCGCGTGCCATCGACCAGGGGAGCGAAGGCACGGCGATGCCGCATCAAGGTCTCTTCGCAGATCTCGGCCAAGCCGGCGCCCTCGACGCGGGAATTGGTGCCGGCGAAATATTCGTTCACGAAGGGCTGGTTTAGGCCGATGATTTCAAAGATCTGTGCCCCGGTGTAGCTCTGTAGGGTGCTGATGCCCATTTTGGAGAAGATCTTCAAGAGGCCCTTGCCAACGGCCTTGATGAAGTGCTTCTGATAGATGGTGACCGCGTCCTCTTCCTGGTCGGCAGAGGCGTTGGCATCCATGTGCGGCAACAGGCCTTCGTCGAACATGTCTTCGATGGTTTCGAAGGCCAGGTAGGGGTTGATGGCGGTGGCGCCGTAGCCGAGCAGACAGGCAAAGTGATGTACTTCGCGCGGTTCACCGGTTTCCAGAATCAGCGAGCACTGGGTGCGTTTACCGACGCGGATCAGGTGGTGGTGCACGGCGCTGACCGCCAGCAGGCTGGGGATGGCGCACTGTTTGTCGTCGACGCCACGATCGGAGAGCACGACCACCGTGTAGCCAGCATCGACGGCCTGTTCGACCTGCGTGCGTAGTTTTTCGATGGCCTGTTTCAGGCCGTCGCCATCGGCTCCGGCCGGGAATAGGATCGGGATGGTGCAGCCACGGAAGCCGGGTACGTCGGCGTGCGCCAACTTGGACAGTTGCTGGTTGCTGAGGATCGGCTGATCCAGCTCCACCATGTGGCAATGGTGGGGCTTGGGGACCAGGATGTTTTTGGCCGCACCCACGTACTGGGTCAGGCTCATCACCACGGTCTCGCGCAGCGGGTCGATGGCCGGGTTGGTGACCTGGGCGAACAGCTGCTTGAAGTACCAGTGCAGGTTCTTGCTTTTGTTCGACAACACCGCCAGGGCGACATCGTTGCCCATGGAGCCGTGCGGCTCCTGACCGTTGACGCACATGGGTGCCATGATGCGGGTCATTTCCTCGACGGTGTAGCCGAAGCTGCGTTGCAGCTGCCGCAGTTTGTCGTGATTGGCAACCGCCTTGCCAACCGGGGTGGACAGGTCTTCCAGGCGGATCAGGTTGTCGCGGACGTAGTCGGCATAGGGCCGCATGGCGGCCAGCTCTTGTTTGATCTCACGGTCTTCCAGGAATACCCCACGCACGGTATCGACCATGATCATCTTGCCGGGTGCCAGGCGTTCCTTGCGGATGATCTTGTGCTCGGGGATGTCCAGCACACCAGCTTCGGAGGCATAGACGATCTCGTCGTCCTCGGTGATCCAGTAACGCGCCGGGCGCAGGCCGTTGCGATCGAGGATGGCGCAGATCTGGTCGCCATTGCAGGCGGCGATATTCGCCGGGCCGTCCCACGGCTCCATCATGGTGCCATGGTATTCCAGAAAGCCCTTCAGGGCCGGATCGAGATTGGCTTTGGTGGCCCAGGCTTCGGGCACCATCATCGCCAAGGAGTGGTGCAGGCTGCGGCCGGTCTGGACCAGGAATTCCAGGGCGTTATCGAAGCAGGCGGTGTCAGAAGCGCCCTCGATGACCACAGGTGAGAGGTGCTGCACCTTGTCGCCGAGATCAGGATGATTGAACAGCGCTTCGCGTGCGCGCATGCGATTGGTGTTGCCGCGTAGGGTATTGATTTCACCGTTATGGGCCACGAAGCGGAATGGCTGCGCCAGATCCCAGGTGGGGAAGGTGTTGGTGCTGTAGCGTTGGTGTACGAAGGCGATGGACGATTCGACCCGCTCGTCGGACAGCTCGGGGAAGTAGGTGTCCAGCTGGTCGGACAGCAGCATACCCTTATACAGCACGGTGCGCGAACACAGCGAACAGACGTAGAAATACTCGCCTTGGTTCAGTTCGCTATCGCGTACGATGTTTTCGGCCTGTTTGCGGGCCACATACAGCATCAGGTCGAACAGGCGCTGTTCGGTGCCGTTGCGGGCGACGAAGATCTGGCGCACCTTGGGTTCGACGACGCGGGCATTGCGGCCGATCTTGGAGCTGTCGGTGGCAACATCGCGCCAGCCCAGCACCTGCATGTCGTTCTCGGCGATGGCTTTATTAAGGGTGGCTTCACAGGTCTCGCGGGCGCTGTCATTTTGCGGGACGAAGACGATGCCGGTGGCGTAATCACCGACTTCGGGCAACTCGAAATCGACGATGCCGCGGTAGAAGGCATCGGGGGTCTGGATCATCAGACCGGCGCCGTCGCCATCCAGGGGATCAGCGCCAACGGCGCCGCGATGAGTCAGATTGCACAGGATCTGAATGCCCCGGCGAATGATATCGTGGCTTTTCTTGCCCTTGATGTTCGCCAGGAAGCCGACGCCACAGGCGTCGTGTTCGTTCATGGGGTTGTATAAGCCCTGGGCGTGGGGCATTCCGATGGGGGTACTCATACCGTCGCGTATCCTCTTTGTCGTGGCGGTCTTACGAATGCAGAAACGGGTTGTTCCCGAGTCCGAGCGCAAAGCACATTGCCGGTCGCGAATTCGCCCCAGCTGCTGCACGTGACGCAAATGCGCGCCAAAGCTAGTGGCGTGCCAATGTAGCACAAGTCTGGAGGAGGTCGTTCTTCAGCAGTGGGCGGGCCAAGCTGTCAACAGCTGCTGTCGGACATGAAGATAAAGGCCTTGAGAGGAGGATGCTGCTTGACCGGCTCAAAACGATGTTAATAAGCATCTTCTTTCTCTACTTTCGCTCGCTCACTAGCTTAGCTTGATTCGAGGTCTCGGTCCGATGGCCGTCGGGTGCCCTACAGGTGCCTGAGCTTATACACACTTTCTTCGGCTCGTTTGGTCACGAGCGAGCTTTTTCTAAACCAGGAGCGTTTCATGTCCATGCGATTACGAACTCTGGCCGTCTGTGGTGGCCTCTGTCTGGCGCTGACCGCCGGGTGTTCCGGCGGTTCTTCCGGCGGTCCCTCGGATGATCAGCAGGATGATCGGCAACAGCAGGATGATCAGAATCTGCAAGAGGCTGTCGCCCAGTTCGCCGGTTCTTACAGCGGTGAGGTCAGCGGTGAGGACGAGGGGCAGTGGGATGTCTCCGTTTCGGAAGACGGCACTGTCTCCGGTGACATGCGCAGCGCAGTCAACGGCGTCAGCTTTCCGGTGGAAGGCGAGGTCGATGCCGAGGGCAACCTCACGCTGAGCGCCGCCATCGAGCAATTGCAGGGGCTGCGTGGTCTGGCCGCCGATCTGGATAAATATCGTGGTTGGATTTTCATCGGCAAGATCGATCTGAAAACTGGCGTCATTACCGGCCAGTGGAAATGGCAGGAATCCGATACTACCTGGGCGGGGTCTTGTGAGGCGGTCAAACAGGATCCGGAAACCGTGCCGGAAAATCGCGCGCCGATTATCGGTGGTGGCAGTGACCTGCGTATTGAACTGGGACAGGCGGTTCCCGTGGTGGTAGTCAACGTGCTCGATAAGGAGACCGCTGCTGCCGATTTGACCGTGACCGCTACCAGCAGCAATCAG
>CAYONM010000009.1:0-31634 GCA_964405325.1 uncultured candidatus Brocadiaceae bacterium | reverse complement strand
TTGAGGGGTGGTGGAGTTTCCTGGGTGAGCGCGTTCAGCTGCGCCTGGAAGCGGATGGCCTGTCGGTCTGGTCGCCATTTGGCCAGAAGTGGGACACTTTCGCCATGACCTGGAGCGAGGATGTTTTGGAATCGATCAATACCGAAGATCCGTCGGAGTTGTGGCGCGATCGCTGGCAATGGAACGGTGCCGATCAGCTGACCTGCATCGCCTTTGATATCAGTTATGATGGTGGTGAGACCTGGTCCGAGGTCATTGGCGAGGACGAGCCATTTATTGGGCAAGTGATGCCGCGCGTCAACGAGCCACAATTCCTGCCGATCGGAAGCGGGTCGATTGTTATCGATGGTGTGGCCGATGAGTGGACAGCCGATCAGCTGTTCAGTTCCGATGCTGCTGGTGATCAACGACTGACCAGCAGTGCTGGTACGGACATTCTCGGTCTGAGCGTCATGGCTGATGATGACAGCCTCTATCTTATGGTCGAGCTGGACGCGCCATTGAGCAGCATCAGCTCGGAATTCATTTCGGCGGCCCTTGAGATCGAACTCTATTCGCCTGGCTACGAGGCTTATGTCGATTGCCTAAGCGGTGGGACGGTTGAAGGCAATGCGAGTAATGCTCATGCCAGTGGCAGCATCATCGAACTGGAGCTGCCACGGAGCCTGTTCGGTACCGACGAGTTGTTCGAGATATCTGTGAACATGATCGGCTATCCGTCCAGCGGGACCGAGCAGGTGCTGGATTGGTGCGAGGCGGCGTATGGCTATCTGCCGCCAGTGGCGGTGCCAGGTGTGGTCGGTTGGTGGGATTTTCAGGGCTGGAAGTTCGAGATTGTTTCTGCCGGCGGCAGCGACCTGCTTATGCAGAATGTCTTCGGCAGCTCGCAGGATATGCCGACAGTCAATTTGAATGGAACGGAATTGGTCATGCAGGGCGGTGACGATCCCTACCTGTGGCGTGATTTTTATCTCTGGGATGGTGCCAATCAGCTGACAGCCCAGCGACTGGAAGAAAGTGACGATAATGGTTCGACTTGGTACGATATCTCAGATACCAATCCCACCGACCCCTTTGTCGGGCAGGTTATGCCGCGTATCACAGCGCCATTGGTCTCCTATATTCCGGAGCATACCATTACCATCGATGGCTCACTCGATGATTGGAGCCCTGATCGCTTGCAGGTGAGTGATGCGGTTGGTGATACCCGACTGACCACCAATTCCGGTGCAGATATCACGGCGCTGTCGGTCAGTGCCGATGGCTCGCAGGTGTATGTCCTGGTGGAATTGGGCGCATCCATCAGTGCGCTGTCGGGAGAGTATTCATCCGCCCGTATGGAGGTAGAGGTGGAGGGCGCGTCTGGTTCCACCTGGACAGATGTGTATGCCGATGAGACAGCAGATGGATTCCATTCGGCCTATGCCATCAGCGATACGGCCATCGAAATCAGTTTTTCGCGGTCTGAATTCTCAGGTGATATGGATCTGATGGTGCATGTGGCGATGTATGCCGATGATGAGACAATCGGGTATCAGATCTTGGATTGGGCGGAGTCGGCTCTGGCCAGCCTGCCGCCAGCGGATGGGGGGCCTATGACGGTGGCCGGGTATTGGTATGATGACCAGGGCATCTACCGTGAATTCCGTGCGGAAAACAATGGCGTGGATCTGATCTATTATGACGATTTTGGTCGTCAGGATCCCAACTATACCATCACCAAGCAGGATAGTCAGGTGATCCTGGTGCATGCGGACAGCGTCTGGACCCGGCAAACCTGGGATTTCGATGGTGACATGCTTTTGACGCTGAGTCAGGTCGAGACGAGTTCTGATGGTGTGAGTTGGTCGGTGGTGTCAGAGCATCCGGATCTGGGCATGCTGTGGGAGATGGTTGGGTATGTTTGGATAAAGCCGAATGCGCGATCGATCGTGATTGATGGTGATATGACTGACTGGGAGAATGTCTGGGTTGGTCAATATGATGATTACGGTGATCAGAACGCCGGTGGCTCATTCGCCGATTTGGATTATTTCCGGATGGCACAGGATGCCACCAATCTCAGCCTGATCATTGACACCAATGGCTTGGTGTCTGATCTGAGTAGTACGTTTAGTCCTGGCACGGTCTGGTTTCAGGTTGATATTGTCTCGGCCGGTGGTCAGCAGACCTTGCAGGTGCAGACGGACGGCACGGTCGAGGGCATCGTCTCGTCAGTGGCTGCTCTGGGCGAGTATGGTTTGGAGCTTCAGTTTCCCCAATCGGCCTTGGGCAGTGAGGAGAAATTCCGGGTCCAGGTCGCCTTGGTCGATGTCTCCGGGCCGATCGATGCGATTCCTGCCCTGTATATAGAGCTGCCGCTGCATCAGATCATTTTTGCCGGGACGGAATTCCATCCCTTTGTGATCAATGCCGATGGGCAGACGCCGGAGCCGGTTCCTTTCGAGTTGTGGTCGCGCAGTGTCGATCCGGCCACGCTGGCTTTATCGTTCTCCACGTCCAACGATACGTTGCTGCCGGCCACGAATGTCACGATTGTGCGTGATGGTGCCACTGGCATGGTGGAATTGTATCCGATCGATGGGCTGTTCGGTCATGCCTTGGTATACATAGAGCTCGATGATGGCCTGACAGGCTCATCTTACGGAGGAGGCATCCTGCTCCAGCAGATTGGCAGTGCCCCTATCCATCAGGTGACCGTGAGTATAGATGGGAGTTTCGATGACTGGACCGGCCTGGCGCCGCAATTGACCGATGCCGCTGGTGATGGTGACTCGGCCTATCCAGAACAGGATATCACGGCGATCAGCTTGGCGATGGATGAGAGTTATCTGTATGTCAAGGTGGATCGCGTTGGAACGAAGATTTCCAGTGGTGAATATTCGAATGTCAGTATCGGACTGCACGGCATTGGACAGGTGGAGGCCTATCCATTTCTTTACCATCATCTTGGCCTTTCTTTTTCGATAGATGGCAGTGATGTGGAATCCGCGAGCGTCTGGTATGAGGAGGGGCTCCAATCGACCGATTTGACGCCGATTGTCAGCAGTCAGACTGCCGCCACGGTCGAGTTGGCCATTCCCATCACCGAGGTGACCCTGCCCAAGGCCTATCGACTGAGTTTCTCTACCAACACCGATGGAATCGACGAAGACCAGCGGGATCACAACGCCGTCACCATCGAGCCAGGCGGCAATCTCTAAACCAACGAGGTGGTCTTGAGGAACACAAGCGGGGGGCCGTGCTCCCCGCTTGTGTGTTGTTGGTGTTGCTGTCACCACCACCTTTCCAGTGCCTCTGGGCTATGCATACTCGACCCCCTATGAGCGAATCCCTCACCCAGACCCTGGTCCGCTTTCATCCGGAGACCGCTGCCTCGGTCTTGGAGCAGCTGGAGCCCGACGCTGCGGTCGAACAGCTGCGCGAATGGCCGGCCGACGTTACTGGGCGGGTGCTGGAGCGGATGCTGCCGCATCTGGCCAGTGCAGTGCTGACCGAACTCGGGGCCGAGCGCTGGCAGCACCTGCTGACCGACATGAATCCCCGCGCTGCGGTGCGGGTACTGCAGCAATTCGCCGATGAGGAGCGAGAAAAACTGCTGGCGCAGCTGGAGGAGAGCGAGGCCGCCAGCCTGCGGGCCCTGGCGCTATGGCCACCAGAGACCGCCGGTGGGATGATGGAATCGCAGGTCGCCACCTTGCGCGAACAGCTGACCGTGGCCGAAGCCATCGACGCGATTCGGCGGCTGCCGCCCGGCAGCCTGCATTATCTCTACGTCGCCGATCTGCAGAAACGGCTACGCGGTGTTCTGGTGATGCGCGATTTGTTGTTGGCACACGGTCAGGTCCGCATTGGCGAGATCATGCGGACCGATCTGGTGACCCTGCCGGTGGATGCCAGCCGCGAGCACATTGCCGAGGTCTTCGAGGCGCACGGCTACGCGGTGCTGCCGGTGGTGGACGAGGAAGACCATCTGGTGGGCGTGGTGCGACACGATGCAGTGATCGAAGCCGCTCGCGATGAGGCCTATGAAGACATGCAGCGCATGGTGGGCGCCGGTGGTAGCGAACGGGCACTGGACCGGGTTGGCTCGGTGGTGCAACGGCGCTTGCCCTGGTTGGTGATCAATTTGTTCACCGCTTTTGCTGCCTCCGGCGTGGTGGCGGTATTCGAAGAAACTTTGGCCCAGGTCACTGCCTTGGCAGTGCTGCTGCCCATTGTCGCTGGTCAGAGCGGCAACACCGGCGCCCAGACGCTGGCGGTGGTGATGCGCGGACTGGTGGTGGGCGAGGTGCGGCCGGGAGTACGGCGTCGAGTCCTGCTGAAGGAGTTGCTCGGTGGTTTTGTCAATGGTGTTGTCATCGCAGCGATTTGCGGTTTGGGTGTTTGGGCTTGGGATGGACGACTGGCCTTGGGCGCGGTGATCGCGGTGTCCATGGTGATCGCCATGGTCGGAGCCACGCTGTCCGGTACCCTGATCCCGGTGGTGATCAACGCCACCGGCCGTGATCCGGCGCAGAGCGCATCGATCTTCCTGACCACGATCACCGATGTGGTCGGTTTTGGCGCCTTTCTCGGCATCGCCGCTGCCAGCATGGCCTGGCTGTTGTAGCGCAACCGCGCGGTATGGCGGTGCAGTTTTTGCGGGCATCAGGCCTGATGTGGGCTCGTGTGATACGTGGCCGGTGGTCAATTCCCCCGAATATCCACCGAGCGCGCATGCGCTTCCAGGCCCTCGGCCCGGGCCAGGACGCTGGCGCTGGGGGCCAGACGACGGAATTCCTGTTCAGACAGATTGATCACCGAAGAGCGACGCAGGAAAATATCAGCGCCAATTCCCGACCACATCCGAGCGGTCCCGCAGGTGGGTAGGGTGTGGCTGGGGCCGGCGACGTAGTCGCCGATGGGTTCTGGTGACCAGGGGCCGACGAAAATCGCGCCGGCGTGTCGAATCTCTGGAATGATGTTTTCCGCATCGCGGACCAGCAATTCCAGGTGTTCCGGCGCGAAGCGATTGGCGATGTCAATGGCCTCGTCCACGTTCCTGCAGGCGACAAAGCAGCCATAGCGCGCCATGGCGGCGGTAGCGATCTGCCGCCGCTCTTCCGGTAGCGCGGCCAGTTGTTGTTGCGCCGCGGAGAGGATAGCGTCGGCAACGCCGTCACCGATGGCACAGCACAAGCAGGTGGCCAGGGCATCGTGTTCGGCCTGGGACAGCAGGTCGGCGGCGGCCCAGGCGGGATCCACCGAATCATCGGCGATCACCAGCACTTCCGACGGGCCGGCCAGCATGTCGATATCGACCCGACCAAAGGCCTGGCGCTTGGCCAGGGTGACGAAGATATTGCCTGGGCCGACGATCTTATCGACTGCAGCCAGTGAGCCGGTGCCACAGGCCATGGCTGCGATCGCCTGCATGCCACCGGCCAGGTAGACCTGATCGACCCCGGCCAGATGGGCGGCGGCCAGGATTTCTGGCGCAACGCTGCCGTCGGCGCGGGGTGGGGTGGCCAAAACCAACTCAGGCACGCCGGCCACCTGGGCGGGGATCAGGTTCATCAGCACGCTGGAGCACAGCGGCAGGCTGCCACCTGCACCGCCGGGCACATAGCTGCCGACCCGTTGTACCGGTAGCCAGCGCGCTCCCAGGCCGCCATTCAGGCCGAAATCAGTCGGGAGCAGCCGCTGTTGATACGTCTTGATTTGATTGGCCGCCAGGCTGAGGGCTTGTTTCAGTTCCAGCGAACTGGTATTCCAAGCCACCAGCATGGCCGGGCGGCCAATGGTCAGCTGATCGGCCGGTAGCGTACAGCGATCGAATAGCCGGTTGAAGCGCGCCACACCCGCATCGCCGTCGTGCTCGACTTCGCCAAACACCAGATCCAGCGTCTGTTGCAGGCTCAGCGGCTCGCCGAACAACTGTTCGTAGAAAGGTCTGGCTTTGATCTCGGCCTCGGCCACCAGTTGCGAGAATCGCTTATGGGTAGTGCTCAGTAGATCGGCCAAGCGGGGATCGTCGGGGTTGATCACGGTGTTCATGGGGCCTCCAGCTTCTGCGCAGGATGCTATTGCTACGACAGGGCAGTCCAATCGGTGCGGTCAGTCAGCGCGGAAGACCGTCATGAGACGTTCATCGGACACCGCTTCGACCCCGTGTAGCCGAGCCAGGGGCATACCGTCTAGATCCAGCAGGTTGGCGTCCGCCAGCAGGCGATGCGCGCCCTGTTCCTGGGGCCTGAGCAGCAGGTCGATCTGTTCCGGCCAGGTGTCGGTGCCGATTTCGCAGCGCTTACAGCCGGTGGGCAGGCAGGGCATCTGGCGATGCTGCCAGGACCAGAGGATCAGCAGCTGGAAAACGGCATCCAGTGCGGCTGCCAGGCTGCCGCTGATACGGACCCTTGCCAGCAGTTGGTGGCCATCGCCGTGGACGGTTTCGAGCAGGTGCAGGCGTGGGCCGTGGAACAAGCGTCCGTCTTCGTACCAGCCAGTCGGCAGGGCTGCCAAACCGACGGGCTTGGCGACCAGGGACAACGGGTTGATCTTTTCGCCCAGGTGCACCTGCAACGCGCTCATCGGATGGCCGCCGCCCACCAGACGCAGTTGCTCGCCGTCCTGGTGGTATTCGATGCTCGTTGGCTCCGGCCGCTCAAGACGCAGGCCCCGCAGTAGGTGCAGGTTCTCGAAACCAATAAGACAGCATCCAGGTTGTCGTTTGGTGGCCTGCCGACAGGCCAGGTCGGCCTGCCAGGCCAGCGGCAGCACGTATTTCCCGTCCAGTACATGATCCTGCAACACGCCAAGGATGTCTGTGTCCAGGTTCTGGTGATCCGGACCACGGGCGATAGCCGGGTCGTCCTCGGCGAGACGGGAACCGGCGCCCAATATGACACATTCCACCGGTCCGGGACGACCGGCTTCGGCCACCAGATAATCGGCGCCAGCATCCAGCGGAATGACTGCGATGCCTTCGGCGGCGAACAAGGCCTTGAGCGAGCTGGTCACCATGCCGCCGTCCCAGGGGCCCCAACAGACGCTCAGACAACGACAATCTGGTTGCTTTCTCTGTAACTGTTGGAGCTGTTTGTTGACAACCTCGTTGGCCATGGCGTAGGCCACCTGCCCACTGCGTCCGAAGCGAGCAGTGGAAGAACTGAAGCCCACTGCCAGGCGGAGGTCGTCAGTGGTGCAGGCGGCGAGCAGATGTCTGATGCCATCGACTTTGGTGCCATAGACCCGATCAAAATCATCGTCGGAGACGTCCACCAGCCAGCGGTCGGCCAGGACGCCGGCGCCGTGGATGAGACCACGAATCGGTCGTTCGGTGCGGATGGCTGCTGCCAACGCCGCAACCGCATCCGCATCACGGATATCGACCTGATGATAACTGGCGCTGCCGCCGGCGGTCTCGATGTCGTGGCAGGTCTGCAAGATGGCGCGGTTGGCCAGCAATTGTCGGCAACGGGCGGTGACCTGGGCTGGTTGGCGAAGGCCTTCCCTGGTGATGATCGCGCGTTTCAATGCCGCTTCATCGTGAATGCCATTCATCCACGCCGGTTCGGCTTCCGGCACGGCGCTGCGGCCCAGCAGGACGCAGTGGCAGCCCCAGGCACGCGCGCAGGCGCGAGCCACCGTGGCGGTAACGCCACGGGCGCCGCCGCTTATCAGTAGTGCCTCGCCGGCTTGCAGTGGTGGACGTCCGGTCGTGGGCAGCGCTGCGGCCTGCAGGCCGATGCCTTGGATGCGGCCCTGATCCAGGCCGATTTCCACCGGTCCAGGTCGCAGACAGGTGGCGACGATGCGATCGGGATCGGCGTCGGCACGGTCGACCACGCGGGCGTGGAGGCCGGGCCATTCTCGTGCTGCCGTCTTGATCAGGCCCGCCAGAGCGCCGGCGTCCGCATCCTGGATGGTACCGTGGCCGAAGCCGAAACAGCCGTCCAGATCGACCACGGCGGCCAGCAGGGCGCAGCCTTCGGTGTTGAGTCGAGCCTGCAGGTTGGAACCGATCGCACGGCAGAGGGCGAAGCCGAGCTGTGGTGATACCCGGCCCAGTACCAGGCCACAGGCCTGCTCGGGCAGCTGCTCCACCGTCTCTACGGCATGGACTCGGAAGCCCGCCACCGCCCAGGCGGTTTGCAGGTCAGGATCCAAGCCGGCCACCACCAAGGGCGCATCGGCTGCGATCGCCACCGGCGCTGCCGTTGGCTCCAAGCCGAGGGGGAAGGGGATCAGGCGTTGGAGCGGGTCGCCGTCATCGTCGTCGGGGCGGGATGACGGCGTCAGGCTTTTGGGGACAGCAGGTAGTCGATGATATCGCCCAGGGTCTGCAGGCGGGCCATGTCGTCGGGCTGCACCGGCGGCAATTCTGGCAGGCGCTCCTGCAGCAGGGAGAGGATTTCCACCCGCTTGATGGAATCGATGCCGAGATCGGTTTCCAGGTTCATGCCGTTTTCCAGCATGTCGACCGGGTAGCCGGTCTTCTCGGCCACGGCGCTCAGCAGTGCGGCCGCCAGGTTGGTATTGCCGTTGGTGCTTGCCGCCGTGGCTGGGGCGGTGTCGCCAGCTTGCAGGTAGTCGATGATATCGCCCAGGGTCTGCAGTCGGGCCATGTCGTCGGGCTGCACTGGCGGCAATTCCGGCAGGCGCTCCTGCAGCAGAGAGAGGATTTCCACCCGCTTGATGGAATCGATGCCGAGATCGGTTTCCAGGTTCATGCCGTTTTCCAGCATGTCGACCGGGTAGCCGGTCTTCTCGGCCACCGCATCCAGCAGGGCCTGTTGAACCGGGGTGGCCGAAGTTGGACTGGGCCGGACGTGGCTGGCGGCGGCGGACCGGGCGGCGGTAGCGGCGGCCTGGGCAGCGGCTTCGATGGCCTGTTGGTCTGGTACTGGTGCAGCTGGTGCTGGGGCGATCGTTGGTGCCGCTGCGGCTGGCATCGGCGCTGGAACTGGAGCGACCGGTGCTGCCGGAGCCGTTGCGACTGGCGTCGGCGTCGGCGTCGGCGTCGGCGTTGGCGGGGGCATCGGGGTTGGTGGTGTCGGCACCGCAGCGGGGGCACTCGGCATGGGCATGGCTGGGGCCACGCCGCCCTGGCTCAGCATCTGTTGTTGCCAGATCAGTTGCTGGATGGCCTGCTGCATGCGCTCCTGGTTTTCCAGATATTGCCGGTGCAGATTGGCAGTCTGATCCTGCAGGTTCTGCAGAGTGTTGATGGCGTTCTGGGTGATGAGCAGGGCGGTCTGATTGGCCATGTCGTCCTCGTTGGGAGCAGGTGGCGTGGATGGAGGGGCTGCGGTCGGCTGCGGCAGCGGTGGTGCCGGTGGCGGCTCCGGTCGCGGCAGCGGTGGTCGCGGTTCGGGTGGGGTATAGGCATTGGCGCCGCAGAGCGTGATCGCCAGTTTGCCGGGTTTGCTTGCGCCGGGATCGCGCTGCGAATCGTAGCCGGCATCCCAGGCGCGTAGGTCAAGCTGCTGACCTGCGGCCCAGAGTTGCGCGAGGACTTGCGCCAGGTCCAGCAGACCCGATACGCGGCCGCGGCTGGCTTCGAGACTGACAACAATGATGTCGTTCGAGTCGGCCAAGATCCGCTTGGTCAGGGCGCTGAGCACGGTGCCGGGGCCAACCTCGACAAAGCAGCGACAGCCGGCCTGGTACAGGGCGCGGATGTCATCTTGCCAGCGTACCGGTGCCGTCAGCTGCTGGGCCAGCTGGTCGCGAACACTCGTTGGCTTGTCGTTGTGGGGCGCGGCGTCGACGGTGCTGTAGACCGGAAAATCACCGGGATTGATGCTGGCCTGTTCCAATTCCGTCCGGAAAGGTTCGTCGGCCGCGGCCATGAGTGGTGAGTGGAAGGCGGCCGAAACGGCCAGGCGGGTGCAACTACCGGGGAGCAGGGCGTCCAAGCGCTCCAGGTCACTGCGGATGCCCGCTACGACGGTCTGTCCGGGTGCGTTGTCGTTGGCCAGCACCAGTTCCAGGCCGTGCTGGTCGATCAGTTGCTGCAGTTTTTCGGGCGTTTCCCGGCAGGCGGTCATGCCGCCGCGACCGCCATCGCCGGCGGCCATCAACTGGCCGCGCTTACTGGCCAGTCGGTAGAGTTCATCCTCACGCAGGCGGCCGGCGGCGGCCAGGGCGCAGAGCTCGCCAAAGCTGTGTCCGGCCGCAGCCTGGGCCTGCAGTCCGAAGCGTTGCAGCAGGCGGTAGCTGCCCAGATTCGCAGCGGCCAGGGCCGGTTGTGCGTGTTCGGTTTGGCGCAGGGCCGCCTCATCGGCTTGCTGGTCGGCGGGGTCGAATTTCGGGATCGGGTACACCAGCTGCGCCAGTGGCAGACCGGTCACCGCCTGGGCTCGGGCCAGGGTCTGGCGCAGTTCCGGGAAACGGCAGCTGAGGTCCCGCAGCATGTCGACCCGCTGCGAGCCCTGGCCAGGGAACAGCAGGGCGATCCCGCCAGCGGCTTCGCCCTGGCCACGGTAGGCGCCATTTTTGGCGCCGGTTGGCTGCGTGAGCAGCAGCCGGGCGGCTTGGATGGTGGGCTGGGGATTTTGATCGCGCGTCAGGACCAGGCACAGCCGTTCCGGTCCAGTGGCAGCGGTGGCCACATTCTGACCGAGTTGGCGCAAGGCCGACCAGTCAGCGGCAGCCGCGGCAACTCGGTCCAGCTCGCGGCCGAGTCCAGCGTGGTCATCGGCGCTCAGTGGCAGCAGCGCGATTTCGCTACGCCAGTCCACCACTTGATCCTGACCGTATTCCGCCAGCACACAGTGGTAGTTGCTGCCGCCAAAGCCGAAGGCGGATACTGCCGCCAGTCGCTGTTGCTGGCTGACCCAGGGTCGATGTCGGGTATTGACGTAGACTGGTGCATCGCCGGGGGCCAGGCCCTTGGCAGGGCGCTCGACTTTGGCTGTGGGCGGTAGACTGCGGTAATGCAGGCCCAGGGCGACCTTGATCAGACCAGCAATGCCGGCCGCGGCCTTGGTGTGGCCGATCTGGCTCTTCACCGAGCCGACTGCGCACCAGCTACCCTCAGCCTGATCGTCGCGATAGACCTCGCATAGGGCGTTTATTTCGGTGGCATCGCCAACGGGTGTGCCAGTGCCGTGGGCCTCGTAGAGTCCGATCTGGCGCGGCGTGACATTGGCTTGCTGGTAGGCATCGCGCAGGCAGCGCCGTTGGCCCTCGCCAGAGGGGGCGTATACCGCCAGGCCGGCGCCGTCGGAAGAGGTGCCGATGCCGTTGAGCGTGCAGTAGATGCGGTCGCCATCGCGCTCGGCGTCGGCCAGCCGCTTCAGCACCACCAGGCCCAGTCCCTCACCCAACAGCATGCCATCGGCTTCATCGGACAGCGGCCGGGTGTCGCCACGCTTGGACAGGGCCGGTGTCTTGCTGAAACAGGTGTACATGAAGATGTCGTTGAAGGTGTCGCAGCCGCCGGAAAGCACGTAGTCAGCGCGTCCAACTTGCAGTTCCAGGCAGGCCAGGTGCAGGGCCGAGAAACTGCTGGCGCAGGCGGCGTCGATCACGCAATTGCTGCCGCCCAGGTCCAGTTTGTTGGCGACGCGACCGGCGACCACGTTGCCCAGCAGGCCGGGAAAGCTGTTCTCCTGCCAGGGCACGTACTGTTCGCCGATGCGGCGGACGATGTCTTCGGTCAGGGGCTCGTCCAAGCCCGCTTGCCGGCAGGCGGCACGCCATTTGTCATGGCCGAGACGCGCGCCCAGGGGGACGACCATCTCCTGCGGCCCGGTGACGCCCAGCAGCACGCTGCAGCGGCGACGGTCGAAGGCGCGGCCGGTGTCGGCGTTGGGTTTGTGGGCGTAGCCGGCATCGATCAGGGCCTGTTTCGCCAGCACCAGCGCCAGGAGCTGGGTGGTATCGATGTGCGGCAGGTTGTTGGGACTGATGCCCCATTCGATAGGATCGAAAGCGATGCCCGGCAGGAAGCCACCGCGTTTACTGTAGCTGGTGTCTGGATGTTCGGGATCGGGATGGTAGAGCTGCTGTGTATTCCAGTGGCTGTCCGGGATGTTGCGGATGGCATCCTGGGCACCGGTGATCAGCCGCCAATAACTGTCCAGGTCCGGGGCATCGGGAAAGGCCGCGGCCAGGCCGACGATGGCGATGGGGTCGTTGCTCATGCAAAAAACCTCTGCAGTTCGTCATCGAGTCGTGGCCGAATGGCAATGGCGCCGGGATCTATGCCCTGGCTGCGCAGCATGCTCAAGCGGGTCTGCACGGCGGCGCCGTAGAGCAGGTTTCGGGCTACAACGGCGGCCCGCCGCTGTGCCGGGTCGGCCAGGAAGCTGTCGCGGGTCCATTCGTTGAAGGCGCCCATGGCCGGCCCGGCCCAGATCTGGTAGTCCAGTGCCCGCTCGGGCACGCCGCGATTGGCCCAGATGGAGCTTAGGCCCAGGTACCAGCGGCAGCACAGGGCCAGTTGCCGCTTGGGATCCTGCTGTGCCTTGGCCGCCTGCGCCGGCTCGCGTTGCTGCCAGAAGGCCAGGGTGTCGCGCCAGATCTCGGTGTAATTGCGGCGGAAGATTTTTTTTTCGACCTTGGCTCGTTCGGCAGCGGGGATGGCGTCCCAACTGCCGTAGCCCTGGTACAGGTCGTACAGTTTCTGTGCCCGCATGGGGAACATGGTACCGCGTTTGATCACCTGTAGTTTGACACCCAGCTCGAACATGTCTGCGGCCGGGGCCATGCAGACATCGGCCTGGTCCACCTCGGCCAGCAGTTGGCGGACCCGTTCGCAGGAGCCGGATTCCAGGCAGGCCTGATTGATGGAGCCGGTCACCACATAGGCCGCACCCATGGCAAAAGCGGCTGCAATGGCGGCAGGGGTAGCCATGCCGCCAGCGGCGCCGATGCGGGTGGGCTGCGCCCAGCCATGCTCGGCGCGGATGCGCTCGGCCAGACTGAGGAAGGTGGGCAACAGGCTGATGAAGGCCTGTTTGTCGGTGTGGCCACCGGAGTCGGCCTCGGCGGTCAGGTCGTCGGCCATGGGCAGACGTTCGGCCAGTTGCGCTTGTTCAGCGGTGATCGCCCCGCTGTCCACCAACGGTTGGACCAGGCGTCGCGGTGGCGGGTTCAGCCAGCGACGAGCGACCTCGACCCGGGAGGCCTTGGCGATAATGCGATTCGTGCCGACGGCTTCGCCATTCGTGCCGGCTTGTAGGCCATGCAGTCGGTACCGGACCACTGCTGGAGTCAGATCCAAATAGGCCGAGGCCTCCACTCGTGAGACCTGGTGCTCCAGCAGCAGGTCGACCACGGCTTCTTCATGACGTGGCTCATGTGGCGAGTGAATCAGGTTGACGGCAAAGGGATTCCCTGATTGGCGCAGTTCGGCAACGGCCTGGCGAATATCTGCCAGGCCTTGGCCACCGGCGCCATAGGAGCCGAGCATGCCCGCCTTGCCGAGGGCAGCGGCCAGGGCGGTCGAGGCGATGCCGTTGGCCATGGCTCCAGCCATGTAGGGGTAGCGCAGGCCATGGGCGCGGATGAAGCCGCCGCCGCCAAATCCGGCGGGGTCGATGGCCGGCACCTGGACCTGGCCTTGGCCTGGGCACAGCTCGCCCTGCTCGGCCAGGAGTGGCTGGGTGATGTCGGCCAGAAGATCGTTGCTGGTGGCGCTTGGCACGGCACCTCCTCCGGGTCGTCATGCTGGTGCTGCCGGACAGTGGTCAATCTCGGTATGGTGCCCAAGTTGACGGTTTCATGATAATCATGCGGCGCTGAGGTTTTTGACCCTGGCTTGCGTTGAACACGGGCTTTGCTAGATATTGGCGCAATGGTTGTGGACCCAACGGAAATGTCTGAGGACCGGCTTCATCAGCTGCTGGGGTTCCAGGTGAGCCGGGCTCAAGTGGCGGTGCGAGCGCTGATCGACCACGCGCTGCAGGCAGCGGGACTGGCCGATGTGCTGACCCCTGGCATGGGGCCATTGCTGTATCATCTATTCGAGCATAACGGCTGCACCATTTCAGACATCGTGCAACGGGTCGGCCTCGACAAGACCACCGTCACCAACTTGTTGAAGGCCATGCAGGGCAAGGGCCTGGTGCATCGTCGCCGTAGTCGGGCCGATCGCCGCCGTATCCGTATCCTGTTGACCGATGAGGGGCGAGCGCTGGAAGAGCCGTGCCGTCAGCTGCTGATTCGGGTGGAGTCGCGTTTGCGCGAAGCCTGCGGTGATGGCCATGCGGATTTGGCCCGGCGTTTGCAGCGGCTGACGGCAGCGCTGCACGACGATACCGTGCCTTGACCTGGAAGTTCTGCTTTCTATTTTGCTTCGCCTTCTCGACGGGCGTCGAGCGGGCTGTGGCTGGTTCCGGACAAAAGCTGGGATCGCGGTTCCGCCAGCACAGCACTCACCAAACCGCGGTCCCACCCCGGCTACCCGTGCAGAGGGAGCAAGGGGGGAAAGGACGGCCCTATGGCCATCGTGACGATCAAAGAGCTCGTTGAAGCGGGCGTGCATTACGGCACCAAGACCAGCCTGTGGCACCCGCGCATGAAGCCCTACATCTTCGCCAAGCGCAACGGCGTCTATATCATCGATCTCAAAGAGACGGCGAAGTCCCTGATTAACGCCTACTATTACATGGCCGAGTTGGCCAAGAAGAACAAGGCCGTGTTGTGGATCGGCACCAAGCGGCAGGCCAAGGACATTGTCCGCGAGACTGCCAATGCCCTGGGTCAGCCCTACTGCGTCGAGCGTTGGCTTGGCGGCACTATGACCAACATCGATACCATCCGCTCGTCCATCCGTCGTCTGGACCGTATCGAAGATGAGATGGCCAGCGCCGCCTATGGTCGTGAAAGCAAGAAGGCCCAGGCCCGCCTGATGCGCGAACGTCGTCGTATCCTGCGCAACCTCGAGGGTGTGCGCAACATGGCCAAGCTGCCCGAGGCCATGATCGTGATCGATCCGGTCAAGGAAGCGACGGCGGTGCGCGAGGCCCGGCGCCTGAATATTCCCGTCATCGCCCTGGTCGATACCGACTGTGATCCCGATGTGGTCAATCTGCCCATCCCTGGCAACGACGACGGCATCCGGAGCATCCATGCCATCATCAAGGTGCTGGCCGATGGTTATCGTCATGGCCGCAGCGCCCAGGTGCAGGAAGTGGCCAAGGACGCCAAGGCGGACGAGGCCGGCAAGGCGGACGAGGCCGGCAAACCGGAAGCAGCTACTGCCGATTCGAGCAAGGGCGAGTAGTCAGGCTTCTGGCGCGGGTGCGAGCCCGCGCTACCGGCGCCCGGTTTGTCGTGGCAGGTTGTGCGCCTGCGGGACGGCACCGGCCGTTTCATTTCCAATATCCCCTAATCAATGAGCGAGACACAGATGACGATCACCGCGTCCATGGTGAAGGAACTGCGCGAGACCACCGGTATCGCAATGATGAAATGCAAGAAGGCCCTGGAAGAAGCCGGCGGCGATATGGAAAAAGCCGTCGAGGTCCTGCGCAAGGCGGGTGAGGCGACGGCCCAGAAGAAGGCTGGTCGGAACACCAACTCCGGTGGCATCGGCTTGGCCGTCGGCGATGGCGTTGCGGTTATGGTGAAGGTGCTGTGCGAGACCGATTTCGTTTCTGGCAACGATGTCTTCAAGGGTTTTGTGACCGAGTTGGCCGAAGCCGCTCTGGCTGCTGGCGTCAGCGATATCGCGGCGCTGGATACCGTCGATGTGAACGGTCAGAAAGCTGCCAATTACCTGGTCGCCAAGATCCAGCAGTTGGGTGAGAACATGCGCTTTGATACCCTGGTTCGCCTCGAGGGCGAGGTGGTGGTGGGCTACAACCACAGTGGTCGCGTTGGTACCCTGATTGCGGGGACTGGTGATGCCACGACCCTGCGCAATGTTGCCATGCATGCCGCTGCTGCCAGCCCGGCTCCCTTGGCTTTTGATCGCAGTGACGTGCCTGCTGACGTAGTGGAGAAGGAAACGGCGATCATCGCCGAGTCCGACGATGTCCAGAAGAAGCCTGAGAACATCCGGCCCAAGATTGTCGAGGGCAAGATGGGTCGTTTCTTCAAGGAAATGGTCTTGCTGGAGCAGGAGATGCTGGTCGACAATGAAGACGGCCACACGGTGGAGCAATACGCCAAGGCCAAGGGCATCAGCTTGAGCGACTTCCGTCGCATGGATGTCTGATCGCCGACTGGTGGTTCTGAGCGCGACAAGGGCTATTCTGCGGAGGAGCCCTTGTTAGAAGCTGAGGCTGCAAAACTTCGAGTAGAAAAAGTTGTTTTTTGCGGGCTCAGCTTCTGAGGTCCGAGGGGCTTGCCCCTCCCTCGATGTAAGAGCAAAAACCGGACGCCGACCGATACGATTGAACCCGTGGGTTCCGGGCGACGTCCGGTTTGTTTCGGTGTCGTTGTTGCCAGCAACCACTGCTCCGTGAGTATGCTGCCGACTGAAGACGGCATGACGAATGACGGGTCCCTCAGAAGTCGAAAAAGCCCGGTCTCGGTGCCCGCCGGCTGAGCGCGTCCAAGCGCGAAGACCTGCGGTCCGCACCTCCGACCGAGGTCGTGGGGGTGTGCGCCGGAGGCGCGAGGGGCAACGCCCCCTCTGAGGGAAATATGACGAATGCGGCCCCGAGCAAATGACCACGTCGTATGCATGGCAGCGGTGTGGGGTGTGGGGGGGCGAAGCCAGCGCATTGCACCTTGGGTTTCAGCGACACAATCCCGCCCTTTCATCACCTTTCATCACCGAGGGGAAGGTGCCCGTGGCGGACGACAAGTCCTTGCAGCGACAGTATGAATGGATGCTGCTCGCGCGCAGTCTGGAACAGCGTATGGCCGGCTTGTACCGACAGGGTCAGGTGACCGGTGGGGTGTACCTGGGTCGTGGGCAGGAGGCCCTGAGTGCCGCTCTGGGCATGGCGCTGCGGCCCGGTGATGTATTCGCGCCGCTGATTCGCGACATGGCCGGCCGTCTGGCCTTTGGTGAAAGTATCGAAGAGGCCCTGCGTGTGTGTCTGAGTAAGGCCACCTCCAAGATGCGTGGTCGCGATGGCAATGTGCATCGTGGTGATCTCAGTCAGGGTCTGATCCCGATGATCAGCCATCTCGGCGCCATGGTCAGCGTGATCGGTGGCCTGATCTTGGCGAAGCGCCAGCTGGGCACTTGGAATGGTGAGGTTGGTGCGGCAGTGATCGGCGATGGCGGCATCAATACCGGCGCTTGCAATGAGGCGATGAACGTGATTGGTATCGAGCGTCTGCCGGTGGTGTTACTGCTGGCCAATAACGCATGGTCCTACAGTACCCAGGCTCGACACAGTTACCCGGACGTTCCCTTGCTGGAACGCGGCAAGGCCTTTGGCTGGGGGGTGCATCGTTGCGATGGCCGCGATGCCGACCAGGCCCGGCAGGTGTTGGCGCACGCGGTGGCTGCGGCTCGTGCCGATCAGGGTCCCCAACTGGTGGAGGGTGTGTTGTTGCGGCTGTGTGGCCATGGCGAGCACGACGATGGTGCCTATATGGGCGACGAGCGTTTGCAGCCCGAGCAAGACTGCCTGCACCGCACCCAGCAGCGTTTGCGCGAAGCCGGGCACGACCAGGCCTGGTTCGAGGTCCTGCAGGCGGACTGCGATCGGCGCATCCAGGTGGCCTTGGATACGGTCCTGCCGGAACCGGCCGCGAGTGTCGCTGATGAAGACTGGCAGGCCTATGCCGACCACACGGGGCTGATGGAGCTGCGATCATGGTGAAGATGCCGACCCAGGGTGAGGTCGAGCCGGCTGCTGCCAGCGATACCATCACCTTCTTGGAAGCCATCCGGACAGCCTTGCACGCTGCCATGGCTGCTGACGAGCGAGTCTTCTTGTATGGCCAGGATATCGAAGACCCCTTCGGCGGTGCCTTCAAGGCTAGCAAGGGCTTGTCCACGGCCTTCCCCGATCGTGTTCGCAATGCGCCAATTTGCGAGGACGCCATGGCTGGCACCATGCTGGGGGCCGCCCTGGGCGGGTGTCGGCCGGTGCTGGAATTCCAGTTTGCGGATTTTTCCTCGGTCGCTTTCAATCAGTTGGTCAACAATGTCGCCACGTCGTATTGGCGGCTGGGTGCGCCGGTCCCGCTGACGGTGCGTCTGCCTACCGGCGGCACGCCGGGCGGCGGACCCTTTCATAGCCAGATTCCTGAGAGCTGGTACAGCCATCATCCCGGATTGGTGGTGGTGTCGCCATCGACGCCGAATGATGCCCACCACATGCTGCGTCAGGCCATCGCCTTGGATGACCCGGTGATTTTTTGCGAGCACAAGGACCTGTATTTCTATAGCCGTGGCGTGGTTACCGAACAGCCGGATCTGCCCCTGGGCAAGGCCCGGCGGCTGCGCCAGGGTGATGCCTGTAGTCTCATCGCGTCCGGAGCGATGAGCGGGGTTGCTTGCGAGGTGGCCGACCGTCTGGCCGCTTCGGATATCTGGTGCGATGTCATCGATCTGCGCTGCATCAAGCCCTTGGATGTGGAGACCATTCTCGAATCCGTCGCCCGCAGCGGTCGGGTGCTGGTGATCAGCGAGGATTTCCCCTGGGGCGGTACGGCAGCCGAGGTGCTAGCGCTGATCGCGGATCAGGGCTTTGCCGATCTGGATGCACCGCCCCAACGCTTGACCGCCCGCGACACACCCATCCCCTTCGCCCGCGAGCTTTATCACGCGCATCGGCCAACGGTTGAACTGGCCATGGAACGGGTGCGCTTGTTGCTTCGTTACTGAACAAGCTGGGCGCTGCTCGGAAACCCATTGGGGTTTGATCATACCGGTTGGCGCCTGGTTTACGCTCTTTCCTAGGACCCCAGAAACTGAGGCAGCTCAACATTTTGGTTTGAGACAAGCAGATGCGGCCCCAGCTTCTCACATCGAAACCAAGCCTTGGAGTACGCATGGCAGAACGTCTGGTCCAACTTCCCCGACTCGGTGAGGCGATGGCCGAGGCCACGGTGGTGGCCTGGTTGGTGGAGGCCGGCGAGCAGGTGATCGTCGATCAGCCCCTGGTCGAAGTGGAAACCGATAAATCGGTGCAGGAGGTGGTCAGCCCCTGTGCCGGTGTAGTGACCGAATTGCGCGCCGAGACCGGCGAGCGCTACCAGGTGGACGATGTCCTGGCCGTGGTCGAAGACGACCGCGAGGCTTCGTCGGAAATCGCCAAAGCGCTGGCCGCAGCGCCAGAACCCCTTGCTAGCGATCCGGGTGGCGCTGTCGGGCCGGCGGCGCCATTGCCACGGAGTGCTGATCGTTTCCTGTCGCCGCGCGTCCGGCGGCTGCTGGATTTGCATGAGCTCAGCGTTGCCGATTTGGACCTGGTGACACCCACCGGTCTGGACGGCCGTGTGACAGCCGCCGATGTCGAGCGACTGGTGGCTCGATTGGATGCAGACTATGAATCGCAGCCGCTGCCAAGCCTACGCGGTGCGGTGGCCGAGGGTATGACCCGCTCCTGGCGCCGGCCCCTGGCAACCATGGCCTGTGGTGTTCGCCTGGAAGCGGTGCTGGCGCATCGACGGACCGTATCCGGACGACCGTCTTTGAGTGTGTACGCCCTGCATGCCCTGGCGACGGCCCTACGGGAGCGGCCACAGGTGGCGACCCTGATCGCCGGTGGCCGCATCCAGGTGCCCAAGCGGATGCGTATCGCTCTGGCAGTAGCGGTGGATGGCGGTATCCGTATGCCGGTAATCGAGGATGCCGATCAGAAGAGCTATGCCGATCTGGAAGCCGAGGTCGCTGCCAGCACCGAAGAGGCCCGGCACGGCAAGGGGCCTGGTTGGACCGGGGCCATCGCCGCGGTGAGCAACTACGGCTCTCTGGGGCTGGACTGGGCCACGCCGGTACCGGCGGCTGGTCAGAACTGCATTCTCGGTGTTGGTGCACCGCGTCGGCAGCCGGTGTGGAACGCTCGTGCCAAGCAGTTCGAGCCCATCCGCGCCTGCGAATTGACTCTGACCATCGATCATCGCGTGTCTGATGGCGCGGATGCTGCCAACCTGTTGCACAAGGTGATCGCCTTGTTGGAGCATCCGGTCGGAGGCTAAGGACCCGTCAAAAAATAAACATTACAATTCGCTTGATCTTTTGCCGCCCTTCTGCGTTGCTTATCGCTCACATATGACGCCTCCCTCAGAGGGGGCGTTGCCCCCTCGCGACATCCGTCGCACAGCCCCACGGCCTCGGTCGGACCTTGCTCGCTTCGCGAGCATTTTTGGCGGCGCTTCGCGCATTTTCCGCCAAAAACCGGTCCTCGGTCGGCCGGTCTCGCGCTTGGACGCGCTCGCCTGGCTCTTATCGAATTCGTGCCGGATTCGTGCCGAATTCGACCTCTGAGGGAGACGTCACATATGCCCGATATGCTCACTCTTCGCGCCTTGAAGGACCGACAAAATCTCTGCGCGATCTGTAACGTTTATTTCTTTCCGCACCCTAAGAGCGGGCTCTCTCGTTTACTCACCAGCAATTCTTGGCGTAGGTTCCATTGAAGGCTTGTCCTTTGCGACATCGCTTGCGGAGCCGCGATGATTCTCGCCACGGTATCGGGTTTCCTGCCCGGCGCCGCCGCTGCTGCGGTTGTTATACGGTGGTGGTACCGTCATCGTCTCGCGGCCAAGCCGGAACATTTCGACTTCTTCAGCGCGGTGACGCCCAGCGTCTGTTGGAGCGCTGGAGTTGCTGCAGAAACCGGTCCGTCCTCAGGCATTGGTACAAGCGGTTCGCACGGCTTTGGCGGAGTGAGGGTCAGGCCCGTAGGCTGGCACTGGTGCGTTTCTGGACCTGCTTGATGATCTTGTCCTGCAGTTTGCCCAGTTCCTTTTCCGATAGCGTGTGATCGTCCGCTTGCAGCGTCACCCGCAGTGAAATGGCTTTTTTGCCAGTCTCGATCGGTTCGCCGCGATAGATGGTGACCAGATCCACGCTGCGACCGAGTTGGCCGGCGGCCTGGCTGGTCACCTGCTCCAGCTCGGCCCAGGTTTGGTTTTCCGGGCAGACCCAGGTGAATTCACGTTGGACCGGCTGGTAGCGGCTGACCGGCCGGAACGGCACCGGTGCGGGGGTGGCCTGCTTGGCGATGAGTTGTTCCAGTTCGATGCTGAAAAAAGCGCCGGCGTCCTGTAGGCGAGCCAGCTGTCGTACCGAGCCGGGCAATTCGGTGATCAGGCCGACCACCTGTTTGCCTACCAGGATGCGGGCACAGCGACCAGACAGACCCCAGACCGGCACCGTGGATTCCACCTCGATGCGGGCTGGATGCCCCAGTCCCGTCAAAATCGCCAGGGCGGCATCGCGGGCGGCGTAGAATGGTGTCTGGTCATCGTGCGCGCTGCAGCAGCCAGCAATCTGTTGTCGCTCGTCGACGCAGTTACCCGCTCCCAGGCCCTGACCATAGATCTTGCCCACCTCATAGATCGCCGTTTGGTCCAGATGTTTCCGATTTTCAGCCAAGGCCTGGACCAAGTTGGGCAGCAGGCTCTGTCGGAGCACGGTCTGGTCCTGGGAGAGGGGGTGGGCCAGGCGGATGATGGTCGCCTCTGACCAGGCCAACGACTGGGCCCAGGTTTCGGAGGTGAAGCCATAGGTGAGGACTTCGTCCCAGCCCTGGGCCGAGAGGATTTTGCGGGCTTCGTGCTCGGCAGCGCGGAGCGGATTCGGATTCGGTGCTACCATGGGCAAACGTGGGGGTTCGGCCGGAATCTGGTCGTAGCCGTGCAAGCGGCCGACCTCCTCGACCAGGTCCGGGGTCTGCTCCAGATCTTTCCGACGCCACCAGGGGATGCGGACTTGCTCGTCTGTGACCTGGCAACCGAGGCCTTGTAGCAGTTCGGCTTGGCGCGAGGCCGGGACCGGGATGCCCAGCAGGCGGTCACAGGCGCCGACCGGCAGGGAGATGCTGGGCTGCTGGCTGCCAAGGCTGCCGGCGTGGAAGCGCGCCTGCACGTGCAGCTCGGGGCAGCACTCGCGCAACAGCGTGATGGCACGGTTGATCGCGGCTGGGCAGAGTTCGGGATACAGCCCCTTTTCGAAGCGACTGGAACTTTCCGATGCACCACCGGTACGAATGCGGCTACGGCGGATGCCGCCGGCCTGGAAACAGGCCGCTTCCAGGACGATGTGGTTGGTGGTGTCGGAGACGGCAGAGTTCTGGCCGCCCATGATACCGGCCAGGGCCAGCGCGCGCGTCTCGTCGGCGATCAGCAGATCGTCACTGTCGAGTTGATGGGTCTTGTCGTCCAGGGTGGTGAACGATTCCTGCTGCTGGGCGGCACGGACCACGATGGTGTTGCTGGCGATCTGGCCGCGATCGAAGGCGTGCATCGGCTCGCCCAGTTCCAGCATCACGTAGTTGGTCACATCCACCAGCAGGCCCAGGGGGCGGACGCCGCAGGCTTCCAGGCGGGCCTGCATCCACTCCGGACTGATCTGATTGCTGACACCGGTGAGTTCCGCACCGCAATAACAGAAGCAACGCTCGGGCGCATCGATGCGGACCTGCCAGTTTCCGGCCTGTTCGTCCCAACTGGTGTCTGGTGCGGCTGGCGTCGGCAGGCCCAGGATGGCGGCGACTTCTCGGGCCCAGCCCAGGTGGCCCCAGAGGTCGGGGCGATGATTGATATTGTGGTTGTCCACCTCCAGCACTGTATCGCCGGCGGCCAGGGCCTCGCGCAGCGGCGTGCCGGTGACGAACCGCTCATCCAGTACCATGATGCCGTCGTGGGCCTTGCTGATGCCGAGCTCGTCCTCGGCGCAGATCATGCCATGGCTAGGCTGGCCGCGCAGCTTGCCCTTTTTGATGGTGATGCTCTGTTGTTCACCGTGCTTATCCGGCATGCTGAGGGTGGCGCCGATGGTGGCTACGGCCACCGTTTGGCCGGCGGCGACATTGGGCGCGCCGCAGACGATGGGCAGCTCTTCGCCCTGGCCGATGTCGACCATGCAGCAGCTCAGCCGGTCGGCATCAGGGTGTTGTTCGCGATGACGCACCTTGCCGATTACGACGCCATCCCAGCTGGGACCGGTCTGTTCGATACCGTCGATCTCGGCCAGATGCAGGGTCAGCCGACGGACCAGTTCCTCGGTGCTGAGGCCGAGGTCATCCACACCCAGAAGGGACGTGATCCAGTTCAAGCTGACGCGCATGCCATGCTCCTTAACAGGCGCGTCAGGGTTGACTGGCGGCTGGTGTGGTCAAGAAGGCGTCGTTGCGTCGCCAGGGCGCTTTGAGGGTTAACAGCTCGTTGCCCTGCATGAGCGGTGAACATGATGCTGAACCATGTCGGATTCTATCGAGCTGGCTGGCAGGGAAATTCTGCTGGACGAACGCCGTTTTCGTTTGTGCAAAGACCGTTTTCAGACTCCGGTCGGATTGGTGGAGAAGCACATTGTCTACACCCCGGGCTCGGTGGCGATGGTCGTACAGCCGGATCCGGAGCACGTGGTCTTGGTGCACCAGTATCGCTATCCGATCCGAGCCTGGACCTGGGAAATCCCAGCCGGCACCCGTGAGTCCGACGAAGTGCCGCTGGTCACCGCTCAGCGGGAGCTGGCGGAAGAAGCCGGTCTGGCTGCCAGAACCTGGGTGGAGTGGTTTCGTTTCCATCCCAGCTATGGCTACTGCGATGAAGAGATGATTGTCTACCATGCCACCGACCTCAGTCCGGCCCAGGCCGAGCCCGACCATGGTGAGCTGATCCGGGCCGAGGTGGTGCCGCTGACGCGGGTGCCGGAACTGGTCCAGGGTGGTGGTCTCAATGACGCCAAGACCTTGTTGGCGCTCAGCCACCTGCCCGGTGTACCGGCCGAACTGTTTCCGGGGCCGCCTCCGTGCTGAAGGTGGTTGGTCGACAATTGATAGACGCCTGCCAGGAAGCAGGCCGAGCCGTGGAACTGGGGCTGCACTTTGTCTTGGTATTGCCACTGGTGTATCGTTCGCGGGCCAGCCTGACCAAGCAGCTGGCGCTTGCGGGTTTCGGCAGCCTGCTGGTGGTAGCCTTGATCACCGGCCTGACCGGCATGATCCAAGCCATGCAGATGGGCAATGAACTCGAGCGCTATGGCGCGCTCGACGCCATGGGCGCCATCATCGGCATGACCTTCTGCCGCGAGATGGGGCCTTTGTGGGCCGCGATTATCATCCTGGCTCGGGTGGGTTCGTCCATGGCGGCGGAATTGGGCACCATGGTGGTCAACGAAGAGGTGGAAGCCTTGCGGGTGATGAGCATCGATCCGGTCCGTTTCCTGGTTCTGCCCCGTATTCTGGCCTTGTTGATCAGCATGCCGCTGCTGACCACCATTGGCAACGTCATCGGCTTGGCTGGGGGCGCGTTGGTCTCGCAGACCTTGTTTGGTCTGCCCTATGACGACTACTGGTCGTCGGCCAGCGAGGCGCTGACCAGCTTTGAGTACGTGTCTGGTTTGTTCAAATCGGTGGTTTTCGCGTTGGTGATCGGCGTGATTGCCTGCGATCGCGGCCTGAACGCTGGGGGTGGTGCTGAGGGTGTTGGCAAGGCGACGACATCCTCGGTGGTGCTGAATGTAGTCTTCGTGTTGCTGACGGATTTCATCATGAACGGTCTGCTGAAGATCGCCAAGTCGGAGGGATGGCTATGAGGAGTTCCTCCAGCTGGTTGGGGCAAGCTCTGGACAAGCCGGTTGTGGCGGGTGAGCCACCTGCGGGCACCGAGGTCTACGCTCGCATTCGCAATCTGCACAAGCGCTTTGGCCCGCGGCATATTCTGCGTGGTATCGATTTGGACGTGTACCACGGCGAAACCTTGGTGATTCTTGGTGGATCCGGCTCGGGCAAGACCACGCTCCTGAAACATCTGATGGGCAGTCATACCTTGGATGAGGGGCAGATCTTCGTGGGTGATTTCGACCTGGCGAAGATGCGTACGGCAGATTGGACTCGCTACCGCGGCAAGCTGGGCGTGGTCTTCCAGATGGCGGCGTTGCTGGGCAGTTTGTCGGTGGAGGAAAATGTCGGTTTGCCACTGATTGAAGTCGAGCGGCAGCAGCGTCGTGCCATTCGTCATCGCGTGATTGAAGCCTTGCACAGTGTCTATCTGCCGGCGGAGGAGATCCTGCATCTGCGTCCGGACGAACTCTCTGGTGGCATGCGCAAGCGCGTCGGCATCGCTCGTGCCATTATTCGCAAGCCGGAACTGATGCTCTATGATGAGCCGACCACCGGCTTGGATCCGGTTACCGTTTCTGGCGTCAATGAGCTGACATTGCGTTTGCAGCAGCAGCTGGGGGTGACCTCGGTGGTGATCACGCACGACCTGGAAGCCGCCTTCACTATCGCCAATCGGATTGCGCTTTTGTACAAGGGTCGCATTGTCGCCCTGGGCGACCCCGACCAGATCCGCGCCAGTGACCATCCCGTGGCCAAGCAGATGCTGACCGGTTCCACCTATGGTCCCTTGACCCGCGATTTTGTAGCCCCGGAGGACGACGTCGATGCTGTCTGAAGCCAAGGTCGGCCTGCTGTTTTTCATTGGTTTGGGGATGGCTCTGGGGTTCACCCTGTTCGTCTCCGATCTGGGTGCCAGCCGTGGTCGCTACTCGGTGCGATTCCCACGAGTGGAGGGGCTGCGTACCGGTGATCGGGTGTTATACAACGGTGTGGAAGTGGGCCGGGTCGGTCAGGTGACCCCGGTCCTGGAGGGCGGTGTTCCGGCGGTGGAGGTCAGCTTCGATCTGGAACCCAACATCGACGGTATGCTGATGGTCAACGGCATGACCCTGATCTCGGTCGAGAAGGGCATGCTGGGGGGCTCGCAGCTGACCATCCGTACCGATGGCCCTGGTGAGCCGGTGTCCGACGCCCGGTTGCGCGATATTCGTGGTGTACCGCCCACCACCATTGGTGACGCGGTCAATGCCTTTGGTCATCTGATCGAAGATAATCGTGAAGATATCCGGAGTGCGGTTGGTGCCATGCCGGCAGCAGTGGAAGGCTTTTCCGATCTTGCCAGCAGCCTGCGCGAGGTGGTGCAGGAGAATCGTGCCAACATCCAGCGCGCCATCACCAAGCTGGGCGACATGGGTGCTGCCATCGACACCCTGGTGCAAGAAAACCGGCTGAAATTTGCTGAGGCGATCAATAATTTTTCGGGCATGACGGCGGAATTTCGTGAACTGGCCAAGGAGAATCGCGGCGCGCTGAAGCGGGCCATCGATAAATTTCCCGAAGCGGTGGACCATTTCTCCGGCGCTGCAGCCGAGATCAAAGAAATGGTCGCCAGCAATCGCAATTCCGTCGACCGAGCCTTGGCGGCTTTCGCGCGTTTCGGCCCGCGTCTGGAGGAGATCGGCGATCATGTCTCGAAGATCACCGACCAGATCGCCAGCGGCAAGGGTACCATCGGTCGGTTGGTCTACGAGGAGGGGGTCTACGATCAGGCCACCGCCGTGCTGACCGCCGCCGAACAACGCTTGGAGGAGGTCAAGCCGGTGACCTCGGGCTTTGCCGATCTGCGTTTCTATGTCGGCGTCGGGTCTGGCTACAACACCGACCGGCAAAATTTCTACAACAAGCTCTATCTCCGTATCGAACCACGGCCGTGGAAGTTCTACGAAGGTGGCGCCACCTATCGCACGGCGCCAGCCGATCACGAGACCGCCGACGAGGATCCGGACGAACTGGGCATCGATATCGATCTGTTGCTGGGTTGGCGTTTCTTCCCAGACGAGGTGGCCGAGAGTTATCGTCTCACCGTGGCTGGTGGCATGATCGAAGGCAAGCTGGGCGGACGTGCCAATGTCACCCTGATGGCGCATCGCCTGTGGACCGAACTCATCCTGCGCGATCGTCACGATGAGTGGGATCCGGACGAACGCCGCTACGAAGATGGCGAAGGGCTCTACGCCCGCTGGTTGTTGGAGGGGCGGATTTGGCGGCGTGTGTATCTGTCGGTTGGTGCCGATGACGTGATCGATGATCCAGCGCCATGGATTGGGCTACGTGCCGAACTGTTGGATAATGATATCCGCAATGCAGTGGCAGCGCGTTCCATCTTGCCATAAGACAGAAAAGTGCTTTAGAAACTGAGCCCGTAAAAACTTCGAGCAGAAAATTTGTTTTTGCGGGCTCAGCTTCGGGGTATGAGGGGCTTGCCCCTCGATGTAAGAGCCGAAAACCGGGCGCCGACCGCTACGATTGAACCCGGCTGGGTTCCGGGCGGCGCCCAATTTGTCGTTTCACTCCTCGCAAGTCGATTTCATTCGGATTTCGCGGCAGCTCGATAAGCGCGTCCAAGCGTGCGCACGTCTGTCCGAGGGATGGTTTTTCGGCAAAAATAGCGCTGAGTGTCGCCGAAAAACGCGCGCGCAGCGCGTGAATCCCGACCGAGGTCGAGGGGGTGTGCGATGGACGTCGCGAGGTCTCGAGCCGGACAGGCGGGAGAGCCCCCTCTGAAAACTGCTGGATAATGATAGCCGCAATGCGATGGCGGCACAGGTGTCCTACCATGATGGCAGGTGTGTGCCTGACCGGAATCCACATGACCGGAATCCAGACGAGACGTGTGTAATTCACCGACTCTTCGCGTGGTCAGTCCAGTGGGATCAAGGCATGCAGTGCGGTCATTAGGATGTAAAAAAACCTACTATTACCTTTCGGGAGGAGTCATTCATGCCATTAATCCGTCCGTTGCTCGCGATGGGTCTTGGTGCCAGCTGTCTGTTGGCAACCGAATTGGCCCATGAGGATGTGACCGTTGCCACCACCGCTCGTCTCGATCTGGAGGTCCAGGTCGACGAGTCCATGAGTGCCCTTCCGGTGCTCAGCTACTACGCGCCTGATGACGCGGGTAGTCCCTGGGGCCAGGATCACAGCGGCTCGGCCGATCTGACTGAGTCGGGCAACTCGCTGGTGCTCAGCGGTAACGCCTGGAAGACGGTCGAAGTCGACTATGCGGTAACTGCCGACACCGTGATTGACCTCACCTTCGATAGCGCCGTGGCCAGTCAGGCCCAGGGCATCGCCCTGATGACCGCCGAAGGCGCCACCGAAATCCCGCTGATCCAGCTGGGTGGGTACGAGGTCTGGCCAACTGGAAGCCAGACCTACAACACCCACGTGCCCGGTAGCGGTAGCATTACCTACAGCATTCCGGTGGGCAATCTGATCGATGCCGATACCTACCAGTACCTGGTCTTCGTCAACGATGATGACGAAGCGGTCGGTTCCGACGCCGCGCTCAGCTGGGTCTGGTTGCGCGACGAAATCAGCGAAGACCTGCTGACCCAGGCGCAGGCGACCAATCCCGCCAATGTGCGGGTGCAATGGCAGGATGTCTCGAACGTCGAATGGTACATGCTGGCCCGCAAGCGTACCACGGTGACCAACCAGGTGATGGTCAACCTGCTGCCCAGCGACGGTACCAACGTGGTCGATGCCCAGTTGGGGACCGGTCCGGTGACTGATCTGCGCTACGACGTCCGCGCCTTGCAGGCCGGTCCGGTGGAGCTGGCTGCCGACCTGGATGTGACCCCGCTGGATCTGGGACTGCAGCAGACCCGCAATTCCGACACCGAGATCCTGGTGGAGT
This sequence comes from uncultured candidatus Brocadiaceae bacterium, assembly GCA_964405325.1. Classification (GTDB taxonomy): domain Bacteria; phylum Planctomycetota; class UBA11346; order UBA11346; family UBA11346; genus CAYONM01. Next base: position 3,074 of record CAYONM010000009.1, on the reverse strand, counting down.
GGACCGCCCAGCCGGAAGCCGACTATTTTCTGTTGGATCGCAAGCAGCAGAACGTGCCCGATCAGGTCATGATCATTTTCCTGCCGCAGGACTCGGTGGAGTATCTCGATACCAGCGTTGTCGCGGCGGCCAACTATGTCTACAACATCTTTGCTGGCCTGCCGGATATGCTCGGCAACGTCTGAATCTGACGACAACAGCTCAATCAAAACGGCGACAGTTGCACTGGCGCCGTTTTCTTTTGGGGTGCGAGCAGAAGGGGTCCGTCTCGAGTGCCCGGTTTGTTTACATCAAAGGAATGATAAATCAGAAATCGCTCAGTACGGTGAGACACCCCGTCGTGGCCAGGAAGCCGCCACTGGCGGCATGCCGCGTGGATCGTCGTTGTGTGGCGTGACGTCGCTGGTCTGAACGTACCAGTCGCACAAGCGTTCGGTCAGTTCGGTGCGAATTCCAGCATAGTTCGGGTCGTGGTAGCGATTGACGGTCTCCAGGGGATCTGCCTGCAGGTCGTATAATTCATGTTCGTTGGTGGCCGGTCGTCGGACCAGTTTATGGGTGCTGGTACGAATCATGCTGCTACGGCAGACACTCAATGGATCGGATTGTTGCAAGGCCAATTTTGGATAATAAATGCTGTTGGTGTTGTGCATCGCCCAGGAATCGCGAGACGACTCGCCTTCGAAGCATTCCGGTTCGAAGCTATCGTAGCCGCCTTCGGCAAACACGGCTCGGTCGGGATCGCCGGTGGCGCCCTTGAGCTGGGGGACCAGGCTGCGAGCGAAATGGGTATGCTCTGCTTCGATGCCGGCCAGCTCCAGCACGGTCGCCATCTGGTCGAAGATTTCCACCTGTTCGGAAACCACATGTCCAGCGGTGCCGCCGGGCATGCGGATGATAAATGGCACTCGCGTCAGGGTGTCGTCCAGGCAGGAGGACCATTTCTCCACCAGGCCGTAGTCGCCGGCCCAATCGCCGTGGTCGGAGAAGACGATCACGCAGGTGCTGTCGGCTAAACCGGCCTCGTCCAGGCTGCGTAGCAGTTGGCCCAATAAGTCGTCGACGACGCTGATCATGCCGAGATACACTGCATTCAGTTTCTTGAAATGGGATTCGGGTACATCCAGCAGATTCCGGGTTTCCCGGATCCGGCGGTGGTACATGGGCTTGTCATTATCACAGATGGGACGCAGCGGTGGCAGCAAATCGGGATCGTAGCGGTCGTGATAGGGTTGTGGTGCAACATAGGGGCAGTGCGGCTGAATAATGGGCAGGTAGAGGCAGAAGGGTTGTTGGTGATCCCGTTGCAGGAAATCGATGCCAGCCTGAACGCAGGCGGCATCGGGGTGGTCGTCGATACCGCCGGGAGCGGCCTCGTGCAGGAAACTGAAAAAACCCGGTTTGTCGTCGGCGACGGTGCGGCCGCTGTGCCGCGGTCCGGAGCCCTGGGGATGGTCATGAAAGGTGACCGAGTCGGCAAAACAGTCCTGCGCCAGCAGATCGTTTTTGCCGAACATGGCCACCTCGTAACCAGCCTGTTTCAAATAGCGCAGCAGATTGGGTTCATCCGGACGCAGGCAGTGCCACAGACTACGATGGCCGCGCACGTGTGGATACCACCCAGTCATGAAGGAACAACGCGAGGGGGTGCACACCGTATGCTGGACAAAGGCCTGATCGAAGCGCGTGCCCTCAGCCGCCAGGCGGTCCAGATGTGGTGTCTGGACCACCGGATGGCCGTAACAACCAGCATAATCGCCGCGCCATTCGTCGGGATTGAAGATGATGAAATTCATGGGTTTCGACATGGGCTTGCTCCAGGCATGGAGTCTAGGCAAGGGCATGGCTGCTTGCGTGTCCCTGTGTCCGGCGGTAGATTGGACCCATGGATGATGTTCTGCACGGTTGTGGTCATGTCCGACGCTTTCCGCGACAGGTGCTGGAACGGCATGCGCATCCCGGCTTGGAATTGATCGCGGTGCTGGCTGGAAAGCCGCGTTGGCAGGCTGGCGATCGGGTGGAGAGCGTGCCGGCGGGCTGGGTACATTTCAATCTGCCGTGGCAGGCGCACGGCACGGCCGAGGGGGCCGAGGCGCCGCGTGAAATCCGCTGGTTGATCATCAAGCTTGATCGCGACGATTATGATCGGCCAATGGATTTCGGTTTTCATCCGGCCTTGGGGATTCCCGCAGCCGATGCCCGGCGGATAGCGCGCCGGATTCGCGGTTTTTCTGGTCATGCCACCCCGGCTTCTCCGAGTTTGCTATGGCTGATGGAACGCGCCCAGCAGGAGCGTCGCGCCAGACCGCCAGTCTGGCAGCGGCTGTTGGCGCATTACGTGGCAGCGATGCTCTATGAATTCGAACGCTGTCTGCAGCAAACGCCAGAAATCGACAGCACCCCGGTGGAAAAACGTGTGGCAGAATTTTTGCGGCAATTAAAATGTCGTGCCGCCGAGCCGTGGACCCTGAACACCATGGCTGCCAGCTGTGGCATATCCCGTACTCGTTTCGGCGAATGCTGTCATCAACTGACTGGCGAAAGTCCGGTGGCCTATCTCCGCCGTCAGCGAGTGGAACTGGCCAAGGCCCTGCTGGTGGATCGGCGACATCGGATCACCGATATCGCGTTCCAGTGTGGTTTTGGCAGTAGCCAGTATCTGGCCAGAGTTTTCCGGGACACAACTGGTATCAGCCCGAGTGCGTATCGGGAAATGGTATTGCGGCCCTGACGTCGCAAGCCGTTCTGTGAGGATTTTCACAGACGGCGGCGTGGCGAGAAGGGGAGAGTGGAAGCGATTTCCTGCATTGCTTCGTTCCAGTCCAGACGCCAAATCGAGAATGAGATAGGTATGGTCAGCGCAGAGATGGCAACGGTAAGTCCTCCGGGGACTGTCCATGACGGCATCAGCCGATGGGCAGATCACGGGCAATGTGACGTAATTCCACCAACTTGATCGTCGGTACGTTGCCGCCGGAGCGAATATGGCGGCGAAAATGGGATGGGCTGCGGCCGTAGGCTTCTTTGACGCTTCCCTCAAAGGTCGAATTCGGGTGGAACCAGGCGAAGCGAGC
>CAYONM010000008.1:0-40895 GCA_964405325.1 uncultured candidatus Brocadiaceae bacterium | reverse complement strand
CGCTTGGACGCGCTCGCCTGGGCCAAACCAAATTCAATCTCTGAGGGACGCGTCATGCATGACGCTTCCCTCAGAGGGGGCGCTGCCCCCTCGCGACATCCGTCGCACACCCCCACGGCCTCGGTCGGGATTCGCTCGCTGCGCGAGCGTTTTTCGGCGGCGCTACGCGCCATTTTTATGCCGAAAAACCATCCCTCGGTCGGCCGGTCTCGCGCTTGGACGCGCTCGCTCGCTTCGCCTGGTTCCACCCGAATTCGACCTCTGAGGGAAGCCTCATGCATGTCCCGCTCCTGAAACGGACCGGACATGCGGTTGTCAGCAGCCATCGGATTTGCATAGTGCGACTGTTGGATCGACCATGACGCTGAGCAGCATCTTCGAGAAAGAGACCGACGACGACCTCCCGGTCGACAAAGGCCAAGTGAGCAGCTCCACAACGTCGTTGCGGGCCTTTGCCATTGACTGCAGCTACGTCAACCGTGGTGAGATCGCCCGTGGCAACATGGGCGCTATCATCCGGGCTTTTGATCGCGATCTGGAGCGCGATCTCGCCATCAAAGTGATGCTGAAGCAGAACAGCACCCCCGAACAACGCATGCGCTTTCTGGCAGAAGCGCAAATCACCGGCAAACTCGAACATCCCGGCATCGTCCCCATCCACAGCCTGGGCACCGACACCCATGGCAACCCGGTCTTTGCCATGAAACTGATCCGTGGCATTACCCTGGACGAAGTTCTGGAGGAGTTGTACCGCAAAAAACGCGGCATCCTTCGCGCTTGGCCACTACCACGACTGGTCGCTGCCCTGATCAGCGTCTGCCATGCGGTCAGCTTCGCGCATTCCAAAGGTGTGATCCATCGCGATATCAAGCCCGCCAACATCATGTTGGGCGATTTCGGCGAGGTACTGGTGATGGACTGGGGCCTGGCCAAGGTCGGCGTGCATCAGAATGTCGACACCCGCCATATCATGGCACCAATCCACCGCATCATCGCCCAGCGCAAGCAAACGCCGCCATCGGAGGAGAGCAAACGCGACATTCGCCACAAGATGGCCGAAACCCGCGATGGTGCGGTGATCGGCACCCCCAAATACATGTCGCCAGAACAGGCACGAGGCCGAGTCCAGGCCACCGACGCCCGCTCGGATGTCTACGCGCTTGGCGGTGTCCTCTTTGATATTCTGGCGCTCAGCGCACCAGTCCGCGGTAGTACCGTCACCGAGATCCTCGATAACGTCAAACACGGCGACATCAAACTACCAGAACGACGCGCCCCCCCTGGCCGGGAGGTTCCACGGGAGTTGTCGGCCATTGCCATGAAAGCCCTCTCCCTACAGCCACGCGATCGCTACCAGAACGTGAATGAACTTCGCCTGGACCTGGAAGCCTTTCTCGCCCACCGTCCTGTCAGCGCTGCCGAAGACAACGGCTGGCAGGCGATGCGGAAACTGATGCGGCGCAATCCACTGGGTACGGTGCTGCTGTGTACCTTGCTGCTGATGGCCGCAACGGCGCTGTTCGTCTCGCATACCACCATGGCCCACGAGCGCCAACGAGCCGAGACCGACCTGCGCCACCTGGAAGATCGCCTGAGCGCCGAGCAGCAGCGGCAAAAAGCCCTGCTCCCGGCAGCTTTGCTGACCATCGAACAGGCACTCCGTTACCGAAACTTCGACCAAGTCACGCATTACCTGGATCTCGCCACCGGTATCGCCCCGAAGGATGCTCGGGTTCTGGCGCATCGCTGCCTGTTCGCCATCTATCAGGAGGACTGGCATCTGGCCGTGGAACTGGGGCAAGCCTGGCAACAGGAAGCGCCATCAGAACAACAGGCCAACATCGAAGAAGCGCTTCAGTACATCAAACGCTACAACTGGCAACAGAACCGGAAGGTCGCTCGGCGCTTCTCCCAATTGCTCTGGCAACTCGAACTGGGCATGTGGCAGGGCGTGCTGAGCCTTCGCTGAATACTCACAGTTGCTGGCTGGCTCGCCACTGCGACGGACTGCACCCGATCCGACTACGGAACTGCTTGCTGAATTGGAAGGCATCACAGTAGCCCAAGCTCTCAGCGATAGCGGTCATGGACTCACCTGCCGCCAAAAGCCGACCAACAGATCCAACCAGCTTCCGTCAAAGATACGCCCGCTGTGGGCGTAACGATCCCGGCGAAAACGACTCGGCAACGGCCAGACCATAAGCAGAAGAATCGGTCTCTGAAACCTCAGAGCAATACCAATACGCACATGCCGGTGATTTTTTGTCTATGGCCGCCAACCATCCGAGTAGCAGACTGTCACGCCAAAGGAGCACCGCATGCGAGGTACCCGCTACAGCCACGAACGTCCCCAAACCGTCGGCCACCCATTGGGTGGCATCGGCACCGGTTCGGTGGAGCTGTGCACCGATGGCCGTCTGAAAGACTGGGAACTGTTCAACAACGGCCTGTGGGCCGGAGACAAAGACAACAAACAGCCACGCATGTTACCCGAAGACGCCGCCTGCTGCCTGGCCTGGCGAGACGACGACGGCCCCGGCCTGATTCGCTGGCTGGTGCACGGCGATGGTCAGGATTCGGCCGCCTCGGAAAGCCATCGCTATGGCGCCAGCTACACCCAAGCCTACAGCCGACCCATCGCCCGCATCCGCTCCGGTGGCCGCTATCCCATCGCCGAACAGTCCTTCGACGATCCGGCCCTGCCCTTGGACATCCAGCTGGAGGCCTTCACGCCCTTCGTACCCGGTGATGAAGCCACCTCGGGCCTGCCGCTGGCCTGGTTTTGCTACCGGGTCCGCAATACCGGCACCCGTACCGGCACCCTGAGCCTGGCCTGGAGTCTGCGCAATTGCTGCGGCTGGGACCAAGGCGCAGTCCATCTCAAACACGAATTGCAGCATAGTGACCATGGCAGGCTGATTGTCATGTCGGCCGAAGACCTGCAGCCAAAAGCCGCCAGCACCGGCAGCATGGCGCTGTTCTGCTCCGATCCTGACGCCAGTCACCTGCTGGCCTGGACCGATGGCCGCGGCCTGGCGGGCTTCGACAACGCCGACACGCCAGCCTATCAGCAATTCGTCCACGCCCTGCGTCACGATGCGGTATTGTCCAGCGCCGAGCACACCTGGAGCCGACACGTGCAAGCGCCGGCCGCCGGCATCGCTGGCTGCTGCACCAATCCCCGCATCGCCCAGCTGCGACCCTGGCGGGCCAGCCTGGCCAGCACCGTCAGCCTGGCACCAGGTGAGGAACGTCTGATCCGCTTCGGCTTCGCTTGGCATTTCCCTCATCATCATTATTTCAAAAATCCCGACTATGGCATCGGCCACCACTACCAGTCCCGTTTCGCCGATGCCGCGGCGGTGGCAGTGCACGGCCTCCAACACCAAACCGAACACGAACAACAAACCAGACGCTTCCATGCCTTGTTCGATGACAGCAGCCTGCCGGACTGGCTGCTGGAAGACTGCTGCGCGCAGCTGACCAGCCTGCCGGAGGCCAGCTGGTGGGGTGAAAACGACGACTTCGGCCAGTGGGAAGGCAAGGGCTGCTGTCAGGTGATTCTGGCCGACCGCACCCACTGGTCGTCATTCCAACCACTCATTTTCTTCCCAGAGCTGTACCGCCGTATGAGCCGGCGCCTGGCCAACAGCAAACAAGCGGTGGGGCTGCTGGCTGAACGGATCGAGGAACGGAAAAACCGTACGCAGAGCAAAAAAGGTGCGTTCGGCGGCTGGTTCGCCCAGCGCTATCAGCACTGCGGCTACCAGGCGGAGGACTTCAGCCCAACCCAGCTCTGGCTGGAGGGTGGTGCGCTGATGCTGCTGCGGGACTACCGTTGGACCAATGACAGCGAACTGCTGCAGGCCTGGTGGCCACAGGTGAAAGCCGGCATCGAACGCGGCATCGCCGCCGACCTGGACGACGATGGTCTGCCCGATGGTGCCGTTGATTTCCAGACCTATGACCACTGGTTTCTGCCACGCAAAAACTGTTACCGGATCAGCATGTGGCTGGCAGAGCTACGCGCTGGCGAGGCCCTGGCCGACCTCCTGCAGGAGCCGGCCAGCGCCAAAACCTTCCGCCAACAGCGGCAACGCGCCACCGACAGCCTGGAACGGCTGCTGTGGAACGGCCGCAGCTACGACCTGGCCTGGGACGAGCTGAAAAACAGCCGCGATACCGGTGTGCTGGCCGACCAGGTCAGCGGCCAATTGTATCCGCGACTGCTGGATTTGGGGCCGGTGCACGATCCCGAGCGCACTCGCTCAAGCCTACGCCAGGTGCTGGAGGCCAACCTCGGCCGCGAAAGCGGCCTGGTCAACGGCGCCGACCCCGATGGCCGCGAGGACTGGACCTATTTCGCCCGCTATTCACGCGACGGCTCAGACGAACAACATGCCGGCCAGTGGCCCACCCCCTGGACCGGCACCGAATACTACGTCGCCGCCACCATGCTGTCGGAGGGTCTGATAGAGGAAGGCTTGGCGGTACTGCGCGATGTGCACGATCGTCATGTCGCCTTCGGTCAGGTGAACAGCCACATCGAATGCGGTGAACACTATTTCCGCGCGCACGTCATCTGGGCCTGCCTGCACGCCCTGCAAGGCCTGCATTACGACAACACTATTGCCGAACTCGCCATCGCACCGCAACACGCTCCCGCGCAGCACCGCAGCCCCCTGCTGCTGCCGGGCGCCTACGGGATCATCGAACAGCAACGCCACGCCACGTGGCAGCGCAATCGCCTGCACATCGCCAAGGGCCAACTCGAGCTGCAGCGCCTACGGCTGCAAGTGACCGGCACGGTCGAACGCGTGGAACGGGACGATGACGCGATCAGTTGGGATCAGCAGGGCAATGACTTGGTGATCACGTTCCTGACACCGACCGTGTTGAAAACGGAAGATCTCACGATCACCGTGCATCTGCTGGCGGATTGACCGGGAGCGTCGGTGGCCTAAATCGCCGTATGCGACTCCTCCTCCTCATCCTCGCGTTGGCCAGTCCCCTGCTGGCGGTCGATGGCCTGCAACAGCTGCACGATCTGCCGATCAGCGGCAACCAGCGATTTCCCACCCAGCAGCTGCGCCGTGCAGCCCTGGGCAATGGCGGCCTCCTGCTGGCCAGCGTCCCCGGCACCAAGCCGGCCGTGCTGCAGGCCGCCATGGCTGCGGCCCTGCAGCGCGGTTACCGCAGTCACGGCCACCCGGATGTGCAGATCACGGTGGAACCGGAAGCCGGCCTGGTCATCAAGGAGGGGCCGCTGCTGCGCTGCGGCGACGTGCTGCTGCCGGAACCGCTGCCCGAGGCGCTCACGTCACTGCTGCGTGACGCCCTGCTACTGCCCTATCGGGACGAAGACGGCCAGCCCCAGGCCGCGGCCCAGAACCTGGAAGACCCGGTCTGGAACCGCGACCGCGACGCCCCCTTTCACCAAGGTGGCCTGCAAAACTGTGAAAATCGTGCCTTGTGGGCCCTGCGGCAACTCGGGCATCTGCAAGCAACGGTCAGCTGCGAACTGATCCGACGCGACGATGCCGGCTTGGCCGACCTGCAGCTGCGCATCGAGGCCGGACCGGTCCAGACCCTGGAGGAGATCCATATCGACGGCCTGCAGCGACACAGCCGCGAGCAGATCCTGACCTATCTGGAGCTAGGCGTCGGCGTGCCTCTGACCGCCAAACTGGCCCGCAACACCGCCACGGCACTTCGCGACAGCGGCTGCTTCCGCCATGTCCGGGTCATCCTGCCCACCGAAGCACCCTGGGTGCTCCGTGTCGAATTGCTGGAGCACCCGGACCTGCCCCAGCTGGGCGAAGCCCTGGACCCGGTGCGAGCCCGGTTGCTGCAACTACGGCAACAGCTCTTGCAGGATCTGCAGGACGGCCGCGGCCTGCTGGCAGAACTGGAATGGCAAGGCGCCACGCTGCGCTGGCAGATCAAACCGGAGCAGGGCATGCTGCTGACGATCGCTTACCACGATCAGTCCTGGCAGCTGCTGCTGCGCGATGGCCAGGCCGCCCTCCGCTTGGCCAATAAACAGGTCCAGGCGGCGGTCCCGATGCGCAGCATCGTCGGCGTACAGCTGTTGAGCACCGCCGAAGGCGAACAGAACCGCACCCTCAATCTGACCGCTGCCGCAGTCCTTGCTGATGAACACGATGCCCCCCTGACCCTGGATCTGGTCATCGAAGCCGCCGCCCTGCTCTACACCGATTTCATCGAAGGCCTGGAATACGAACAAGGCGACCAGCAACACATTCTGCGCCGCGAGGGCCTGGAGATCCATTGCGCCGATGGCCTGCTTACCCGCCTGGAGGCGAATCAGCCACCGCTTCGTTTCCAGCTACGCATGAGTGACACGGAGCTGCCACCGCTGCCAGCGGCCAATCAGCGCGTCTCGGGCCTGGGCTTCGTGGCCAGCCTGGGCGAAGCCGGCCGGCAGATCTGGACCAGCATGGGGGCGCAACAATTGCCGCCAGCAACCAATGCCGTCCTGGCCAGCATCGCCAAACAGGCCTGGCAGTTGCTAGCGCAGGATTTCGCCGCAGCGCCTGCCGAAACGGACGAATCGACTTTCAGTATCCCCACCCCCAGCAGCAGTGGCCAAGCCATGCAGATCCTGCAGATGGCGCAGGCCTTGTTACCATCCCTGCATCTGCTCAGTACCGATGTACTGCCAGTCGAGCACTGGCTGCCGACGGTCTTGCGAAACGGTTATCGCCTGCTCGCCGGACGCAACGAGGGCCTGAGTGACGAACTGCGCCGCTTGTACAACGATCCCGCCTGCGGCCCCATCGGCACCGCAACCCTGGCAAGCCTGTTGCCATTTCTCGATGCCAACCTTGGCGAACTCTTCGCCGAACGACTGACCACCGTCCGCAACGCCAAAGCCTTCCGTGCAGAATGGACCGACCTGACCAGACATCACCCGGAACGTTGGCTGCGCGCTGGCGAGATCCTGCTGAGTCTGGACGGCATCGCCGACTTGGCCGACGTGATCGATGACGAATTCAGACGCGAGTTGGTCCGCAGCCAAATCAAAGCCATGCAGCAGTCCTATCAGGAAACCGGCACGCTGCCGAAAGATGGTTGGTGGGAAATTGCCTGGCAACTATTCGGCATGCCAATGGTGGAGCTGATGGCTGAACCATAAACCATCAATTCAGGAGGCTCTCCGCTCCCCCACCGCGTACAATCCGGCCGGCAGGACCCGCTCGTCCTCGTGATGGCGGACACCAAGTTCGCCAGCGTCGGACACCACCAGACCACAGGCCCGCAGCACGTTGACCACCGCCTGCACTTGTACGCCGGGAGTATGGCAGCTAAAGACCAAGGCCCCACCCGGCGCCAGCACCGCGGCGCCGTCCTGTACCAGGCCCAGACAATCTCGATCGAATTCCCAAACCTCTTTGCTGGTCTTGCCGTGCCCCCAACTGGGCGGGTCCATCAACACCACGTCGTACTGGAAACCACGCTTCTTCGAAAACGCCAGGCTGGCACGAGCATCGTCGTGGATCCAACGAACCGAACCCGGCAACCATGCATTCAATGCCTGGCTTTCTTTACCCCAGTCCAGCACCCCCTTAGCACTGTCGACATGGAAGACCTCGGCCCCCGCGCCAGCCACGGCCAGCGAGGCAGCGCCGGTATAACCGAAGAGGTTCAGGAAACGACGCGGCCCACGGTCCAACACATACTGCCACAACGAACTGTGCTCCACAAACACCCCGCAATGCCCGAAGCTGGTGAAGCGCAGCTGCAAACGCAGCGCCTGCGGTAGACGGCCCTGCCACTGGAAACTGAATTTTTTCGGCTCACCGGCGTGATGCTGCCAGGAGCCGCCGCCATCATCGCTACGACGACAGACACTGTTGGCCTGTTTCCAGCGCTTTGCCGGCAAGCACTTCGGCCAGATGGCCTGCGAGCAGGGGCGCTGCACCAGCACCCCGGCGATACGTTCCAGTTTCTCTCCCTGGCCGCTATCCAGCAGCTGGTAGTCGGGCAGGCTGTCGCAGATCAGATCGGGCATGTGCTGCATGCTGGGCCTGGTCGGCGCTTGCCAAGACCAAGCCTGGAGCGTGATGAAACGGCCCAAGCAGACCGCGGCAAATGGCTCAGGTATGATTTCGAGATGCTGCCCTTGCCGCGATCGCGCAGAACCTGGACCGCCTTCTGACAGAGCGCGGGATAGGCACCAAGCAGCACCGGAACATCCGCCTGGGATTGCCGCAATTGCCGCAGCAAGGCGACCAGATCCTCCTCGACCGCAGAATCAGTATGCAAACGGTCGATGAAATACTCGCGCAGACCAGCACGCCGGATCACATCGCGATAGCCCTGCTGGCGCTGTCGGCAGATTGGCAGATCACTGTTGCCGAGAAACACCACGTCCCGAGCATCCGATGGCGCCTGAGGACAGACCAGTCGTTAGGGCCCGTCAAAAAATAAACATTACATTTCGCTTGATCTTTTGCCGCCCTTCTGCGTTGCTTATCGCTCACATATGCCCGATATGCTCACTCTTCGCGCCTTGAAGGATCGACAAAATCTCTGCGCGATCTGTAACGTTTATTTCTTTCCGCACCCTTATTTCTGGAAAATCGGCAAATAGCCCTTCGGGATCTGCAAAATCAACAAGGCCATCGCCGTGTTGAAGGCCGGACCCCATTCATCCGGACCGCGCCACAGGCCGTCCGGGCTTTGCTGGGCCAGCATGGCCGGCGCCGCCACTTGCCAATATTGTTGCCAATCATCGCCACGCGGGCTCAGATACAGAGCCTGGGCGGCATAATATTGCCCGTACCAGAAATAATGTCCTTTTCCAGTGGCGTGCCGCGACGCTTGCTCGCGCAATAATTGCAGACCGGCAGACAGGGTGGGGTCGGACAGGGCGTACAGACCACCGCCCATCAGGCTCATGATCCCGGCCGCGGCGCGCGGCACCGCCTCCGGTCCGTGCGCACCGCGGCGCATGGCCGGCGATTCGGCGCGATAGCGAAAACTACCGTCGCCATTGTGACAACTGCGCACGTATTGTAAGGCCTGACTGACCGCCTCCTGTGCCGACATCCCGCCAATGCCAACGTTGAAGGCGGCGCGCAAGGCATTGACCTGACAGACGGTCACCGAGATATCGGCATCGCCGGCGGCCGGATCATAACGCCAGCCACCTTGCAGATTCTGCGCCCGCAGAATACAGCCAACCGCGCCCTGCAGGGCCTCGCCACAACGATCGTCGGCGGTCATGCCGTAACTTTCTGCCAGGTACAAAGTCGCAAAACCGTGGGAATACATGGTGCCGACGCGATCACCAATAAAACCGGTCAATTCGTCCTGTTGCTGAATGATGTAAGCCAAGCAGCGTCGCGAGGCATCGCGGTAGACCCCCCGCGTCGGCGTGTGGCCGCCAGCCAACAGCGCCAAGCCGGCCAGGGCATTGACGCCGATCACCTCGTCAAAGCTGCCATCGGGATGCTGCATCTGCACCAGCGCGACGGTTCCACGCTGAACCGGCGCGTTGGCATCGACGGCAAGCAGCAAGCCCGGCAACAACACCAGCAGCAGCAACGGTATGCGAATCGATACCGTCACGGGCTGACCTCCTCGAGCAGGTCGAGATAGCGCCGGTACAGTTCAATTCCCTCCGGCGGCACACCGGCGGCGCGAGCTTCCATCAGCCGGGCCCGGCTGGCCGGCGGTAATTGCAGCAACCAGCCCTGGCCTTCCAGCTGCTCGTCGCTCCCCGCGCCACTGCCAGCCTGCTGCTCACCCTCCTGCTGCTGCCCAGCCGCGCTCTGCGCCGCGCTGGCCGGTTGCTGTTGTTGGGGCTGAGCGGACTGCTGCTGCTGTTGTTGTTGTTGCTGCTGCTGATTGGAACTGTCACTGTTCATCTGCATGCGCATCTCCGCCAGGGTCCGGCGTAGGGTCGCGACCGCGGTTCGTTGCCAACGCCGGGTACCAGCGGGATCCTGCTGCCGCACCAGCCCAGCAACGGAGCGCTCCATGGCCTGTTTGGTCCGGGCCAGAAGCTGCGCCGGACGGGTACCGGGCCGGGTCTGATCCACCAAGGGTTCGATCAGATTCAGCAATGCATCCTGCCGCGCCACCAGGTCCTCGCCGCCAATGGTCGCACTGCGCCGAGCCAAGCGCTCCTGCTCCAGGCGGACCAGATTGAGCGCCGCCCGTGGCGGAAAGGCCGGTTGTTCCTGCTGGCCACCGCCACCGCCGCCACCGCTCTGGCCCGACTGCAGTTCCGGCAGTTCCTCACTGACGTTCAGCAGTTGTGCCAGGGCCTGTTCGGCAGCTCGGGCCTGGTACCAGCTCTGCCGTGTGGGTGCGGCCTGCTGGGTCTGCAATAGCTGCAAATGCTCTGTGCTGGCCGTCACCGCCTGGCTGGCGGCACGCAGGGCCCAGGCGGCCAACGGCTGCTCGGCCACGGCTGGCAGCACCTGCTGCAGGGCCTCACCAATGGCGGCCTGCTGCTGAGTGATCGCTTGCTGCCGATCCTGATCGCGAAAGCCCAAGGCCCCGGCTTCGGCCAGCTGCGCCAATTCGTCCAGGCTCTGCGTCACCTGGACCTGCTCCTGGTAGAGAGAACGCAACAGGGTCATCAGGTCCTGCTGCTGATCCTGTTGCACCAGCGCCAACAGGGCCTGTTGCAGGAGGGCGATGGTCTCCTGCGCCTGGCTACCACTCGCGTCCCGACGGCCCACCTTCAAGGTCGCTACGGTCGCAACCTGCAGCTCGCCAGCCAAACGCAGCGCCAGGGCCGCCTGCTCGGCGCCGCTCTCGCGGAGCTCCTGTCGTAACTCATTGGTCCGCTGAATGAGCTGTCGCCATTGCGGCACCAACGGCGCCAACGGCTGGCCTTCCTGGACCATCCCAAGCACCGTCTGATGGGCTTCGATCAACTCCTGCAAACGCGCCAGGAGAGCCTGCTTGGCCGGTTGCTCGTCATCGGACTGCTCACCATCGCCATCACCACCACTGCGCAGTTGCTGGTACCACTCCTGCATCTGCTTGAGGGCTTCTTGCTGAGCGCTGAGCGCCTCCTGCTTGCGTTGGCCCGAGCGCAGTACCTTGGCCGCTTCGCTCAACTGCCGCGACGGCCGTTCCCCTTGCTCGAGTTTGTCGCCATGTTGAGGATCGTTACCCAGACGCCGTTCCCATTGCTGCTGCCGAGCCGCAACGTCGGCCTGCCGACGCGCGAGATCACTGCTGCGCTCTGGTGGCACCTTGCCCAGCAGCAGATCGCGCACCAACTGCCGGCTCTCTTCCTGAAGGGCGGCCTGCTGCTCCACCAACTGACCGAGATCGCGCAACAGATCGCCGGAGGAGAGCATGCCGTCCAAGAGGGCGTAGACCTGCCCCAAGGCTTCGTCCACCGCGATGCGCTCGCTGGCCTGACTGATCGTGGGCAACACATCCAGCACCTGCTGCCGGAGGACCGCCTCGGCTTGGCCCAGAGCCTGCCCCTCGCTTGCTGGCAGGTGGTTGTCCCGCCAACGCCGTTGCAGCTCGCCCAGGGCCTCCAGATTGCGTCGGGTACCGCCGACCACCTGCTGATCGGCCTGATCCTCGGCCTGCCGCCAACGATTGCGCGACTGATCGACGCGATCACGTACCGTGGCAATGGCGCGTTCCAGAATCCGACGCAACTCCGGCTCATCCACCACCCGTAGGCTGAGCATGGCCGATCGGTCCTGGCCCGGACCACTGAGAGTGTTGCCATCGGCAACCACCGCCTGCAGATCGAAGGATTGGCCCGCTTCGGCCTGGCTGGGCACCGTCAACGACTGTCGGCGGTCGACCCGGGTCGCTGCCGACGGCACCGGCACCGGCACCCCCTTGGCAAAAGGCAATTCCTCCGGTGCGGCATCGGAGGGCCGCACCCGCGATTGCAGGCGCAGCGCCACCACCTCGATATCGTCCTCAGCCCGCAGCTGCAGCCGGAGATCCGCACCGGGAACCACGGCCTCGCCACGCGGCGGGCCGAGCAATTGTACCGTCGGCGCACGGTCGGGCAGCATCCGCAAGCGATACACCGCCGGCCGCATGGCAATACCATCCTCGTCCTGGCAACGGACCTGCAGATCGACGTCACTGCTCCCCATACGCAGCTCGCCGTGGTAACCGTCTGCCTGCTCGATCAGGGCAACCGGCGACTCGTCCTGGTGCAACTGCATCTCCGCAATACGACGACCCGGCTCGGCAATGGCCGCCAGTCGCACCGCCAGACGACTACCCGCCAGCACCCTTAGCGCGAGGGTGTGTTCTTGCCGGACCGGCAATGGCGCGTAGCCCGGTGGATGGACCGCAACCTGGATGGCCTGCAGTTCCGGCCGACGCTGCACGCGGACATCCCCTACCGCCGGCAGGCTGTCACCTGCCTGCGCCGTGATCGTGTACCGCCCACGCGACAACAAGGATCGAACACTCCAGCCGTCCTCGTCACCTGCCACCAACTGCTGACCGCTACGGCCATCAGCAGCGTGCCAATGCAGCTGCAGATCGGCAGCACCACCAGCCAGGCGGTGCACCTGGAGTGGCACGGGCTCACCCTCGGCCACGACGGTCTCGACAAGTTGCAACTCGATCACATCGCGCCGTGGCCACGGTCGTTCCTGCCAGGGCATGCCCAATCGGGCACCAGCCATGGCCAGAGTGTGTGGCCAAATCAGCACACAGCCCACCGCCAGCAGCACCGCCAGCAGCGCCGCGGCCACCTGCCGGGGAACTGGCCCAGCCGGCACCAGACGCTGCAGTTGCGAGGCTTGCAAATACTGCTCACGCCGCTGGGCGGTCTGTGCTTCATCAGGAAACTGTCGCAATTCCGCAATCAGCGCGCCATCCAACTCGGCAATACGCGCTTCGGCGATACGCGCCATTTCCAGATCGTCCAGGGGCAGCCGCCACAAAGGCTCCAGCCGCCGCCACAGCACCACCGCGACACTCAGCAACAGGCCGACCAGCAACACCAGGCGCAGCGCCATGGGCAAATGCCAGGCAATATCCAGGCCCAAAGCAGTCAGCGCCACCAGCACGGCCACCAGCACCACACGACTGGCGACCTGCAGCCAGAGCAGCCGGCGCAGACGATGTCGAAGTGCGGAGCAGAAACGTTGCGCGTGCACGTAGGCATCAGAAGCCTTGTCAGGCGAGACGCCAGCCTGCACACGTCCCATTGTACTACCTGCCCGCAGCGCGAGCATGCCACTGGAGGATATGGCATGGTGGATCGCGCCCAGGCCGCCAGCTTGGCAGCCGAACTCAAGTCGGAACTGGAACAGCACATCATCGGCCAGAGCGCGGTGATCGACGAGTTGCTGATCTGCCTGGCCTCGGGCGGTCACGCCCTGCTGGAAGGTGTTCCCGGTTTGGCCAAGACCCTGCTGGTCAGCACTCTGGCCGCGTCGACCCATCTGCGCTTCAATCGCATCCAGTTCACCCCGGACCTGATGCCCTCGGACATCATCGGCACCGAGGTGATCCGTGAGAACAAGGACAGCGGCGAACGCAGCCTGGTGTTTCTACCGGGACCGGTCTTCGCCAGCATCATCCTGGCCGACGAAATCAACCGCACGCCGCCAAAAACCCAGGCCGCCCTGCTGGAAGCCATGCAGGAGCGCCGAGTCTCCACGGGTGGAGAGACCCGCCCCCTGCCCAGCCCCTTCTTTGTTCTCGCGACCCAAAACCCCTTGGAGCAGGAAGGCACCTATCTCCTGCCCGAAGCCCAGCTGGACCGCTTCCTGGTCAAGATTGTGATCGACTACCCTTCCGAAGAGGACGAGCTGCGGGTCATCCTCAGTACCACCGACAACGACGAAGTTCCCAATCGCGGCGTGGTCGACGGCGAGCAACTGCTGGCGATTCAGAAGCTGGTCCGCGACACCCCGATTACCGAGGAGGTCGCCCGTTACGCCATCGACCTGGTCCGTGCCTCGCGCCCAGGCTCCGGCTCAGTGCTCAGCGAACTGGTCCGCTGGGGCGCGGGTCCGCGCGCTGGCCAGGCCCTGTTGCTCTGCGCCAAGGCCCGCGCCACCTTGCACGGCTCGGCTCAGGTCGCGTTCTCCGATATCGCCGCAGTCGCCAAACCGGTGTTGCGCCACCGCCTGCAGCCCAACTACGAAGCCGAGGCCCAGGGCCTGGACGCCGATGGCTTGGTGGACCGCCTGCTGGCGGATATCCCCCACACCCGCAGTAAGACGGCCGATCATCCGGCGGTGTCGCGCCTCTTGGCCTGAATCGGCCTTGGCCCGAAGCCGAGCATCACCCTGTGAGGACTGGCCGACCGAGCAAAGTGCTGTAATGGCCGTGCTATACGGATGTGCAGGGGGAATCCTGCGGGCTCCGAGCCATGCTTGCATGCGAATAAATATTCGCACACTGGCCACATGCGAGCTCTCAGCAAAACCCAGCGCCTCTTATTGCAACGCCTGGCCGACTGGCAGGAATCCGGCGAAATCCTGAATTACCAGGAAGCCGCCGAGCAGCTCGGTTACAAAGCTCCCTCGGCGATCCATCGCCTGGTGGGCGTCCTGGCCGAGCGCGGGCTGGTGGAGCGTGGCCAACATCTACACCAGATCCGCGTCAGCACCGCTGGCTGGCAGACCCTGGGGCGACAGCAACCGCTACCCGGCATCCCCATCCTCGGCAGCATTGCCGCCGGCAGTCCAATCCTGGCGGAAGAGAACCTGGCCGGCTGGCTTCCGGAACTCCAGCCACGCGCTGGCTGTTTCGCCTTGCAGGTGCAGGGCGAATCGATGATCGGCGCCCAGATTTTTGACGGCGATTACGCCCTGATCGACAGCGGCAGCCGCGTCCGCAGCGGCCACATTGCCGCAGTCCAGGTGGACGACGACGCCACCCTGAAATACGTACATTATGAAGCAGACGGCATCCGCCTGGTGGCCGCCAATCCGACAATACCAGACCGGCGTTTGAACGATGCCGTCGAATGGCGTTTGTTGGGGGAGTTGTATTTGGTGGTACGGAGCTTTTCGAATTGATCGGATCTCGATCGATTCGGTCTCGTGCTCTGCCAAAGCAACAATGTCGGGTATCGCTTCGTCTCGCACGGCATCTGCGGCGTTGCAGACGCGCTGCGCCGCGAAGAATTATGAAAAGGCATCTCTCTAAACTCAGGCCACTTACTCACCGTGTGAGAAATCACTATACCAGCAGGGCTATTTCGAGGTTCCAGCAACGCAGGCAGGGCCGGAAAGCGCAAGTCTGGCGAAGTGCCTGAGTTTAGAGAGGTGTCCGAAAGCTATTTGTACCTACTCAGCCGTACCGCCCCACAACATGTCGATCTCGCCATCAGCGCGCGCAGCACGCACACAGAACGCATCGCCATGCGGCGCAAGCCAGGCAAGCGTACTCGTTCAAGACATCAGGAACATCCGGTGATCAGCGCCGACCTAGGCGCTGCCTGCGAGGCAGGGCCTCGCGCTCCGGGGGGCCGGCACCGAGAATCCATAGTGCCTGAGTAGTTACAGCTATTAATGGGACACAGCACGAAGCCCGGGCTCGGCCCCAATCCGCTCACACCCCATAAACGGCCGCAACACCTCCGGCACCACCACGCTGCCATCGGCCTGCTGGTAGGTCTCCAGAATACCGATCACCACACGCGGCAAGGCCAGGCCGGAGCCGTTGAGGGTGTGCAGGTAGGCAAGTTTTTCACCCGGCGCAGGGCGGTAGCGCAGATTGGCGCGGCGAGCCTGGAAATCGGTGAAAGTGGAACAGGAGCTGACTTCCAGCCAGGTGCCGGTGCCGGCGCTCCAGACCTCCAAATCGTAGGTGTGAGCTGCGGAGAATCCGGTATCACCGGCACACAGGTCCAGGATCCGATAGTGCAAACCCAGGCCCTGCAGCAGAGCCTCGGCGTTACCGCGCAGGGTCAGCAGATCGGCCTCGCTGCGCTCGGGCGTGGTCAACCAGACCATTTCCACCTTGTCGAACTGATGCACGCGGGTGATGCCGCGGGTGCCCACACCGGCCGCACCAGCTTCACGCCGGAAACAAGGGGTATGGCCACAATAGCGGATCGGCAGCTGCTCGGCGTCAAAGATCTCATCTCGGTGCAGGTTGGTGATCGGCACCTCGGCCGTGGGAATCAACAGCAGATCAGCTTCGCGACAGGCATACAACTGATCACCGAATTTCGGCAACTGGCCTGTGCCCTGCATGGTATCCGGCGTCACCAGAAGCGGGGTCTGCAATTCGGTATAGCCGCCCTGTTCGGTGAGGTAGGTGATGAAATAATTGATCAGCGCTCGCTGTAGACGGGCGCCCAAGCCCTTGTAGACCACGAAGCCGGATCCCGATATTTTACTGCCACGCTCGAAATCGATAATATCCAACGCTGGCGCCAGCTCCCAATGCGGTTTGGGTTCAAAGTCGAAGGCCGGCATCTCACCCCATGACTCGCGCACCTGGTTGGCGCTTTCATCCAGACCCTCGGGGGCAGAAGCCAGACAGGGATTGGGCAGACGCAACACGGCATCGTGCAGCACCTGCTCGGCCGAGGTGCGTTGCTCGTTCAACTCTTTGGCAACATCGGACAGTTCCCGCGCCGCGGCTTTGGCCGCGGCGACGTCCGCCCCAGCACGAGCCGCCTGGCCAATGGCCCTGGAAGCCTGGTTGGCTTCGGCGCGCTTGCTCTCGGCCGCGGTTTTCAGCTCGCGGACACGCTGATCCTGGGCCAGCAGGGCATCGACATCGACGTCGGTACCACGGCGCTCCCAAGCCTGGCGATAGAAATCAGGATCGTGGCGGAAATGATGCAGATCGATCATGATGCGTGAGTCCCTCAAGGCTGCAGGATTGCCAGAATTTTGCGGATTTCCGTCTCTAAGTCGTGTCACAGAAAGGCAGTAGATGCAAATCATCTGCGGCCTCGGAGGACGGGGTCCGCGGGACGAATGTCCGAGGACCAAAAAGCAGAAAGGCGAGGTGAAACCCAATAATGGCAACTTGGCTTGCGGGCAAAACCTCGCCTTCGTTGTCATCCAATACGGGGTTCACGTCGGGCCGGCGGGTGTACGCCACCGGCCAGCCCTGGCAAGGCGCGCCCACTGGCTATTCGCTTTCGAGCCAATCGACAAAGGCGCGGAGCGCCTGGCCACGATGCGAACGGGCATGCTTTTCGTCGTCAGACAATTCCGCCACCGTCTGGCCCAGCTCAGGAATGAGCACATAGGGGTCGTAGCCGAAGCCACCACTACCACGCGGTTCCAGCACCAGTTCGCCCGGAAAGGTCCCCTCGAAGGTATTGACCTCGCCGGTGGTCCGGGCCAAAGCGATCACGCAGCGATACTGCACAAAGCGGTCTGCCTCGTCGCGCAACACGTCGACCAATTTGCGGTTATTGGCCTCGTCATCGCAGTCCGCACCGGCGTAACGGGCACTCTGCACACCCGGCTCCCAGTTCAGCGCACGCGCTTCGATTCCACTGTCATCGCCGATGGTCGGAAGGTTGGCATGCTGCATACCGCTGATCGCTTTCTTGATGGCGTTGTCGGCAAAGGTCTCGCCGTCTTCCACCACCTTGGGCAAACCGCCGACATCGTCGGCCGAAAGCACTACCAGGCCGCAGGGCTCCAGGATCTGTCGCACTTCACGAAGCTTGTGTTGGTTGTTGGTTGCCAGCAAAATGGTCTGCAACATAGGGCTTCCTTTCCCGCCGTCCTCAGGGCAATTCCAGGCGTTCACCGGCTCGAACCGGCTCCACCAAGTCGTTGCGTTCGATCAAGGCCCACAGCTCCACGCCCTCACGCTCGGCAATCTGATACAGGCGCTCGCCAGCCAGAACCGTAACCGTACCGGCCCCAGCCGAACGCGATAAGCGGACCGGCGCATCGACTCCGGGCGCACCGGCTGGGGCATCAGGGTTGTAAGCATGACCACCGCGGTCGGGAACCACGTCCTGGGAATCCCGCAGGGCGCTGCAGCCAACGAAGGCGGTGGTCATGATGAAGAGCAGGAGGAACCGTCGCATGGGCAGCAGCCTAGGGCGCCAGCACTGCACGCAACGCTGCACGAATCGCCGTCTGTGCCGCACCACGTGGATAGCGGGTAAAGACCCCCTCGGCAACACGATTGGCCTGCTGGGCCGGGCCGGCCAGGACCGCAGCGTCCAGCAGCTCCCAGCCCAGAAAGGCGGACTGCCGCTGGAGCCATTCGCGACGGGCGGTGGCCTGTTCTTGTAATGCCGGGTCCGCCGGCCAGGGCGGTAGCAGCACCAACAGACGCGGACGCCAGCCCAGGGCATCGAAACGCAAACGCAGGGCCGTAAAGACGCGCGCTTCCTCCGCCGACCAGGTGCCGCTATGCAGAGCGGCATTGCCGGGACTCCAGCATAGCAGACGCGGATACGGTGGCTGCAGGCCAGCAACAGCCAGCAACAGGGCGGCCTCCGGGTGCAGGGGATCGGTAGCAAGCTGACAGCGTGCCGGCAGATCACGGAAAACGTCGTCGTTGTCGGCAACCAAGGGATCACCCAGTACCAGGGCTTCGCCGGTTGGCGCCTGTGGTCGGCGGGAGAACAGGGCCCAACGACGCTGTTGCTCGGACTGCCAGCGTGGCATACGTATGACCACCGGATGACCGGCCGCATCCACCGGTTGGCCAGCCCGCAGACCCGTATGCGGCCACGGATCGGCGATGTCGACCAGGCGCAGACCCAGTTGCCGTTCGCCCTGCTGGGGCACGCTGATCAACAGCTCATGCCAACCGGGTGCCATGGGCATGGGCTGCAGGGCGCCATGCCGTTTCCCGATGAGCGCTTCCGGAACCGGTAATTCATGCACCTGCTCGGCCCAGCCCAGGCGGATCTGGCCGGCGGTGATCAGGGGCATATCCAGGGCCACGTGCCGCGCTTCATCCGCATAGACCAGACTGGGCCAAGCGCTGAAACGCGCCGGCTGCCAGATACGCCGACCGGGGACAGCCGCCGGACCGGGCGGCCAATCGCTGGTATCCAAGCGCGGCGGCTCTGCACGCAGGAAGGCCTGCTGCCGGTCGGCGGGGACCGGCTGCGGCGCGGTGGGCAACTCGCTCGCCAACAGAGGAAGCACGAACAGCAACACGAGCGGGAAGCGCAACATCGACATGGCGCCGGCAGGATAGGCGCTTGGCACCCAAACGCCACGGGATTGCCCCTGTCAGCCAGCGCCATAGAACCGCCGCCTCGCTTTGGAGTGCTGTCATGAGTCAATCCCCGGTTTTCCGTAAGGTCCCCACCGATATCGAATTCCCACGAATCGAGGAAGGCATCCTGGACTTGTGGCGCGAGCTGGACGCGTTCCACGAAAGCAATCGGCGCCGACAGGGTGCCGAACCCTTCGTGTTCTACGACGGCCCGCCTTTCGCGACCGGCACGCCGCACTATGGCCACCTGCTGCAGAGTACGGTGAAAGACATCGTGCCTCGCTTCTGGAACATGCGTGGGCATCCGGTGGAACGTCGCTTCGGCTGGGACTGCCATGGCCTGCCCATTGAGGCCTTGGCCCAAGAGGCGCTCGGCCTGCACGGCACTGGCGAGATCCTCGAGAAGGGTATCGACGTTTTCAACGAGCAGTGTCGCTCCATGGTACAGACCTACGTCGCGGAATGGCGCAAAACCGTCACCCGGCTGGGTCGCTGGATCGATTTTGACGATGATTACAAGACCATGGACGTTGAGTTCATGGAATCGGTATGGTGGGTGTTCAAGCAGCTGTGGGACCAAAAACGGGTCTACCGCAGCCATCGCATCATGCCCTACTCCTGGAAATTGACCACACCGTTGTCGAATTTCGAGGCCAACAGCAACTACAAGGAGGTCCAGGACCCGGCGATCACCGTCCGTTTCCGCCTGACGGATGGTCCGCAGCTGCCAGCCCCCGGCTATCTGCTGGCCTGGACCACCACCCCCTGGACCCTGCCGGAAAATCTCGCGCTCTGCGCGGGACCGGATATCTCCTACGTCGGCATCCGCGATTCGGACGCCGTCCATATCCTGGCCGAGGCCCGCGTCGGCGCTTATTATAAACAGGACGTGGAACAGTTGGAGGTGGTCTGGCGCGGCTCCGGCTCGGACCTGGCCGGCTGGCACTACGAACCGCTGTTTCCATACTGGGCCGAGCAAGCGAAGAGCTTCGTGGTGCTGACCGACGACTTCGTCAGCACTGCCGATGGCACTGGTCTGGTGCATATGGCTCCAGCTTATGGCGAAGACGACTTCCGCATCTGTAGTGCCGCCGGGATCGAGATGGTGGATGGCCTGGACAATGAGGCCCGCTTCACCGAGGCGGTCCCCGAGTACCAGGGCCAATTCTGCAAGGACGCCGACAAAGCCCTGATCCGACGATTGAAAGACGAAGGCAAACTCGTCCATCAGGCCACGGTCAACCACAGCTACCCCTTCTGCGAGCGCACCGATACACCGCTGATCTACCGCGCCATCGAGGCCTGGTATGTGAAAGTGCAGGATTTGCGCGATCGCCTGGTGGCCAACAACGACACGGTTAATTGGCAACCGACAGCAGTGGGCAGCAACCGTTTCGGCAACTGGCTACGGGAAGCCCGTGACTGGAATATCTCCCGCAACCGCTTCTGGGGCAGCTGCATCCCGGTGTGGGTCAATGTGGATGATCCGGACGACTGCATCTGCGTTGGCTCGCGGCAGGAATTGGCCGAGCTGTCCGGCGTGCTGGTGGACGATTTGCACAAACACGTGGTCGACCACGTGGTTATCGAGCGCGACGGCAAAACCTATCGCCGTACCCCCGAAGTGCTCGACTGTTGGTTCGAGTCCGGTGCCATGCCCTACGGCCAACAGCACTATCCCTTCGCCCGTGCCGACAAATTGGAGCAATTCTTCCCAGCGCATTTCATTGCCGAAGCCATGGACCAGACCCGCGGCTGGTTTTACACCCTGCTGATCCATGGCACCGCGCTGTTCGACCGGGCCCCCTACCGCAACGTGGTGGTAACCGGCATGATCCTGGCCGAAGACGGCAAGAAGATGTCGAAGCGGCTGAAGAACTATCCCGATCCCGGCCTGGTGCTGGACCGCTACGGCGCCGACGCCCTACGCGCCTACCTGATCGACTCACCAGTGGTACGCGGTGAGGAGCTGCGTTTCTCAGAGAAGGGCCTGAAGGAGATCGTCCGTACCGTGGTGATCCCCTACTGGAATGCGCTGTCCTTTTTCACCACTTACGCCGAGGTCGACGGCTATGACCCACGGCACTGGCCGGCACCGCTGGTGGATCAGCGCGCCGATGCCGACCGCTGGGTACTCTCGGTCTTGCAGAGTCTGATCACCGATGTCTGCACCGAGATGGAACATTATCGTTTGTATAATGTGGTACCGCGCCTGGTGGGCTTCATCGACGATCTGACCAACTGGTACATTCGCACCAATCGCCGTCGCTTCTGGAAATCCGAGGACGATGGCGACAAGGCCGCGGCCTTCGCCACCCTGTACCGGGTGTTGGTAGCTTTCGCCAAGGTGCTCGCGCCCTTCATGCCCTTCCTGACCGAAGCGGTCTACCAACGCCTGATGCGGCCTGTGGATCCGCAAGCACCGGCATCGGTGCACTGGTGCGATTTCCCCAGCGTCGATCAGAGCCTGATCGATGAGCAGCTGGAACGACAGGTGCACGTCATCCGCGCCGCCGCCAGTCTGGGCCGCAAGATCCGCGAGGGCCACAAAATCAAGATCCGACAGCCGCTGGCCAAGGTCACCATCGTGCATCGCGATCCCGCCATCAAACAGGCGGTGCTGGATGGCGAGCGCGAACTGGCCCAGGAGCTGAATGTCAAACAGGTGGAATGGGCCGGTGATGAGCACCATTTCTGCACCATCACCGTGAAACCCAACTTCAAGCGCCTCGGCAAACGCTGCGGACCGAAACTGAAACAGATCGGGGTTGAATTGCGGACCTGGGGTTTCGATGAGGTGGCGCAATTGGAAGCCGGCGACGCGCTGACCGTGGCCGAGGAAGCGCTGACCCTGGAAGACGTGCTGCTGCAACGGGAAACCAGCACGAGCGCTGCCATGGCCACCGATGGCTTCATCACCGTGGTCCTGGATACCGAAACCACTCCGGCACTCCAGCGCGAGGGCTTGGCACGCGATCTGGTCTCCGCCATCCAGGCAGCGCGCAAGGCCGCTGATCTGGCGGTCAGCGATCGCATCCAGCTGCACTGGCACAGCGACAGCCAGGAGGTGCACAGCGCCATGGCCGAACACGCCGACAGCATCGCCACCGAGGTCCTGGCAACACAGATCCATGCGGCCGATTCCGCGCAAACGGAATCCCTGACCTGGAATGACCAAGGCATCACCTTTGCCATCGAAAAGCGCTGACGTGACTGCAAGCATTGCTTGCTGCGATCAGCGCGCCGGCCTATCGTCTCGCATGTCTGCGGGCTCAGCTGCCAACGAGGACAGCCATGGCCACCACGACACCGTCGCCGAGCCGGCAACGGTGTTGTTGGTGGACGATGACGACATCATCTTGCGCACGGTCGCCGCCGCTCTGCGTGCCGATGGCATTGGCCCGGTGGACACGTGCTCCAACGCCCGCGAGGTGGTCGCCACGGTCACCCGAGGTAGCTACGACCTGATCTTCCTGGATCTGTGGATGCCACATCGCAATGGCGACGAGATCCTGGCGGAACTGCGCGAACAGCATCCAGACCTGCCCATCGTCATGCTGACTGCGGCCCAGGATGCCGCCACTGCCGTAAACTGCATGCGATTGGGCGCCACCAACTACCTGGTCAAGCCCGTCGAGCGATCGCAGATTGTAGCCCTGGCCGGCCAACTGATGTCGATGCGACAACTGGAACGCGAAAACGACCGCCTGCGTCAGAATTTCCTCGCGCACGGCATCCGACACCCCGAACACTTCCATGATCTGATCACCGCCGATGACGCGATGCGGCTGCTGTTCCAGTACATCGAAGCCATCAGCGACTCGGATCAACCGGTGCTGATCACCGGCGAAACCGGTACCGGCAAGGAATTGATCGCCCGCGCCATCCATCGCAGCCGCGGCGACCACGGGCCCTTCGTGGCGGTCAATACCGCCGGCCTGGACGATACCGCCTTCTCCTCGGCCCTGTTCGGGCATGTGAAAGGCGCCTACACCGGCGCGATCGAGAAGCGCCCTGGTTTCATTGAGCAAGCCGCTGGCGGCACCCTCTTCCTGGACGAGATCGGCGACCTGCCGGAGACCTGTCAGATCAAACTGCTACGCCTGCTGCAGGAGCACGAGTATTATCCCTTAGGCAGCGACCACAGCCGGCAGGCAACCTGCCGGCTGGTGGTGGCGACCAATCGCGACATCAACCAGGAGCAGGTTTTCCGGCGCGATCTGTACTACCGACTGCAGACTCATCACATCCACCTGCCCCCCTTGCGGGACCGCAAGCGGGACATCCCGCTGCTCATGGACCACTTCGTCCGGCATTCGGCCGACCAATTAAATCAGCGTGTTCCACGCATTCCCCGCGAGCTCTACGCCTTGCTGGCAGGCTACGCCTTTCCGGGCAACGTCCGCGAACTGGAAGGCATGGTCCACGACGCGGTCAGCCAGGTCCGCGGTGGTCGCCTGCCACTGTCCCCCTTCCGACAACGGCTGGATAGCCAAGCAACCAGCGATGACGACGATTCCGGCGTCATCCAGCGGCGCTGGGATTTCAGTCGCTGGCGAACCCTGCCGTCCCTGAAGCAGGTGCAGGAATTGCTGATCGCCGAGGCCCTGCGTCGAGCCGATGGCAACCAAGGCGCCGCGGCACACTTTCTGGGGATCTCACGGCAGGCACTGAATCAGCGCTTGAACAAAAAGCAATAGTGCCGTGTCCCATAAATAGCTTTCGGACACCTTTCATAATTCTTCGCGGCGCAGCGTTGCGATTTCCTCGATGGAGCGTTGCGACTGCTTCTCATCGCGCCTTGCCTCTGCCGCACGATACGGGCGCTACTCGACATGGTCGCTTTGAATCAACACGAACACGGCAAGAAACATTGCAGCGTCAAGCTTCCTGTCAGTAGCTAACAAAGCTGCCAAAAAGGACTTACGAAACGTTCCTAAAAGTCCTGCACGTTTTCTTGCAGGACTCGCTCTTTCGCGCTTCTTTCTAAGTCACTGCCAGAACAAGCTTTCGCCAAATCCACACTATTGGCACGCCAAGTGCAATACGCGAGCAGGAGGAGGCCATTTCCATGCGCATCCTGTTCGTCAACACCGACCACCGGATCCGGAAACAATTCCTGGAGAAGGCGACCAAGCACGGACCGGTCCAGGTCGATGCCGTCGCCAGCGCCCGCGAGGCGGTCGTTCGCCTGGCCCACAAGAGCTACGACTGTCTGATCCTGGACACCGAACTGGCCGATGGCAACGGCATCGACCTGGCTCGGGTGCTGCCACGTCGGCATATGATCCTGTTCTCCAATGACGCCACCAAGCCCTGCGTCCAGCAGGCTGCCGAGGAAACCGGCATCAGCACCTTCTTCATCAAGCCGGCACAGCTGCCACAGCTGTGCGCCCACCTGGAGCAGACCGCCAAACAGGCCTCCTGACCGCTCACCGTCGACGAACACGACAGGCCCCGGAAAAACCACGTTTTTGCCGGTTTTTTTCCGTGTCCACCGGTCGCTAGAGGAGCCTGCAAGAGGAGCCTGCACGCCAGGCAATCACCCCCGACGACTTTATGTGATATTTAAAAAGCCCTCATCAATCACTGATGAGGGCTCCTAGAATGCGCGCTCTGCCACCATTTCCCCATGAGGAGCGAACATGAGCACCCTTCTTCGCATTCGCGTACTGGCCGTGTTGGTCATCTGCGCCAGCGTCAGTCTGTCCGCTGTCGACATCGACAGCCGTCTTCCCGGCTACCAGCCAACCACTGGCGTGTCGGGCACCATCAAAACCGTCGGCTCCGACACCATGAACAACATGATGACGCTGTGGGCCGAAAACTTCCAGCGCATCTACCCCCATGTTCAAGTCGAGATCGAAGGCAAGGGCTCCAGCACCGCGCCCAAGGCGCTGATTGAAGGCCGCGCCACCTTCGGCCCCATGAGCCGCCAGGTGAAGAGCTCCGAGAGCGATGCCTTTGAACAGCGCTTCGGCTACAAGCCGGTGCAGGTCGCCACCTCCATCGACATGTTGGCCGTGTTCGTCAACAAGAGCAACCCGATCCAGGGTCTGAATATGCAGCAGCTGGACGGCATCTTCTCCAAGACCCGCAACAGCGGTGCGCCTGAGGTCACCAGCTGGGGTCAGTTGGGCTTGGGCGGCGCGCTGGCCAACCAGACCATCGACCTCTACGGTCGCAACGCTGCTTCCGGTACCTACGGCTACTTCAAGAAGCACGCCCTGGCCAAGGGCGACTACAAGGACACCGTGAAGGAAATGCCCGGCTCATCCGCCGTGGTCCAGGCCGTTGCCCGTCAGGTCAACGCCATCGGTTACAGCGGCATCGGCTACCAGACCGCCGATGTACGCGCCGTCCCGCTCGCCGCCGAAGGCACCGACTTCGTTGAGGCCATTCCCAAGCATGCTGGCGAGTACCCGCTGGCCCGCTTTCTGTGGCTGACCATCAATTACCGTCCCGGCACCCAGCTGGATCCGCTGCGCGCCGAGTTCCTGAAATTCATCTTCTCGAAGGAAGGTCAGGAACAGGTGATCAAGGATGGCTACATCCCGATCAGCCTGGAAATCGCCAAGGAATCCTTGGCCGCTGTCAACATCAGCCTCTAAACGTGCCACATGCCCGGACCACTGGTCCGGGTTTTTCTCGTCCGCAAAGAGCAGCGTTTACCTCGGAGGGGGCTCAGCCAGCTGCCATGCTCTTGGTCCTCCGGCTCCGCCCCCTCCGAACCGGCTCCGGCTTCGCGACGCATTCGCGGCTTCAACGAGGCACCGGCAGGGAAACGTCGGCACGCTCAGCGAGCAAAACATCCACCACTATACACGGCATCCTGAGGCACCGTTCATGAGTGATCAAAAGCCTGCACTGGTCAATCCCACTCGTTACAAGCGCTCGCGGAAAACCCGCGGAAGCGTGCTGTTTCTCGATAAAGCAAGCTATCTGGTCATCGTCCTGGGTGGGATCAGCACCATCTTGGCAGTCTCGCTGGTGATGTTCTACCTCATCTACGAGGTGCTGCCGCTGTTCATCCCAGCAGAAGTCGAGCAACAGCGGGTCCATCAGCAGGAATTCGCCAATCCCAAGGAACGGATCCAGGAGATCGGTATCGACGATCAGCAACAAGTTGGCTGGCGGATGAGCGATCGTGGCGTGGTGGCCAGTTTCAGCATCGAGGACGGCGAAGTCTTCAACGAGAGCAAGCCCTTCGCCGGCGATCCGGACGCGGTCACCGTCCGTGGCAACCAGATCATGGCAACCTATCCGGACGGACGCTGGCAGGTCGGCACCATCACGGTGGACAGTGACTTCCTGTTCGCCGACCAGGTCCCCGATGCGGTCACCAAACTCGAACTCAACGAGAAGGCCAATTTTGAAGACGGCGTGATTCGACGAATCAGCCAGAATCAATTCCGCAAGCAGTCGCTGCACATGGAAATCGGCGAAGTGCAAAGCATCGACGGCGCCTCCGGTGATTCTGCCATCGATCATGTGGTTATGGCCCCCGTTGGCAGGGGCCACTTGGCCGCCATGCTGACCAAGGACAATACCATCTACCTGGTCGCAATGAAGGAGCGCGTCAACCTGATGACGCGCAAGAAGACCATCAGCACGAACACCACCTCTTTTGCTCTGAGCGATGTCGACACCCATCCCATCCAATTGGTGCTGTCCCGCAGCGCCACCAATCTGCTGGTGATCTGGGACAATGGCACCTGTCAGCGCTACGATCTGGCTGATCTGGCCACACCGCAGCTGGTGGAGACCGCCAATCTGCTACCAGGCGACTCCGGCATCACCATCACCACCGCCACCACGCTGCTGGGTGATGGCACGGTGATGGTCGGCGACGACCAGGGCCGGGTCCGTGCCTGGTTTTTGACCGAGCCCGAGCGTGCCGAGAGCCAGGACGGTCGCGTCTTGCGCATGGGTCACGACCTGGAGCCCCACCCGGCAGCGGTGACCGCGATTTCCACCAGCACCCGCATGCGGCAGATCGCGGTCAGTTACGCCGATGGCTTCTTCCGCGTGATCAACGTCACCAACGAAGCGATCATCGCTGAAGGGATGAGCCAACTCGAACCACCGCTGATCGACATTATTATTTCACCCAAGGACGACGGCCTGCTGATGGCCAATGCCAATGGCGTCGATTTTTGGACACTGAGCGCCGAGCATCCCGATGTCAGTTTCACCTCGCTGTTCACGCCGGTCTGGTATGAGAGCTTCAACCAAGCGCAGACCATGTGGCAGTCCACCGGCGCCACCGATGCCGCCGAACCCAAGCTGGGCCTGTGGCCGCTGATTTTTGGCACCCTGAAGGCCACGGTCTATGCCATGCTCTTCGCCATCCCGGTGGCCATCGGCGCCGCAATCTTCTCATCAGAATTCCTGCCGCCCAGCCTCAGCCGTCGCATCAAGCCGGTGATCGAACTGATGGCCAGTCTGCCCTCGGTGGTACTGGGCTTCATCGCCGGCCTGGAGTTGGCGCCCATCGTCGAAAGAGCCCTGCCCATGACCATCAGCACTTTTATCGTAGTGCCGCTGGTGTTCGTGATCGGCGGCCACCTCTGGCAGCTGATGCCACGCAAGCAGAGCATCCAGATGTGGCGTCCGGCCTGGATTTTACTCAGCCTGCCGATCGGCCTGTACCTGTCTTGGGTCATTGGCACGCCAGTCGAAAACCTGTTCTTCGACGGTAATATTCGCAGCTGGCTGAGCGGTCCGCAGGAAATTTCCGGCAGCATGCGCTATGAGGGCGCCATTGGAGGCTGGCTGTTTCTGACCCTACCGGCTGCCGGTCTGACCGTCGCCTGGTTGGCTGGTCGCTATGTCATGCCCTGGATGGACCAAACCATCGGCGCGAAAAAAGGTGTCAAAGCGTTAGCCCATGCCGACCTGCTCAAAATAGTTACAGGTGTGGTCGTCGCTTTCGTGCTGGCCCTGGCGGTGGCCGCGGCCTTGAGCACCTTCGCCGATGCCCGTGGCAGCTACGTCGACACGTTCTCGCAACGTAACGCCCTCGTGGTTGGCGTGATCATGGGCTTCGCGGTGATTCCGCTTATTTACACCATTTCCGAAGATGCTCTGAAAGCCGTACCCAACTACCTACGCGCCGCTTCCTTAGGCTGCGGCGCCACCCCCTGGCAGACCGCGGTCCGGATAATCGTGCCCACAGCGACCAGCGGCCTGTTTTCGGCCATCATGATCGGCCTGGGCCGCGCCGTCGGCGAAACCATGATCGTGCTGATGGCCACCGGCAATACGCCAGTGAAAGACTGGAATATCTTCAACGGCATGCGCACCCTGTCGGCCAACATCGCCGTAGAGCTGCCTGAAGCACCGATCGGATCCTCGCACTACCGCATTCTCTTCCTGACCGGCCTGTTGCTGTTCCTGATGACCTTCGTCTTGAATACCGCTGCAGAACTGGTCCGGCAGCGTTTCCGCAAGCGCGCCCTGCAGCTGTGACTGCGATGGGATCTCACGTGCCACCGGCGTTGGCTTTGACCAGCCTTAAAGAGAATGGTCGAGAGAACATCGTCATGTCTACATCCGCATCCGTGATCGAAGAAGAGGAGCCGGCTGTGCCCACCAGAAGCCCGGCAGCTGCGGCTGACAGCACCACCACGAAAGCTCCCCAACCAGCCCGCCCGCATCGCCAGAAGAGCTCGCTGTTCTCCTATGGCGAGCCGATGGTTTGGCTGACCGGCGGCGCCCTGGCCATTGCCTTGGCCATGATCCTCCTGCTGATCGGCACCGTGCTGTATCGTGGCCTGGGCACCTTCTGGCCCAAGACGATGGTGGCAGTCACCCTGCAGGACGGCAGCCAACACCTGGGTTCCTTCACCCGTCGCGAAAACGGCAAGGATGCCGACGGCAAGCCCTACAATCGCTCACTGCTCTGGGTCGCCAATGCCGACATGCAGAGCAACTCCTTCAGGTGGATCGACGACCATCAGATCACCAGCCAAGCCGAACCGGAATGGGCCATGACCGTCGAGCGCTTGGACTGGGGCCCCTTCTTCGGTCATCTGGTCGGCTTCCAGGAAAAGGGCCAAGTGGTCGCCGACAGCCCGGAAGCGGCTTGGCAACGCTTCAACGAGATCCACGCGGAGGTCCGCAACCGTTGGTATCAGGCCCGCTCGCTGGAAAAACACCAGATCCGGACGATCGAAGAACGCAACGAATCCTACCGGATAGACATCGTCAAAGCCAAATTGAAATATGGCGAGGACTCGCCGCAGTATCGCAAGGCAGTCGAGACCCATCAGCAGTTCGTCGCCAACAGCCTGAAAGAACGCGAAAAGATCAACGAGCGCATCCATGCCCTGGACGCCAAGAACGAAGGCTACGCCTTGCTGATGCGCAGCGCCATGCAACAGAACAGCGAGGCCACCGAGCAGCCCACCAAGATCATAGCAGTCGCCGAGGTCGTACGCGCCTATCCCGCCAACCAGCTGAACCTCGGCAGCAGCATCGGCGTCTACCTGGACCGCTGGAGCGAGTTCCTGTTCGACGATCCGCGCGAATCCAACATGTATGGCGGCGTCTGGCCCTGCATCGTCGGTACCCTGGTGATGACCCTGTCCATGACCGTGCTGGTGGTGCCGTTCGGCGTGATCGCAGCCCTCTACCTGCGCGAATACGCCCGACAGGGCCTGATCGTGTCCATGGTCCGGATCTCCATCAACAATCTCGCCGGGGTACCTTCCATCGTCTTCGGCGTATTTGGCCTGGGCTTCTTCTGTGTCATGGTCGGTGGTGGCTTGGACAGCTGGCTGTTTCCGGCCCACGTGGCGGAATCAAAGCCGGTACTCGGCAAGGAAGGTATGATCTGGGCCGCCATCACCATGAGCCTGCTCACCCTGCCAGTGGTGATCGTTGCCACCGAGGAGGCGCTTTCTGCCGTCCCCGGCAGCATTCGCGAAGCCAGCTACGGCTGCGGCGCTTCCAAATGGCAGACCATGCAACGCATCGTCCTGCCGCACGCCCTGCCCGGCATCCTGACCGGCACCATCCTGGCCATGGCCCGCGGCGCCGGCGAGGTGGCACCGCTGATGCTGGTCGGCGCGGTGCATCTGGCGCCAGAATTGCCCGTGGTGACCGAGTTCCCCTATATCTCGGATCTGGGCCTGCCCTTCGTCACCAACAACAGCTTCATGCACCTGGGCTACCATATCTACACCGTCGGCTTCCAGAGTCCCGACTCCGAAGCCGCTCGCCCCATGGTCTACACCACCACGCTGCTGCTGATCGGCATCATCGCGGTGCTCAACATCATGGCGATCTGGCTGCGCGGCCGCCTGAACGCCAAGTACGCCGGCAACCAGTTCTGAACCAATATTTGCGCCCGACTAACGACCGCTTGACCTTGTTTAGACCCATCTCAAAGGACCGCTCATGACCGCCGCCGCCACGATGAACCGCCTGGAACAGATCACCTCCGGCGAACATCCCCCAGCTGAAATCCACGACGAGCTGTCCGGCTGCGAAGCCGTGCTGGAGATTGAAGACTTCAATCTCTACTACGGTCCCGTACAGGCGCTGTTCGATGTCTCCATGCTGGTCAAAGGTGGTCAGATCACCGCTCTGGTCGGCCCCTCCGGCTGCGGTAAGAGCACCCTGCTGCGTAGCGTCAACCGCATGAACGATCTGATCGCCAGCGTCACCATCGCGGGTGACATGCGTTTGAACCAGAGCTCGATCTATGGCAAACATGTTGACGTCATCGAATTGCGCAAACGCATGGGCATGGTGTTTCAGAAGCCAAACCCCTTTCCCATGTCGATCTATGAAAACGTCATCTACCCCCTGCGGATCGATGGCGTCCGTGATCGCAACGTCCTTGACGAAACCGTGGAGCGCAGCCTGAAGGACTCGGCGCTATGGGATGAAGTCAAGGACCGTTTGCACGAAAGCGCATTGGGCATGTCGGGCGGTCAGCAGCAGCGCCTGTGCATCGCACGCGCCTTGGCTGCCGATCCGGAGGTGCTGTTAATGGATGAGCCCTGTTCGGCATTGGATCCCATTGCCACCGGCAAGATAGAAGATCTGGTGGCGCAGCTGAAAGCGACCGGTGGCTACACGATCCTGATCGTCACCCATAACATGCAACAGGCCTCACGCGCCAGTGATTACACCGCCTTCATGTACCTCGGCCATCTCGTTGAATACGGCCCCACGGTTGACCTTTTCACCAAACCCCGTCTCCAGGAAACCGCCGACTACGTGACTGGCCGATTCGGCTGATAATGCCACCGCTGCGGTGATTCACACACTACGTTTGCCCAAAAACCCGACGCTTGCGCTGACAAAGATGTTGTTAGCGTGTTACGCAAGACTGATGTTTTTCACCTGACCTTCACGTACTTTCCCTACTAATATTGATTTTGGGCGGAGAACCCCCGCCCACAATCCCCGTACCCCGAACCCCCCTTGAGAGGAGTCACGATGCAACTTCGCAACATCGTTCCCGCCCTGGCAGCTGTCGCTGCCATTCCCACCGCCGCCCAGGCTTTTGAAGTCGCTGGTGACGGCTGGAATTTGGCCATTGAGCCGCGCATCCAGGTCCGCGCCGAATTCGGCACGGCAAGCGATGGCACCAATGACTACGATCCATTCACTGGCACCATGTCGGATGACGCCCAGGCCTGGAATTTTTCCGTCCGCCGTGCCCGCGTTTATTTCAAGGGCAAGAGCGACGAAGGCTTTGGCTTCGGCTTGACCATGAACATGGACAAAATGGGCAACAAAGATGGCAACGCCAGCAATGGCTTTGACCTGGATGACGCCTACATCAAGAAGTCCATGAGCAGTGACAACATGAAGCACCAGCTCAAATTCGGTGTGGAGCAATGGGGCGACTACGGCATGCGCTATGTCGGGGCCAGCTCTTCAGGCTACCTGTTCCCCAACGGCCGCCTTGGCGTCGATGGCAGCAGCAGCGAAACCGTTGGTCTGAGCTACAGTCTTGCCGCCCCCGTTTTCGGCATCGATGCGGCCATTGCCGAGTCTGGCAGTAAGACCACTGGCGCCGATGACAATAGCGACCTGTTCGTCGCCCTGCGGGTCAGCACCAGCCTCAAAGAAGAATGGGCCACCAAGATCAAAGAAAGCTACCTGGGCAAAGAAGGCTTTGGTCATGTGCTGAGCCTGGCGATCACCTCACAAGACCAGGGTGGCGATGCCAATACCACCAACTTTGGCATCAGCTACACCGTCCACTATAATCAGATCAGTGCACTGGCAGAAATCACCATGGGTACCGCCGACAACGGTGCCGCCGACACGGATCACATGTCGGCTGTCTTCCAAGGTGGCTACGCCATTCCCCTGGCCAGCGGCAAGGTCTTCGAGCCTGCGCTTCGCTTGACCATGCTGGACAACAACACCGACAACGATGATGAGAGTGCACCGTTGAGCGGTGAAGGTGGCGACAGCGGCATGTACGTCGACCTCGGCGCCAACTACTACATCGACGGTAAAAGCAACAAACTGCAAGCCGGCCTCCAGATCTTCACTGCTGAAGACGAGGGCGACGGCGTGATCTTCCGCATCCAGCATCAGCTCGATTTCTGATCATCCTCATCTTTGCAAGGTGTTCTGTGAGGATGACCCGCCCCCCTGTGGGGCGGGTTTTCTCATTTAATAGCACCAACCATATCCCCCGACTTGGCCGCCAGCCATTCCCAGGCTATACTCCCCTGTCTCTGCACCCGGGATCAGCATCATGCCACACCAATCAACCACCGCGCCGGTGCTTAGCAACCAGACGCCTGACCAGGAAGGCCAGGTCTTATTCCAGGCCGGCGAGCATCGCTGGATCTGGCTGGGAGCCGATACCGATGCCGATGTCTCCGCTGGGGTCGCAGCCAACCAGTACCTGATCGAACACCGCGGTCGCTGCTGCCTGCTGGACCCCGGCTCGGTTTTGGATTTTGCCCGCTCGGTGGCCAACGTCGCCCGCTATACGGCCACCGATCGCATCGACATCCTGTTCTACAGCCATCAGGACCCGGATGTCTCTTCCGGAGCGCCGATGTGGGCGGCGATCACCAGCGCGAAACTGGTGATGCCAGGGCTGTGGACCCGCTTCCTGCCGCATTTTGGCGAATTCGACGAATCGCGCATCCATGGCCTGGATGACGCAGGCGAGGAACTGGCCCTGGCCGGCGCCACCCTGCAGGTGGTGCCAGCACATTTCCTCCATGCACCAGGCAACCAGTTGCTGTACGACCCGCAGGCCCGGATCCTGTTCTCCGGTGATGTCGGCGCCAACTTGCCGCCCAGCGGACAGCCGCTGTTCATCGATGATTTTCAGGCTCATCTCCCCTACCTGGAAGGCTTCCATCAGCGCTATATGGCCTGCAACACCGCCTGCCGAGTCTTTGTCGATCGGATCCGCCACCTGGACATCGATCTGATCTGCCCGCAACACGGCAGCATCTATCGCGGCCAAGCCGCGCAGGATTTCCTCCACTGGCTGGAACAACTGCGCTGCGGCATCGACCTGATGTCCTGATCCGACTGGAGCCCCAAACATGGATGAACGCCTTCCCGCCCACAGCCGTCAGGTGATCGTCCGCCTGGCCGAATCGGCTTATCGCCATCAGGCCCTGCGCACCTTGGACCGCCGTCTGGCAGTGCATATGCATCATGTCATCAGCCGCCAGAGCCAGCGACTGGATTCCATCGCCAACGGCTTCGAGGAAGCCCAGGCCGCCAATACCGGCATCGCTGCGGAAACCAATTCCACCGCCAGCAGCCTGGCCACCATCGAACGCACCGCCGCCGACGTGCAGCAACGCTCAGCAACGGGTTCACAACAGCTGCAACAGGTCGCCAGCTCCGCAGCCGGGGCCCAGACGGAGGTCACCTCCCTGCGGGAACAGACTCGACATATCTCAGGCATCCTGGGCGCCATCACCGATCTGGCCGGACAGACCAATATCCTGGCCCTGAACGCCACCATCGAAGCCGCTCGTGCTGGCGAAGCCGGCAAGGGTTTCGCCGTGGTCGCGCAGGAGGTGAAATCCCTGTCCAAACAGACCCACCAGGCCGCCGAAACCATCGAGGCATCCATTCAAAAACTCAACCGGGTAGTCGATCAGGTGGCGAGCGTCGTCACCGAGCTGGGCCAGACCACCAGTGCGGTGGCGACGGAAATGCACGAACTGTCCAAGCGCATGGACGATATGCATGGCCTGACCACCCAGGCCGATCAGGGCACCCAGCGCCTGGCACAGACCAGCGAACATTTCAGCCAACTGTTCGAGGAACTGCAAGCACATCTCCGCGAAGCCAGCGCTGGGCTGCAATCATCGGTGGCCATGATCGCCGCTGGCGAAGCCGCTACCACGCAGGTGGTTCGCGACTGAGCGGCGCCACTGCCATTGCGCCACCGGCATGATGCCCTATGGGTGGGTGCATGGATTATCTCGCCCTGCTCATCGGCCTAGCCATTGGTGTTCTTCTCGGATTCCTGCTCGCTCGCGTTCGAGCCAAAGCGGCAAACGAACCAGCTCAAAACGAGCCGGTCCTCGCCGAGGCTCGCGCCGAACGGGATCAATTCCGCGCGCAACGGGATGAGGCTCATATTCAATTGGCCAGCCTGAGCGCGAAGCTGGATGCACAGAAACAGCAGAACTCAGATCTTGCCGCGCAAGTCCAGAAGACCGAACAGCGCTTCCTGGAAGTGGACGAACGCCGAACACGACTGGAATCCAAGGCCGCCGCCCTTGGCAAGGAAGTCGAGTCGCTGACCGACCTACAACACAAACTCGACCAAGACTTTGCCCAACACAAACAACTGCTGGAGCAAACCACCATCGATCGCGATGCTGCACGAGAAAAAAACGCCTCGCTCGATGCCAGCCTGACCGCCCTGCAACGCGAATTCGCCGAACAGCATAAACAGCTGACTCGCTTCACTGCAGACCTAGCCGCCGTCACCACACAGAGAGCCGATTTGGAAACAAAAAATGCCGCGCTTAGCGAACAGATCGAAGGCGTGAAGCATTCCTATGAAGAACGCATGCAGGAGATTAAATCCGCTCGCGATCACTTGGTTGCCACTTTCAAGTCGACCGCGGCACAAATTCTCCAGGAAACCAAAGAACAAAACGTCAAAGAGCACCAAGAACGCCTGGGCACCGTACTCGGTCCCTTCAAGGATCAACTGAAAGGTTTCCAGGAATTGGTTAGTAAGACCTACTCCGAAGAAGGGCGCGAGCGCGTCGCCCTGAAAAAAGAAATTGAGCTTCTGGCCGAACGGCACCAATCTCTGACCAAGGAAGCCGAGCGTTTGACCAACGCCTTGACCGGCAACAGTAAAACTCGCGGCGATTGGGGTGAAATCACTCTGCGTCGCATTTTGGAAAAAAGCGGTTTGCGCGAGGGACAGGAATTCCGCTTGCAAGAATCCTCAACACAAGCGGATGGCAGCCGACTCCGACCCGATGTGGTCATCTCCCTACCGGAAGACGGCGCCCTGGTCATCGACTCGAAAGTCCAACTCACGGCCTGGACCAAAGTCAGCAATGCCAACAACAGCGAAGAAGCCAAAGTCGCGGCTGGCGAACTGGTCAGCGCTGTCCGCTCACACATGCGTGATCTAGACAAGAAAGCCTATTCGGACCTCTATGCGCAATCGGTCGACATGGTGGTGATGTATATTCCCATCGACGCTGCCGTCATGGCAGCCTTAGCCAATGCACCCGATCTCTACGACGAAGCCTATCAACGCGGCGTGGTCCTGACCGGTCCAACCATGCTGATGGCCCTGCTCGGTAGCCTGGCGCATCAATGGCGCGGCAAACAACAGGAGCAAAACGTTTTGCGCATTGCCAAAATAGCGGAGTCCCTTGGTAGGAAACTCGAATTATTTCTGAACACCTATCAAAGCATTGGCCAGCGTCTGCGGCAAGGTGCGCAGGAATACAACAAAGGCCTGAGTCAGATTTCGTTGGGACCAGGCAATGTCCTGCGTAAGGCACGCGATCTGGGCGAGCTTGGCATCAAGTCTGCCAAAAAAATTAAGCTGGACTGGGAAAGCATTTCGGTCGACGTGGCAACGGAGTCTCATCCCACAATCAAAGCAGACGATACCGACGCAAACAAATAGACTGGCTAGCGCTCCATTGGTATCACTCGTCATCCTGTTTTGACTGGTTGCTTCGAGAGACGCTCCCCTTGAAGCTCGAGACTGACACCAGAAAGCTTCAACAAGGCCACTCCCAGCGCCAAGAAATCATGAAACCTTCGTGACCTATCGATCGTCATGCCGTACGACTTTTACCTACCTTACCTTACCTGCTCAGCCAAGGAGTTTGCCATGAACCGTTTTGCCTCCCTCAGCCTTTGTCTCTTACTCGGCGTTGCCTGTCTGCCGGCCGCAGAGACCCAACCACCCATCGACATCGTGCAGCAACAGGGCAAGGCCTTCGCTGCAATCGCGGCCAAGGTGTCACCGGCAGTGGTCAGCATCCAGGTGGAAAAGGTCGTCGAAGCGCCGGCGCAGCAGATGCCTCGACAGCATCCCTTCGACGAATTCTTCCGCCGCTTCGGTCCTCCCGGTGGGCAACCGCGACAATTTCGACAGGGCGGTGAGGGTTCGGGCTTCCTCATCTCCGCTGATGGCTACGTGATCACCAACAACCATGTCGTCGAAGGCGCCGAAAACGGCACCATCACCGTGGTGCTCAACGACGAGCGTGAATTCGAAGCCAGCATCGTCGGCACCGATCCCGGTTCGGATGTAGCGGTCATCAAAATCGAAGCGAGCGATCTGCCGACGCTCAGCTTCGGCAACAGCGCACAACTGCAGATCGGTGAATGGGTCCTGGCCTTGGGCAACCCCTTCGGCCTCGGCCATACCGTCACCGCCGGCATCATCAGCGCCAAGGGCCGGACCACCGGCATTCTCGGCGCTGGTGGTTACGAAAACTTCATCCAGACCGATGCTGCGATCAATCCAGGCAACTCCGGCGGCCCGCTGGTGAACATGGCCGGCGAGGTGATCGGAATCAACACCGCCATCTTCTCACGCTCCGGCGGCAGCATGGGCATTGGCTTCGCCATCCCCGCCAAGATGGCCGAGCCCATCTACCAGCAACTGCGCGACAACGGCTCGGTCACCCGCGGCTTTTTGGGGGTGATGATCCAGGACATCGATGCCGATATGGCCAGCACCCTCGGTCTGGAACCGGGCAAGGATGGCATCCTGATCGCCGCCGTGCAGCCGGGCACGCCGGCAGCTGAAGCCGGTCTGGCCTCCGGTGATGTGATCCTGCAACTGAACGAAAAGGCCGTGGAGCATGTCAGCACCTTCCGCAATGCCATCGCCATGATAGCACCGGGTACCACCGCCGCCCTGCAGATCGATCGCAGCGGTCAGCGTCTGGATATCACCGTGACCATCGGCACTCGCGATCCCGATCTGGTGGCTGCCACGTCCGGCCAACCAGAGGCTCGAATAGGGCTCCGCTTGCAAGCCCTGGACGAAACGGTCCTCGGCGAACTGGATATCGAGAGCGGCGTCCAGATCTCAGCCGTCGAACCCGATAGCGCCGCGGCCATGGCCGGTCTGCGTCCGGGCCAGGTGATCATCAGCATCGATCGCGAGTCGGTTACCGACCTGGCCAGCGCCCGTAAACAGATCAGCACAGTGCTGGAGGACCAACGAAATCTGCTGCTGCTGCTGCACGACGGCAATGGCGCCTACTACGTGGTCGTGAAACCCTGAATGAACCACACCATTGGTCAGACCAAAAGGCCTGACCAATGGTGTGATGCACTCAGAAATGAATAGGCTGCGATTCTGACTTCACTATAAACCATGCGCCTTTGGATGCGTTGCCTACGGAAACAGAGCTATCAGCGGATGGTCCTCGTCTGCAAGGTCAAAGCGAGGACGGTGGTGAGGAGCAGATCATGTCCGATGCCTACGACCGCGAGCAATTCGACGATGCTCAGATCCAGGATCATCGCGAGGATGACCAGAAACGCGCACTCATGGCTGGAGTCAGCGGCTGGCTGATCAGCCTCGCGGCGCATGGTTTGATCGCCATGGTCCTGACCACCATGGTGATCTTTGCCGAGATCGAACAAGAATCCGTGCCCATCAAGCCGGTGGTCCTCAAACCTCCCGAGGAAAAGATCGAAGAGAAGATCGAGGACCAGGAATTCGAAGAGGTCCAGGTCCAGGTCGAAGCCCAAGCCGCCGAAGAGGAAGTGGTCGAAGAGGTCGAGCTGCCGGAAGAGACCGATCTTGGCGTGGAAGAAGACGTCGGTGAGTTCGACATCATGATGGGCAACCAGGGTGCTGGCGATGGCCTGGGCGATTTTGACGGTGATGGTGGCGGCTTCATGGCCGGTGCCATCGGCGTCGGCGGCGGCGGCGCGTTTATGAATCGCCAGGGCGGCAACAAGAAGCGCGCTATCGGCCGTAACGGCGGTAATCGCGATTCCGAAGCCGCGGTGGAAGCCGCCCTGCGCTGGTTCAAACGCCATCAAAGCCCAAACGGCATGTGGTCCTGCACCGATTATCAGGATAATTGCACCGATGCGCCCAAATGCGAGCCAGGTGAGGGCAAACAGCTGGCCGGCGATGTCGCTGCCACCGGCTATGCCGTCCTCTGCTATCTGGGCGCCGGCTACGACCACGTCACCCCCAACAACTACCGGACCACGGTCCGCAAGGGCCTGGACTGGCTGGAGCAGGTCGGTCAGCAGAGCGACCGCGGCACGATGTTCTCCAATAACATGTACGCCACTGCCATCGGCACCATGGCCATTGTCGAGGCCTATGCCATGACCATGGACCCCAAACTCCGCCGCCTGAGCCAAGCAGCCGTCGATTACATCCTGTTCCGGCAAAATCCCGACCCCACGCAAGCCGGTGGCAAGCTGGGTTGGAATTACAATCCCACCCCCTTCCGTCACGATACCTCGGTCTCCGGCTGGAGCATCATGGCGCTCAAGAGTGCCGCTGCCGGCGGTCTGGATGTGGGGCAAGGCATGCGCGGTGCCCTGCGCATGACCAAATTGGGCTGGCAGTTGGCCAATGAGAATCACCGATCGATCAGCTCCTCCGACTCCAGCAAATTCCCCTACAGCTTCAATCCGGCCGGCGCCATGAAGAGCGACAACGAGGCCGATAAGACCAACGGCAAGCCCAGCCTCTCCGGCAACAATCGCCAGTTCATCGGCGCGGTCTGCGCCGTGTTCCTGGGTGTCAAAGCCGGCGACCCGATGCTGGAGTCGATGATGAATGCGATCATGGACCAGGCGCCGTCAGAATACCCCTGCAACACCTATAAGCTGTACTACAGCACCCTGGCCATCTTCCAGGCCGGTGGCAACCGCTGGAATCGCTGGAACAGCGTCGCGCGCGATCTGATGGTCAACAGTCAGGCTGGTGCCGGCACCGGCTGTCACGAAGGATCCTGGGGCTTCGAGGGAACCAAGTTCCATGGCCACGATATTGGCGCCAGGCTATTCAGTACCGCTTACGTCTGCCTGAGCCTGGAGGTCTACTATCGCTACGTGCGCCTACATTGAGCACTGTTTCACACAGTCGTCATCCTGGACTTACCACTTCTGAGAATAACCTGAACCCTGCACATCGGATGACGTTGTCCGATGTTGGAGGGTTTTCTGATGTCCCAATACGATGACGACTACGTGGACGAGGACGGCGATCTCCACGATCACGACAACGAACAGCAACGGAAACTGATGGCTGGAGTCAGCGGCTGGTTG
Source organism: uncultured candidatus Brocadiaceae bacterium (assembly GCA_964405325.1). Taxonomy (GTDB): domain Bacteria; phylum Planctomycetota; class UBA11346; order UBA11346; family UBA11346; genus CAYONM01. Next base: position 974 of record CAYONM010000008.1, on the reverse strand, counting down.
ATCAGCCTCGCCGCGCATGGTTTGATTGCCATGGTCCTGACCACCATGGTCATCTTCGCTGAAATCGAGCAGGAACGGGTCCCCATCAAACCAGTGGTGCTCAAACCGCCCGAAGAGAAGGTGGAAGAGAACATCGAGGATCAGGAGTTCGAAGAAGTCCAGGTCCAGGTCGAAGCTCAAGCCATAGAAGAAGAAGTCGTCGAAGAGGTCGAACTTCCAGAGGAAACCGATCTCGGCGTGGAAGAAGACGTCGGTGACTTCGATATCATGATGGGCAATCAGGGCGCTGGCGATGGCTTGGGGGACTTCGATGGTGATGGCGGCGGCTTCATGGCTGGCGCCATCGGCGTTGGCGGCGGCTCCGGCGCTTTCATGAACCGCCAGGGCGGCAACAAGAAGCGCGCCATCGGCCGCAATGGCGGCAGCCGCGAATCCGAAGCCGCGGTGGAAGCTGCCCTGCGCTGGTTCAAACGGCACCAGAGCCCCAATGGCATGTGGGACTGCGATGGCTACCAGGACAACTGTTCAGCCGGCAACAAAAGCGAACCCGGTAGCGGAAAATATGCGACCATGAAGATGGGCGACGTCGCCATGACCGGCTATGCGCTGCTCTGCTTCCTGGGCGCCGGCTACGATCACGTCACACCAAACAACTATCGCACCACGGTCCGCAAGGGCCTGGATTGGCTGCGCCAAGCCGGCCAGAAGTCCACCAACGGCATCCGCTACTCAGAAGGTGGTGGTGGCGGCGGCAACCATGGCATCTACGCCGACGCCGTGGCCACCATGGCCATCGTTGAAGCCTATGCCATGACCATGGATCCCAGCCTCCGCCGCCAGGGTCAGGAATCGGTCAACTACCTGCTCTCACAACAATGCCCCGACCCACGCGTGCCCGGCGGCAAGCTGGGCTGGAACTATACCCCTAGCAACATCCGCAACGATACCTCGGTCGCTGGCTGGGTACTGATGGC
>CAYONM010000007.1:0-47850 GCA_964405325.1 uncultured candidatus Brocadiaceae bacterium | reverse complement strand
CCTCCTCTTGGAGCAATGAGCGCCTGCCGACCTCAGAGCTTTGAGCGGCCCTGGCTCTGCAGGACCTGTCCAGCTTTACAAAGGCGCCGCCTCGACTACCTGTTGCCCTGTGCATCTGCCATTGCTCGCCATCGCCCGACGCGACCTCGGACATTATTTCAGCACCCCACTCGCGTGGCTGGTGCTGGCGGTCTGGCTGGCCCTGACCAGCTTCGTCTTCTACCAGTTCGGCCTCGTGCCGGCCCGCGAACAAGGCAGCACCGTGCCACTGTTCGTCGGTGCACAGAGCACCGGAATCTGGCTGCTGCTGGTGTTGGCCCCAGCCATCACCATGGGCGCCTTTGCCGGCGAACGACAACAACAGAGCCTGCCGCTGTTGTTCGCCTGCCCGGTACCCGACTGGCAGATTGTCGTGGGTAAATTTCTCGCCTCCTGGGGCATGTTGCTCAGCTTGGTGGCCGCCAGTCTGGTGCAGGTGGTGGCCCTGTGGTTTATCTCTGATCCTGGTGGCGTGCAGTTGCTGGGTGGCTACCTGGGCCTGGTGTTGTATGTCGCGGTGCTGGCGGCAATCGGCAATGGGATCAGCCTGCTGGTGGAATCGCCGATGGCGGCCTATGTACTGAGCTTCGGCGCCTTGTTCGTGCTGCAGCTGTTCAGCATCCTCGCCAATCTGGACGACCCGGTGCTGGGTCAGTTGGGCTGGCTGTTCGGCATCGGCATCCGAGTCCGCGCTTGCATCGAGGGCGACCTCCGCCTCGGTCACATCACCTGGCTGCTAGCCGCCTGTGGCATCGGCCTGCTGGCCACCCACACGGCCCTACGCGCGAGACGGCTCCATGGCTGAGCGCGCAGGACGATGGCACAGCCTGGGCGCCACCAGCCTGTTGGTGCTGGCGGTACTGGTCGTGGCGGTGATCGCTGCCTACAAATCCGAGCTGCGGCTGGACTGGTCTTATGCTGGCCGTTTCAGCCTGCACCCGGAGCTGCACACGGTGCTGCAGGCGCAGTCTGAGCCGGTGCACCTGGTCGGCATCTGGCCCCAGACCAGCGGCGGTCTGATCGCGGATATCGCCAACAGTCTGAAACTGATGGCCGACACCAACCCCGTGATCGATTATCAGAGCCTGGATCCGGAACTGGACCGGCCCGAGCTGGTCGCCCTGGAACCAGTGCTTGGCATGACCCTGCCTTTCAGCATTTATCTGATCCGCGGTGATCGCGCCCAGCGCATTCCGCTCGGGCGCGACACGCCTTATCTGCTGCAACGAGATATCGGCGCCGCGCTGCTGGCCCTGGCGCGCAGCGACGCACCGCCGGTCATTTTCCTGCAAGGCCATGGCGAGCTGGACCCCACCGCCAGCGGTAGTGATGGTTGCCAGAATTGGGCGCAGGCCTTGCGCCTGGCCGGTTTTCAGGTGGCGCCCTGGGACGAACGCAAGCTGGCTCGACACGGCAGTTTTCCCGCCGATGCGGTGGTGGTGATCGCTGGTGCCACCGCCGATCTCGGCCAGGCTAGTTTGGCTGCCTTCCGGTTGCATCTACGTGATGGCGGCGCTGGCCTGGTGCTGGCAGATCATCGCTGTCCAGATGATCTGGCGCAGCTACTGCGCTGGCGCGGGCTGTTGGTGGCTGGCGGCATTCCCAGCGGCCTGGGCCAGGACCCAACACGACTGTTTCAGGATCAGGTAGCCAGCGACCCGGTATTGCAGGTGCATTCGGCCACCGCTGCACTGGTCGGCCAACGACAGCGTTTCGACCGCCTGCTACTGGAAAAACGACATATTTCACCGGATGAACCGAGTGGCCGCAGCGCTGCCAGTGGCCGCAGCGTGCTCTCACCCCAGAGCACCCGCATCATTCCCGTGCTGCCGCAGGAATGGCTGCCGCGTCTGCCCAACCTGGCCCAGCGTTTCCAGACACACGGCACACCAGCCTTTCAACCGCGCATCCTGCTGAAAATCGCATCGACTGAAGCCTGGCTCGTGGCGCCCGGCGCGTGGCGACCACCAGACCCGGATCAGAGCCGCGCCCGGCCCTATGTCCTGGCCGCGGCCATGGATTACGTCCCGCATCCCGACAGTGTCCGGCCCGACCGTGGCGCCCGCCTACTGCTGTGGGGCAGCCGCGATGCGGCCGCTAATCCAGTCCTGGAACAACGCACCTTCAGTAATGAATTGCTCCTACTGGACAGCATCAGCTGGCTGAGCCGCCGCCAGGCCAGCGACCGCATCCCGCCAGCGGACATCCAGACGCTGCGGGTCAATGCTTCGGACGAGGTCATGTGGTGGATCCTGGCGATGCTGGTGGTGGTGTGCCCCTGTCTGTGCCTGGGTGGAGCGATGCTGGCGTGGTGGGAACGCCGCTGAATGCATGCCGCCATCCATATGACACCGCCGAACTGAACAATAAATAATCGCGAAGGCCTCAGCGGCTGGTGGCGTACCGGCGATGGCGGCCTGACCTGGGCTCTCTGGTGGAGCGATATCGATACCGAAGGTGGCACCAGCGATCATTACGGCCGCTTGCATGGCAACCACACCAAGCAGCCGCTCGGCGAACACCTGTTACGGTCATACCCGGTGCCAGGGGAACCCCTTGGCTAGGCCCGCGAACCCGGACACTCCCTGTCATGATGCAAGAAATGGTGTGGATCGATGACCAGGCAGTGACCGCCACGGATGCGAAGGTGTCGGTGTTTGACCTGGGGTTTCTCCGCGGCATGGCCGCTTTCGAGAGTCTGCGGACCTACGATGGCCACCCGCATGCCCTGCACGCACACCTGGCGCGGCTGTGGACCTGCACCCGCGCCTTTGGGCTCGATGCGCTGCACGATGAGCAGACGGTGCGACAACAGATCAGGATGCTGCTTGAGACCGGAAACCTACGCGACTGTCGGATCAACTTCATCGCAACACCCGGCCGGAATACCAATGGTCTCTTCGGCGCCGAAAATCCCACCTGGGTGATCATTGCCCGAGCCCTGAAAACCATGCCCGCCGAGCATTACCAGAACGGCATCAGCGTTGTCAGTTTTACCGGTCAGCGACTGCTGCCGGAATTGAAGACCACCAATTATCTGTCTGGACAACACGGCATGCAGGCCGCCGCCAAGGATGGTGCCAGCGAGGCCATCTACGTCGATGAGGACGGCCTGGTCCACGAAGGCGTCACCTCCAACGTTTTGCTGCTACGCAATAACCGTGTGGTGGAGCCCACCTCCCGCTGCCTGGCCGGCATTACCAAACAATTATTGCGGGAACGGGCCGAAGCCGCTGGCCTTGGCTGGCAGAGTGCCGCGATCTACCTGGACGATCTGCTGGCCGCCGAGGAAGTCTGGATCACCAGTTCCATCCGGGAACTGGTGCCGGTCGTATCTTTGGATGGCCACCCGATCGGCAAGGGTCGACCTGGCCCCTGGGCCCAGCGCCTGGGGCCGGATTTTCATCGCCACTGCGTGCGGCAAGCCCGGCTGGATGCCGAGGCTGCGCAATGATCGCGCTACGAGCCGGCTGTGAATGTTTTCGGGTCGAAGAAATTCCCAAATACAGCCCCTGCGGCCAGGGCGAACACGCCTACCTGCTGATCGAAAAAACCGGACTGACCACCGATGCACTCACCCACACGCTGGCACGCGCGGCCGGGGTGAAACGGTCGGCGATCGGTTTTGCCGGTCGTAAGGACAAGCAGGCCATCACCCGACAATGGTTCAGCGTGCACCTGCCGGGGCAGAACGACGAGTCCTGGTTGCAAGCCCTGGAGGGGCCTGGCATCCGAATCCTGCAACATTCCCGTCACGGCAATAAATTGCGACTCGGACATCTGTACGGCAATCGCTTCCGGCTGGGGCTGGATGGCTGCGACGAGGCCCTGCAGGAAACCTGTCGGCGAATCGACAGCGAAGGCCTGACCAATGCCTACGGCGCGCAACGCTTTGGCCGACAGGGCAGCACCCTCGCCGCCGCCATCTGCTGGGCACAAGGGGATAGCCGTGGCTGCTGCCAACATTTGCTGGGGCCGGACTGGGATTTCGGTCAGCCGCTGCCGAAACGTGGCCGCCAGGATCTGGCCGCCGGCGTCCTCCGACAATTGAAGCGCGACGCCGATGATGCCGACACCGCGCTGCGCGCTGGCGGCGAGGCACTGCGGAAATTCCTGGCCTCGGCAGCGCAAAGCGCGGTATTCAATGCCGTCCTCGCCGCTCGGCAGGAATGCGGCACCGCGCATCGGCTACTCCCAGGCGATATCGGCTTACGCGGCAGCAAGCCGATCCCGATCGACGATCCCGCGACTGGCCTCGACTGCCTGCCCTCCGGACCGATGCCGGGGCCAAAAATGCCGCAGCCATCGCCGCAGCGCCTGCACGAGGAACAAGCCTGGTCGGCGAACACCGGTGTCGACTGGTCGTGGTTCGAAGCCGGTCAGGTCCTACAGAGCCCTGGCGAACGTCGCGCACTGGTGATCCGACCCCTGGAAGCGCTGCGACTCGAACCGGACGATCAGGGATATTGGCTGCACGCAGTGCTACCGTCCGGCACCTATGCCACGACTCTCCTCCAGGAACTTGGGATCGATAGCCGCGTGCATTGAACAAAACATCCCCGACGGCTAGCCGTCGAGGGTGTTCTGATGCAGCCACCGCTTTCATCTACAGCGAGCTGATCACCTTGATCAGCGGCATGAACAAGGCCACCACGATGAAGCCGACCGCGCCACCCATGAACACGATCAGGGCCGGTTCCAACAGGCTCATCATCGCCTGAATGGCATCATCGACCTCTTCGTCGTAGGTGTCAGCGATCTTGGACAGCATTTTATCGAGCTCACCGGTCTCCTCACCGACCTTGATCATATTGACCACAATGTCGTTGAACACGCCAGAACGGGCCAGGGGCGCGTTGATGCTTTCGCCCTCCTTCACGGAATCGCGCACATCGGCAATGGCGTTGCGAACCACGATATTCGGCGTTGCACCACGGGTGATCTCCAGCGCTTCCAGAAAACCGACCCCCGAGGCGACCAGGGTGCCAAGGGTGCGGGTGAAACGCGCTACCGAACTCTTCTTGATCAGATTACCCAACACCGGCGCATGCAAGGCGACCCGGTCGATGGCGTTACCGCCAGCCTCAGTGGCGCGCAAGGCCTTGAGACCGTAAACGGCACCGACCACACCGATGATGATCACCCACCAGTAGCCGCCAACAAAGCCGGAGGCATTGATCAGCAAGACCGTCGGTGGCGGCAGGGGGACGCCCAAATCCTCAAAGATCTTGGTGAAGCGCGGCACAATGAAGAGCATGATGAAAGTCAGAATCGCAATCGCGATGAAGGTCACCGCCGCCGGATAGACCATGGCCGAAATCATCTGCTTCTTTAGTTTCTGAGCCTTCTCGCGGAATTCCGCCAGGCGACGCATCACGGTTTCCAGGGCACCAGCGGATTCGCCGGCTTTCACCATGTTGGTGTACAGCTCGTCCCAGATCCGCTTATGCCGGCTCATGGCATCAGAGAGCATGGAGCCGCCCTGCACCTCTTCGGTAACCTGACTCATGGCATTATGGAAACCGCCTGGACGCTGCATGTCGGTGAGAATCTGCAGGCTCTGCACAATGGGCAGGCCGGCATCGATCAGAGTGGACAGCTGACGCGTGAAATCGGTCACCTGCTGAGCACTGACTCGTCCGGCCAGAAGACCCGACAGGACATTGCTGCCACTGCCGGCCTTTTTGGCCTTACCGGCACGAACCTCAATGGGCAGCAGGCCATCCTTTTTCAGCTTGGCAATGGCTTCGGCCTGATTGGGCGCTTCGATGGAGCCCTTGACCTCTTTGTTGGATTGGCGGTTGAGCGCCCGATAGTCGAAATGCGGCATGTGCTGGCCCTATTCAGTCGTCCATGGCGATGGTTTCACGCACCACTTCCTCGATGGTGGTGAGACCGGCGAATATCTTTTGTACGCCGGCGTCACGCAAGTTGGTCATACCGCTGCGCATGGCAGTAGCACGTATATGTCCGGAACTGGATTTATTCAGAATCAGATCGCGAACGTCGTCGGTGATGGTCAACATCTCGAACACCGCGGTCCGACCCTTGTAGCCGGTGCCTTTGCAACGATCGCAGCCCTTGCCGTAATAGAAGCGTTGATTGTGGGCTTCTTCCGGCTTGATGCCGAGCATCATCATCTCTTCGTCACTCGGCTGATAGGCGGCCTTGCATTCGACGCAGATGGTGCGGACCAGGCGCTGCGCCAGGATCGTATCCAGGGTGGCGGCGATCAGAAAGGGCTCGAGACCCATGTCGATCAGGCGGGTGATAGCCGTGGGCGCGTCGTTGGTATGCAGCGTGGTGAAGACAATGTGGCCAGTCAGCGAGGCCTCGATGGCGATCTTAGCGGTATCGATATCACGCACCTCACCAACCAGGATCTTGTCCGGATCCTGACGCAAAATGGAGCGCAGACATTTGGAGAAGGTCTTGCCGATCTCGTCGTCAATCGGCACCTGCACCAATCCATCGATCTCGTATTCCACGGGATCCTCGGTGGTGATGATCTTGACGCTTTCCTCGTTGGCTTCGTTCAACGCAGCGTACAGCGAAGTGGTCTTGCCCGAACCAGTGGGCCCCGTCACCACCACGATACCATTGGGTTTGGTGATCACGCGGCGGAAATGCTCCAGAACGTGGTCGGGCATGCCGATCTTGTCCAAGTCCAAGGACACCACGCTCCGGTCCAAGATACGAATCACCACCGATTCGCCGAACATCGTCGGCAGGGTCGACACACGCAGATCGATACTCTTGTTGCCGATATTGATACTGATCTTGCCGTCCTGGGGCAGGCGACGCTCGGCAATATCCAAATGTGACATCACTTTGACGCGAGCCACCAGCGCCGGCGCCAGCTCCTTGGGAACCGGCAGCATTTCGTACAACACGCCGTCAATACGGTTGCGGACCTTGAAGCTGTCCTCAAAAGGCTCCAAATGGATATCGGCTGCCTGCGCTTTGACCGCAGTCAGCAGGATCAGATTGAGTAGTTTCCGCACCGCTTCGGACTCGGCCAACTGACCGACATCGGTATTCTGCAGATCATCGAAATTACCGATATCGAAGGCTTCCGTGTCCAGCTCGTCTCTGACTTCGCTGCCATAGTTGGTTAGCAGTTCGTCGATCGCGGCGTCGGTCTCGTCGAGATGGTAATACAGCTCCAGGGCGCGATCGATGGCGCCTTCACTGGTCAAACCCGGTTTGATGCCGGTGACACCCAGCATGAATTTCAGATCATCCAAAGCCGCGAGATTATCGGGATCGGCAGTGGCGATCACCAGCACTCCCCCATCCAGCCGCACCGGGATGATGCGATAGCTGTTGGCGACATGCGCCGGCACCCGCTCGATGATCGGCGGCGGCAGCACGATACCATCCAGCTGGATCAACTCCAAACCATGCATGGCCGACAGCGCGTACAGCACCGCATCTTCGCGCACACCGTTGCTGGTACAGGCCTCAATCAGATCGGTACCGTTTTTCTTGATCTCTTTATAAATGACATTGGCGACACTCTGGTCGACCTCCTCTTCCTTGTAGAGGATGCGCAGCAGTTCTTTGACATCGACGTTCTGGCTCTGCATAACGAGCGTTTCTCCTCAGCCGTCTTCCTGCACCTTGCGTTGCAGGTAGGCGCTGTCCTTGCACTTGTTCATCATTGCTTCGAAGGAAATGACTTTTTTCTTGTACAGGCGAAACAGCCAGTCGTCCAAGAGGACCATGCCCTGGTTGCCACTGGTCTGAATGGTGGAATCGATACGAAACACCTTGCTCTCGCGGATCAGGTTGCCGATCGCGGAACTGTTCAGCATGATTTCGAAGGCCGCCACCCGCCCCTTGTTGTCGGCGGTCGGCACCAGTACCTGGGAAATGACCGCAACCAAGTTGCCTGCCAGCTGATTGCGAACCATGCTCTGCTGCTGCGGCGAGAAGGTGTCGATGATACGGTCGATGGTTCGGGCGGCGCCAGTGGTGTGCGTGGTGCTCAACACCAGGTGGCCGGTCTCGGCGGCGGTGATAGCGGTACTCATGGTCTCGAGATCGCGCATCTCACCCAAGAGGATCACATCCGGGTCCTGACGCAGGGCGCGATGGATGCCCTCTGAATAACTGGGCAGATCCAAGCCCACCTCGCGTTGATTGACCACCGATTTTTTGTGCGGGTGCACAAACTCGATGGGGTCTTCGATGGTGACGATGTGATGGCTGTAGGTGTTGTTGAGATGATCGACCATTGAAGCCAAGGTCGTGGTTTTACCAGCACCGGTCGGACCGGTGACCAACACCAGACCCCGTGGCCGCGACAGCAGTTCCTGCAAATGCAGCGGCAGCCCCAATTGCTCCATGCCGACAATCTCGGTCGGCAAACGGCGCAACGCGACGGCATAATGCCCTTGCTGCCGGAAAACACTGACCCGGAATCGGGCCTTGCCTTCATATCCAATGGAAAACTCGGCGGTACCGCGCTCGGCCAACTCCTGCTGAGAACGCTCGTTGGTCAATTGACGCATCAATTCGGCGGAATCGTCAGTGGTCAGTTTGGCACTGTTGAGCGAACGAATCGTGCCATTCAAGCGAAAGCTTGGAGGGCGGCCGACGGTCAGGTGGATGTCCGAAGCGTCCTGGCCAATGGCCACCTCTAGTAGTTTGGTCAATTCGATGCTCATGGCTACCTTGCTATCAAAAAAGCGGTGCCGCAGGCACCCCTTTGACAAGCTCCTTCTTCCCATCGGCTGGCAGGTCGATTTATCGCCGGACCCCTGCCAATTGAAACGGTCCTCAACGGTAAGACGAAGCACGGCGTCTCCACTCTCAGCGGAGCGGCTCCCTGACGGGTGTGTGAGTGACACGGAAAGGCCCTTTAATGCGCCCGGTTCGTCACAACGACGCCGGTCGACGAACGGTCACGAAGCGAAAACGGCCGAGCGAGCGACGGTTTTTCGGCGATCATGCGCGAAACGCGACGAAAAACGCCCGTGAAGCGAGTCCGTCGCGACGAAGGAGCGTGGGACCGGAGCCCCGCAGGCGGGTGCAACGGACGTCGCGAGGGGACAACGCCCTATGACAACAGTAGCCCTAGCCCAATCCCCGACTAGCCTCCCGCCATGGGGCAGCACCTGGATCTGGTCTTCATCCGCCATGGCGAGCCGGCAGCCCGCCGCGGCGTTTTCTTGGGTCGAACGGATCCACCGCTGGACGCACACGGTCGCCAACAGGCCTGGGACGTTGCCGCCAGCGTCGAAGACGCCCTGCATGGACACCCACCAGCCAATCTGCTCGTCAGTCCACTGCTGCGGACCCGACAGAGCGCTGAACCGGTAGCCGAGCGCTTCGGCATCACCGCCAGCTTCGACAACCGCTTGCAAGAAATCGACTTTGGCCGCTGGGACGGCCTGGATCATCACCAGATCCGCTCCCTTGATCCGGCCGGGCCCAACTCGTGGCTGGAAGATCCGGTCAATGTCCGTCCCGGTGGTGGCGAAAACTTTCGAGATGTTCGGCACCGCCTGGAACCATTCTTCGCAGAACTGGTTGCAAGCGAACCTCACAGCCCGGTGCTGATCGTCGCACACTTTGGTGTCATCGCCAATCTGGCCGCCCTGGCCCTGCAGCTACCGGTCGAGCACGCCGAACGCCTCCGTCTGGGTCGCGGCCAAGCCGGCCGCATCCACCATGGACGCCTGTGCTGGTGGGGCCTACCAGCCATGCCACCGGCTGATCGACGAGTCTATGGCGACCGTCGCGCCTGAATCGATACGTGGCCTGACCTGGCTGCTGCTGGGCGTAGGCGCTCTGCTGCTGGCCGGCCTGGTGCTGGCCCTGACGGTCGACCACCAGCAGACGCTGACCAACGCCCTGGCCCTGAGTACCTGGACCGATCAACAACCACTGCTGAGCATGCTCCTGTTTGTGCTGATCACCGCCTTGTGGTCCGTGCTCCTGCCCACCACGCCGCCCATCCTCTTGGCCGGCTTCTGCTTCGGGCCACTGTGGGGAACGTTGCTGTCCACCAGCGCCACCACGCTCGCCTTCCTGCAATCATTTGCCATTGGCCGCCTCCTGGGCGCAGACGGTATTGAGCACTGGACCAAAAACCGACCGCGAGCCCGCAACCTGTTCGCCGCCGTGCGCCGCTCCGGCTGGCAACTGGTGTTCCTGATGCGCCTCTCTCCGATCCTGCCGTTCCATGTTCAAAACTACCTGTATGGCGCCGCGGGCCTGCACCTGAGCCCCACCCTGCTGGCAACGGTACTCGGCAAGATCCCCAACGTGGCGATGACCGTTTTTGTCGGTTCCGCCGCTCGCCAAGGTCTGGCCGCGAACTGGACTGGTCTGACCGGCGGGATCGTCGGCATCGGCATACTGACCCTGGTCTGGCTGACCTGGTTGGTCAGAAAGCACCTGTTGATCCAAACCGAAGAGATCCTGGAAGCCAGCTCCGAGCCTTCTTGAGCAGTCGATTCCGGTCACAATGACCGTGCCACCACCCAAAAGAGACAAGTCTGGCATCACCGCGATTCGACATGCGAATGCGTAAACGTTTTTTTGTAGTAGGAATTTCCATCACCAGCATGAATCGGGCGGCAACTATCATAGCGTCCGTTTTGTCAATGCGCTCTTTCAGAAGCCAGACCAGCCCTCTCCGACACCGCCTGCGGATCAATAGGAAAGTCTCGCTGGATTTGGCCATATTTGTGCGTCATACACCTATGTGAGTTACTTGTTCCCCTATACGATAAAAACATGATCATTTTGCTTAGGGATGTGTCTATACTGACGATACTGATAGCATGCGACCGGCGGCCTCTAAACCCCCGAGCGCGCCGCGGGAAGGCCTCCGGGCCAACCCAGACGAGCCTGAGCCAGGAGGCCGAACCCGGTCCTGAAGAAGGAGGTGCCTGATGGCTACCACGCACAAGGATCTCCGGGCTCGTGCCGAAGCCTTGCTCGATTACCTGTTCCTGGCCTCGACCGATGGTCGCGGACCGGAAACCGTCCTCTGTACCGATGATGAGCAAGCCCAAGAGGTAATGAACGAGTTTCTTACCATTCAACATCTTAACCGGCAGCCCTTGATGCGCGTCGTCCGCCACCACACCACCGTCACGCTGTGGCTGACTGAATACGGACACGAGGTGACCAGACGGCGCGCCGAGGCCATCTGCCTTCCCTATCTGGGAACCTGACACCGGCTGAACAATCCCGTCTCGCAACGCGCCGGCATCCTTGCCGGCGCGTTTGCATTACCGGCTTCCGGAGCTGAGTGGTCTGGATTGACAGCCAGCGACCAAGGCAAGCATGCATCGCCGATCAGCACCAGTAGCTCAGTCGGAAGAGCAGCCGCCTTCTAAGCGGCAGGTCGCAGGTTCGAGCCCTGCCTGGTGCGCCAACGAAAGGCGGCCGGTCCCCTGAGACCGGCCGCCTTTTCCATCAGTAAACGCGTCCGCTTGCCTCCCCCGGTCGGGGCCAATGATCCGGCGACCTATGTCTTTGCCTGATTATCCGTTTCGCGGCGAGTATTTTGTGACGCCCGGTGATGCGCGGATGCATTACCTGGACGAAGGACCGTGCGATGCCCCGCCGGTGCTAATGGTGCACGGCAACCCGACCTGGAGCTACTCTTATCGGCATGTGATCGCAGCACTCAGCGATCGCTATCGCTGCATCGTCCCGGATCACATCGGTATGGGTCAATCAGAAGTAGCGTCAGAACCCGGATACCGCTATGTCCTGGAGCAACGCGTCGCAGACCTGGACGCGCTGATCGAGCACCTCAATCCGCCAGGACCAATCGACCTGATCGTGCACGATTGGGGCGGAATGATCGGTTTCGCCTGGGCTCGCCAGCATCTGCACCGTATCCGTCGGATGGTGGTCTTGAACACGGCAGCCTTTCCTCTGCCGTACGGCAAAACCTTTCCCTGGCAGCTGCGATGGTCGCGTGGGGCCCTGGGCGCGTTTCTGGTACGCGGACTCAACGGCTTCTGTCGCTATGCCGTCAAGCACGGCAGCAGCACAGGCCTCGATCCGGACGTCGCCAAGGCCTATCTGGCCCCCTATAACAACTGGAACAACCGCTTGGCGGTGCATCGCTTCGTCCAGGACATTCCGCTTGCGCCTGGCGACCCCGGCTGGGAGTTGATCAACAAAGTGGCTGGCGATCTGCAGCGTTTCCAGGACAAGCCCATGCTGATTGCTTGGGGCCTGAAGGATTTCGTTTTCGACGCGCATTTTCTACAGGAATGGGAGCAGCGTTTTCCAAACGCCACCGTGCATCGCTATGACAACGCGGGACATTATATTCTGGAAGATGCCGGCACCGATCTGATTCCGCGTATAAGCGCCTTTCTGGATAACGCGACCTCATGATGCCCACCTGCAATGTGGCATCCTGGTTGCCGATTCGAGCGACGGAGGATCCGCATCGACCAGCCATCTATGCTCCGGCCGGCTGTGACCATGCTGGCCGGACGCGTTATCTGCGGGTGAATTTCCGCGAACTGGATGCCGACAGCGATCGCATTGCTCACGGCCTGCGCGCCCTGGGGATTGGTCCTGGCCATCGCTGCGTCCTCATGATTCCACCCTCCCTGGATTTTTTCGCCTGCGTGTTTGCGCTCTTCAAAGCAGGAGCGGTGCTGGTGGCGATCGATCCCGGCATCGGCCTGCGTCGCTTCAAGCACTGCGTCGAACAAGCCAGCCCCAGCACCTTTATCGGTATCGGCAAGGCCCAATGGGCACGGCGGCTGTTGGGCTGGGGTCGCTCACACATCGCCACGGTGATCACCACCGATGGTCGCGATAACGGCAAAATCGCCGCGCTGGGACAACGACATCACCAGTTGGCCGACGTGCGCCGTCGGGGCGAACATGGCGGCGACCCGTTACCAGCAGTCGCCGATCCCCAAGATGAGGCCGCGATCCTGTTCACCTCCGGCTCCACCGGAGCACCCAAAGGCGCCTGCTACCGCCATGGCAATTTCAACGCCCAGCTGGAAGCCCTGCGCGCCCTGTACCAGATCACTCCCGGTGAGGTGGACCTGGCCACCTTTCCCCTGTTCGCGCTGTACGCACCGGCCCTGGGCATGACCGCGGTCATCCCCGACATGGATTTCACCAAACCCGGCAGCGTCGATCCGGAACGGATCCGCGGACCCATCGCGGCCTTCGGGGTCAGCAACCTCTTCGGCTCGCCTGCCTTGTTGAACCGGGTCGGTCGTCACGCGGTGGCCGCTGGCTGGCGTTTTCCCAGCCTGAAACGAGTGGTCTCGGCCGGGGCACCGGTCCCGGTGGCGGTGCATCGCATCTGGCGACAACTGTTGGAACCAGGAGTCGAGGTCTTCACCCCCTACGGTGCAACCGAATGTCTGCCGGTAGCCTCCATCGGCTCTGATCAGGTGTTGGGTGAAACCGCCAAGAAAACCGAACAGGGTGCCGGGGTCTGCATCGGTGAACCGACACCCGGTCTGGAACTGACGATCATCCCGATCAGCGACGATCCCATTGCCCACTGGCGTGACGTGCAGCCCTTGCCGCCCGGCCAGATCGGCGAAATCTGCGTCCGCGCCGCGCAAGCCACGAGCGCGTATTTCGAACACGAGCACGGTACCCGCCTGGCCAAGATCCCCACAGCCGACGGCGACTCGTATCACCGCATGGGTGATCTGGGCTACCAAGACGAGCATGGCCGGATCTGGTTCTGCGGCCGCAAATCACAGCGCGTCCGCAACCAAGCCGGCGAGTTGTATACCGTTCCCATCGAAGCCCGCTTCAATGCCCACGAGGCCGTGTACCGCTCGGCACTGGTCGGCGTCGGACCGATCGGACGACAGCGACCCGTCATTTGCATCGAACTGGAACCGAATATCACCACCGCCATACAAGACAACACGCTTGCCGATCTCAGAAAACTGGCCGATAGCATCAATACCGTCACACCGATCCGTGATATTCTGTTCCATCCAGGATTCCCGACTGACATCCGCCACAACGCCAAGATCGGCCGCGAACAACTGCGCCGCTGGGCAACGCGTCGACTGGGTCGCCAGGCATGATCCTGGTCACCGGCGGCGGCGGCTTCCTGGGTGGGGCGATCATCGATCGCCTGCTGGCGGCTGGAGAGCAGGTGCGCAGCCTGGGCCGGCGACCACAAGCGATACTGGCGGCAAAGGGGGTGGACGTGCTGCAGGGCGACTGCAGCAACCCGGCCGTGGTCAGACGAGCCTGCAACACCTGCTCGGCGGTGTTTCACGTCGCCGCCAAGGCTGGCGTCTGGGGCCGCTACCACGATTACCACCGCAGCAATATCCTCGGTACCGAAGCCGTCCTGAGCGCCTGCCGGGCCGCTGGCGTCCGCAAGCTGATCTACACCTCCTCACCCTCGGTGGTCTTCGATGGTCACGACGAGAACGGCATCGACGAATCGACCCCCTATCCAATTCGGTATCTGAACCACTACTCCGCAACCAAAGCCAAAGCCGAACAGGCGGTACTGGCGGCCAACTCGCCGGACCTCGCAACGGTTTCCCTACGGCCACACCTGATCTGGGGTCCCGGCGACCCGCATCTGGTACCACGCCTGTGGCAACGCGCTGCAACAGGACGCTTGAAACTGGTGACCAGTTCCAGCCACAAGCTGGTGGATGCCACCTATATCGACAATGCCGCCGACGCCCACATCGCTGCCTGGCGCGCCCTGCAAGCAAGCGCCGCTTGCGCCGGCCGGGCCTATTTCATCGGCAATAACGAAGCCATGCCCATGGCACAACTGATCAACAGCCTGCTGGCTGCCGGTGGCTACCAGGCGGTGACTCCCAGCGTCTCACCCTCGGTAGCCTGGTTGGCGGGATCGATCCTGGAATACGCCTATCGCAGCCTCGGCATCCGAGCAGAACCCCGCCTGACCCGCTTCGTCGCCCGACAACTGTCCACCGCCCACTGGTTCGATCTCTCGGCAGCCCGCCGGGACCTGGGGTATACTCCCACGATCAGCCATACCGACGGCCTTGCCCGTTTGGCCGCAAGCCACAAAGGGAACACGTGACACCCCGCATCTTTCTCTATCAGATCGACCTCACCGACGCCGATCGTCATAGCGACACCGCCTTCGAGCTGCTGACTACCACCGAGCGCAACCGCGCTGCACGCTTCAAGGTCCTGTGCAAACGTGACCAATTCATCGCTTGTCGCGCCAGCCTGCGCATGCTCTTGGGCCAACACTGCCAGCATGCCCCCCAAAGTCTGAGCTTCGCCTGCAACGAGCGCGGCAAGCCACAGCTGGAACCGGACCTCGGCTGGCAATTCAATCTTTCGCACTCCGCCGACTGCCTGCTTTTGGCCTGCTCACCCGATGCATCAGTGGGTGTAGACGTGGAGAAGATCGATCCGAATATCGACATCATTGGCTTGAGCCGACGGTTTTTCGCCAGTGACGAATACCAGGCCATCATGCTGCATCAGGTAAAGGCCCGACCGCGTGCCTTCTACATCTGCTGGACCGGCAAGGAGGCCTACCTGAAATGCCTGGGCACCGGCATCGATCGAGCGTTGGATACCATCGTCATCGGCAAGTTGGAATCCCTGGACGAACCGGTCCGCAAGGTCCACGGCATGGGTGACGTTCATCCAGAACGGATCCATGCCGTTGACGTCCCCGAAGACTACCTGGGCTCCCTGGCCGTGGCAGCCGAAAACCTCCAACTGGAAAGCCGTCGCTGCCAACTGAAGGAATTGCTGGGCTGAAAAAGGCTTCGATGGTAGCGGTCGCTCGCCGTGCACACGGCTCACGGCATCGGCAGATGGCCGCGACGGTATTCCTGTGGTGAGCAACCATGATGTCGCTTGAAGGCATGCGAAAAACTGAAGGGCGTGGAATAGCCAACCGCACGCGCGATGACTTTCAGGGGATCGTGCCCCCCTTCCAAGAGGAAGGCGGCATGTCGCATGCGAATCGCACACAGCCAGTCGCGCGGAGCGATACCGGCATTGGCGTGGATCCAACGGCGAGCCGTCGCTGTTGACACTCCCAGCACGCTGGCCATGCGTTCCAGGCTCCAATCCGCTGCTGGGTCGGCATGGATCGCTTGCTCCAAGCCAGCCAGACGCTCCCCACGGTCGACCGGCTGCTCGGCCCCCAACTCTCGATCCAACCAACTGATGAGCGTGCGTGAAAAACCGATCAGACAGCCAGGCTCCTCACGATGCGGCAATTCCGAGAGAATCCCCTGCACCGCTGCCAGGAGGCTGTCAATTCGCGCACAGGGCCGACACCACTGCGCCGGACCGGCTTGAGCAGCACTGCCAACCCGATTACAGAACAGCAGCAGGCCTTCCCAGCTGTCACCGAGAATCCGCAGCTCGCGGCCGAGTTCCCAGGGGCACCAGCAGAGATCGCCAGGCCCCACTTCTTGACGATTGGATCCAATCTGCACCAATGCTCGATGCGCCAAACCGGCAATCAGCAGGCCATCGGAAGGATGATTCTGCAAAAAGCCGTAACCGGGTTTGACCGCATGCCAGCAGACCAATCGAATTCCGGCAGCAGCAAGATCACCTACGGATTCGGAAAAGGTATGCACTTGGCGACGTTCACACGCAGCAGTAATGGTGATGTAGTCATCCACGCTACCCGTGTAACACAGATGCCATCGGTCCGCAAGCCTCGGACCCCATCCACTCGCAGGGCCGCTCAACGCTCGCGATGAATGCACCATGCCTGATCTCCATCCGGATCCATGGTATGGACCGGTCAGTCGGATTGCCCCATGGCCGATTATCGGCCATACTCTGGTGTGGACGAGCAAACGAGAATCGATACCCAGACCACCTCAGGCATCCATCACTTGCGGACGGTGGTGGAGACCATCCGTCTGGGGTCGCGGCCACAGCAGCGTGTCAGTTCGTCGGATCCGCGCGACGCCTACGAGACCGAGGATCTGCCCAGCTTTCCCGCGCCGCAAGCCAACTGCTTCCTGAGCGAGGAGGGCAAACGCTACCAGGTTGCCGAGGTCATCGGCCATGGTGGCGGCGGTACGGTCTTCCGCGTCCTGGACCAGCAACTACAACGCCAGGTCGCCTGCAAGGTCCTGCGCAGCGATCGCAGCGGCAATGAGTCCAAGATCCGCCGCTTCGTGCATGAAGCCCGGTTGAACGCTCGGCTCGATCATCCCGGCATCGTCCCAGTACTGGACTGTGGCGAAGACCAGGACGGACGGCCCTGGTTCCACATGCGCATCGCCGATGGCACCGATCTCGGCAAGCTGCTGCTGCAGGCGGAAACCGACCATCTCCCCGCCGCCCTGGAAGACCTGGGCGACCGGGTCGATATCATCCAGCGCGTCTGCGACGCCGTCGCCTATGCCCACGAACACGGCGTCATCCATCAGGATATCAAACCAGGCAACATCGTCATCGGCGATTACGGCGAGGTCTTTCTGTTGGACTGGGGCACCGCCATCGATCAGCAAGCGCCGGAATCGGAACACCCGGGCCTGGTCGGCACCCCCGCCTACATGAGTCCGGAACAGGCCCGACGCGAGGGCGCCGACGAACGCAGCGACGTCTACTGCCTGGGCGCCAGTCTGTATCATCTGCTTGCTCTTCAGCTGCCGGTCTGGGACCCCAATCCTGCTCGCTTCTGGCAGCGCAAGAAACTCGGCAGCATCGATCCGCTGCCAGCGAGCATCCCCGGCCAGCTGCAGAACATCGTTCTGCAGGCCATGGCCACCGACCCCGAGCAACGTTTCTCCAATGCTCGTAGCCTGGGCCGGGCCTTGCAGCAATGGCAGAACCATCAGGCCAGTCACGACCTGGCCACCCAGGCCGAACGCAGCCTGAACAATCTGGACGAGGCCACCGACTACGCCGAGCTGCGCCAGATAGCAGCCCTGTTCCGGCTCGCCCTGGAACGCTGGAACGATAACCGGGCTGCCCTGGACGGCCTGCACCGCGTCTGCCTGCTGCATGCCCGTGTGGCAGTGCAACGCGGCGATCTGCAACTGGCCGAGAGCATCCTGCACGAAGCCGACTTGAACGACGCCGAACTGCAGCGTCAGATCCAGCAGGCTCGGATCCGGCAACAGCGGCTTCGAATCTTGGCGACGAGCGCCATCGGCCTCGGAATAGCGGCTCTGCTGCTGGCGGTGGGTATCCTCGCCCGCTATCAGCTACTCCAGCAACGTCATTGGCAAACGGTGTTCCGTGCTACCGGTAACGATGCCGCTTTGCTGCAGACAGTGGAGCGCAGTGTGGCCTGGGATTTCACCCGCAACGACGACCAGCCACTGGAAACCGAGCAGGATGCGATGGTGGTGGAGTCCAGCCGGTTCCACTGGCTGCGTGGCGTCCATTTGCATGGCGATGTCCGATTGCACATGGTATGGAGCTGGCCCGAGCAAGTCGATGGAGTTGATTTGATATTGCAGGGGCAACGCGTCAAGACCACCGATTTCGCTGATATGCCGCTTGGCTATACAGCGCAGGTAGGCGGCTATCAGGGCGCAGTCACCACCCTGCAGGTGGCCCGGACCGCCACACCACTCTCTCTGGCCAACAGCCGTTTTGTCGCTTTCGAGGTCGGACGGCGCTATCATGTCGTACTGGAAATCCGCGACACCAGATTACAGCTGAGCATCGACGGCGGGATCATTTTATCAGAAATGCTCAACCTGCCCCTGACCACGCCTGAAACCGCCTGGATCGCCTGGCGTGCCTGGTCACCAATCCGGCTCCACCAGCTGCAGGTTGAACGATGCGTCCAAGCCCGCCTGAGTAGCCCCATGCAATTAGCCAATGCCATGGCACAACGCGGCCTGCTACGGGACGCTCGCTTGGAATATCGTCAGATCGCCGATGACAACCAGGGCACCACCATCGGCGCCCAAGCCCTACTGGGCGCCCTGAGCTGCAGCCTCGACCTACCAGATACCCGGCAGCAGGCCACCGCCATCCTGGACGATCTGCGCCAGCAACACGCCGGCGATCCCCTGCTGAACCGGGCCGAATCCCTGTGGGCCGCGTATCTGTGGCGAACAGGACAGCATCAGCAGGCCCTGGATCTGGCCAAGGACCTGCAAGCCGAGCAAGCCGAGCATCGGGTTTTTCTGGCGCTGATGGCCGAGGATCACCAGGCCTTGCCGCCACAACTGGCCGGCCAGCTGTTACGTGGTCTGGCAGCAACACCGGACATCAAGCATCTGGATCTGCATCACTACGACTTGCAGGATCTCTCGCCCCTGCAGGGCCTGCCGCTGACCTTTCTCGACCTCAGCTACAATCGCATCAACGACCTGGCTCCCCTGCAGGACATGCCGTTGCGCTTATTGTCCTGCAGCGTCAACCAGATTGCCAACCTGTCCCCGCTGGTCGACATGCCGCTGGAAGTGCTGAATCTACAGCACAACCAGATCATCGATCTGAGCCCCCTCGCCGCCCTCCCCCTACAAGAGCTCAACCTGCAGCACAATCGTATTGTCGATCTGAGTCCACTGGCCACGGTTCCGTTACAGGCATTGTACCTGGATAATAACCAGATCGAAGACATCACCGCGCTACAGGGACTACCGCTGCGGGTCCTTGGTCTGTCAGACAATCCGGTGCACGATTGGAGTCCGATCCAACAGGCACCCATAGAACATCTGAGAGCCAGCAACTGCGGCCTGCATGATCTCGCCTTCCTCCGCAGCTGGCCCCTGGAGGATCTCAGCGCCCAGCACAATTCTTTGACCTCCCTGGCCGACATCCCCCTGGCGCAGCTCGAAAACCTGAGCGTACACAACAATCAGATTACCAGCCTAGTCGATATCTCGGGAGCGCCACGGCTGAAAGAATTAGACATCGGAACGAATCCCCTTTACGAAATCGACAGTCTGGACTTGCCGTCCTTGGAATGGCTGAAGGTCGCCAATACCCCCATCCGATCCTTGCCAGCGCCCCCCGCATCCCTGCGTGGCCTGGACACCAAAAACTGTCCCCTGGAACAGCTCGCGGGCTGGCAGGGCCATCCCCTGAACGAACTGCGTATCAATGGCCACCAGCTGCCCGCCAGTATCATCGGCAGTCTGCGCCCCCGAGGACTGGTCGATGTTGCCGCCAGGCACTGGCAGGCTGCCGATTGGCAGGAGGTCCTGCGTGCCTGGACGGCCGCTGGTATCGACGAATCCGTGTGCCACCAGCTCCTCACCCAGGCCGCTGTCCATCTCCGCAAGGCGAGTGTCGCCTGGGGTCTAGCCGAACGCTTCCAGGGCCGCCGCTACCTGTACTGTCCAGGCAGCTTCACCAAAGCCCAAGCCGACCGCATCGCCAAAGAACTCGGTGGACACTTGGTCAGCATCCCCGACCAAGCCTGCAATGATTTCCTGCGCGAGCTGATCGCCCCCGGCAAGGAAACCTGGATCGGCCTGAACCATGGTCCGGATGTCCCCGTCTGGACCGATGGCACCCCCTTCAGCTTCGATATGCGCTGTCGGACTCAGCCAGCACACACGTCCGACTCGCGATACGTCCTCTACAGCGCTCATGTCACCATATGGGTGGACAAGAACCAGACGTCCCTGGATGACGGCAACTCGTCCCTGCTTTTGGAATGGGACGATCGCCTGGCACCGTTTCTGCGCAATTGAGGCTTGGGGAGGTCCACAAACCGGACGTCACCCGGGAACCCACGAGGGGTCTCATTGGAATGACCGTGTTCCGCCTGGGCGGCTCCGGCTATGGTCGGCCAGGCATTCCCGCCGCCATCGCCGCCGACGCATGGAGCGAGGCCATTACGGGGCCAGCTCACACAAAGCGCGAATCGTGCCGCAGGCGATACTGCCTGGGTGTGCAGTCAAACTGCCGTCGAAACAGGCGATAGAAATTGCTGGTATTCGAATAGCCGCAGCGATACGCGATGTCGGCCGGATCGTCAGAGCTACTGCGCAACAGGTTGGCCGCAGCAGCCAGACGACGTTCGGTCACCAGATCGCG
Source organism: uncultured candidatus Brocadiaceae bacterium (assembly GCA_964405325.1). Classification (GTDB taxonomy): domain Bacteria; phylum Planctomycetota; class UBA11346; order UBA11346; family UBA11346; genus CAYONM01. The sequence goes on along the minus strand of CAYONM010000007.1, from coordinate 26,841 downwards.
CGCGCTGATGCCGAGGTGCTTTTTGATGCTACGGGCCAGATGCTCACGAGAACAGCCGACCAGATCAGCCAGGCCGGAAACCCCGCCCTTCAAACCGTCCGGCTCATCCAGGTAGCGCAGGCACCGTTGCAGCCAGGCTGGCCAAGCCGCTTGCTGCGCCAAACGCCTGGCGAGGGTCAAAGCCTGCAGGACCAAGGACTCCACCGCCAAACGGGAACAGCAAGCCGCCGGCTCCAACAAATGGCGCAGACCCCGACGCAGCCGCTCCGCCTCGTCTGCCGGTAGATGGAAAAGACGCAAGCCATCGGACCAGGGCCAATCCTCGTGATAACGCGATTGCAATTCCGCATACAGCGACAGCGGGATAACCAGATTCAAAAAGGTGAGCGCCTGCTGGCCCCCCGCCGCCAGGGCGTGCACCTGATTCGGCGCGACAAAGCCGAGATCACCGGTCCGCAATTCGGTTTCGCGGCCATTCTGCCACAGGTTTCGACCCGGACCTTGCTCCACCAGAAAGAACTCGGCGTAGTCATGGTCGTGCAGATGGAAGGCATATCCAGGCGGATAGAAGGCCTGAGTCACGTGGCAGACCACGGGCCGATCGGCTACATCGTCGAAGTCCCAGCGCACCCGGTGAATCACAAAAGTACAAGTACGGTCGTCTCCCACGCTGGTCAACCAAGATCCGCCTTCTAGCATGCCCGCTCCATCTGCATACGAGGAGTACAACATGAAGGTCCTGTTCATCGGCGGCACTGGCAATATCTCGGCCGCCTGTTCCCGCCTGGCCATTTCGCGCGGTATGGAGCTGCACCTGCTCAATCGCGGCAAGCAGCCCATCGATATCGACGGTGCCGAGTCGGTGGTGGCCGACATCAAAGACGAAGCTGCGGTCATAAAGGCCACCTACGGCCAGGAATACGACGCCGTGGTCAACTTCATCGCCTTCAGCGCCGCGGACATCGAGCGCGACATGCGTTTGTTCGCCGGTCGCTGCAAACAATACATCTTCATCTCATCGGCATCGGTGTACCAGAAGCCGGCCACCACCCCCTGGATCCGCGAGGACACCCCGCTGGTCAATCCGCACTGGGAATACAGCCGCAAGAAGATCGAAGCCGAAGACCGGCTGAATCGCGCTCTGCGGGAGCAGGGCTTCCCCGGCGTCATCGTCCGGCCCTCGCTGACCTATGACACCGTGATTCCCATCCCCTTCTGTTGGAACCAGTACACCGTGGTTCAGCGCATGCTGGAGGGCAAACGCGTGGTGGTGCACGGCGATGGCACCTCGCTGTGGGCGGTCACCCACTCCGACGATTTCGCCAAGGGACTGGTGGGTCTGCTGGGGCATCAGCAGTCCATTGGTCACGCCTTCCACATCACCACCGACGAAATCCTCAACTGGGATCAGATGTACCAGGCCATCGCCGCTGCCGTCGGCGTGGAAGCCAACATCGTACACCTGCCCTCGGAGCTGATCGCCAAGGCCGCACCCTGGGAAGAAGGCGACCTGCAGGGCGACAAGGCCGTCAGCACGATTTTCGACAACAGCAAGATCAAACGCTTTGTGCCGGATTTCTGCGCCACCATTCGCTTCTCAGAAGGCATCAAGCGGACCCTGGCTTGGTTCGACGCCGAGGCCAGCCGCAAGGTCAACGATCCCGGCGCCGACGGTATTATCGAGAAACTACTGAAAGCCTACGACACCGCCGCTGATCTGCTCAGCGCGAAATAACAGCAGGCTAAACGTTTCCGCATTGCGAGAGCGGCACAGAGCCAATTGAAATCGAAACACGCTTATTGTCACGCACATACTTTTTCCCACAAGGATATCATATGAAACTCGGCATCATCGGCTGCGGCGATTTTCTGCGTTGGCAGGCCGGCAGCATAGAAAACGCGGCTGGCGTTGACGTCACCAGCCTATTCGACCCCAATACTGCACGGGCAGAGAAATTCGCCGCAAAGCTGGGGGGCTCGGTCGCCGCCAGCGCCGAAGCGCTGATCGACAGTGATCAGGTCGACGCCATCGCATTGTTCGTACCCCCTTGGGTCCGGACCGATTTACTATTGCGCGCGGCCGCTGCCGGCAAGCCCATCCTGACCACCAAGCCACTGGCAGCCCAGGTCGCCGAGGTCGACCGCATCGAAGAGGGCATCAACAAGAGCGGTGTCGCCTGCGGGGTGATCTACTCCCGCACCGGCAACCCCATTGTCGATACCGCCAAGCGCGCGCTTACCTCTGGCGAAATTGGCGCATTGGCGCTATACAAGCAGGACTGGCTGCACCACTACCCGCAGTGGAACGACTGGGCCACCGACCCCGAGCGCAACGGCGGCCCCTTCATGGATGCCATGATCCACAATCTGAACGCCGCCCGTTTCCTTGCCGGCAGCGCCATCATCGCCGGCACCTATTTTTCCGACAGTCACGTCCACAAAACCGATATCGCCTGTGCTGATACTGAAACCCTCAAGGTGGATTTCTCCACCGGCGCCAGTACACATCTGTTCATCACCTGGGCCGCCGATTTGGCCGTGCACGGCACCGAGGGCAACGACCGCGAGCACATCGATCAGTTTTTCCTGATCAGCGATCAGGGTTGGATGCTCACCATCGGCGATCACGACGGCGAATGGAGCCTGATCGCCAGCCGCAACGGCGAGAAAAAGGCCTGGAAAATCGAGAACCAAGCCGGCAATCATTACGGAAAATTCGCCAAGCACGTCGAACAGGGCGGTGACTACCCCAGTCAACTGGTCACCATTGCCGAGGCCGCCGACGATATCCGCCTGCTACGTTACGCCGAGCAGAATACCGGCAGCCGCTTCAACTGGCCAGCCTGATCGAGTCCGACAACGCTTCAGCGCGATCGGATAACAGCACAGGCCATTTCATTTCAACCACAGAGGACGCAGAGGATATCGAATCAACCGCTCTCTGTGGTTTGCCGATCACTCCTGGGCATTAGCCATGGACTTTCGAGGAATCGGTTGGCCCTCCGCGAAAGACTCCGTCGAATCGATCACACCACCAAATCCCACGACAGCGGCGTCCCACGTCTGGCCGGCTGCCGCAGGCGACGACCGACGATCTTGGTCAGGTCTGCCGGTGGCAGGCCGTCGGCAGGCCGGACGCAACGGATATCGTCAGGCATCAGCGATTCGCCGGCATCCATATCCCGAGCGAGAAAGAGGCTCTTGCGGTAAGCCCGCATCGGCTGCTCTTCAACCGCCACACCAAACAGCTGCCCTTCGCGGCAGGCGGCTTCGGCATCCCGGATTGCCTGCACCAAAGTAGCAAACTCCTCGGGCTCCAGACTGAAACCCGCATCCGACCCGCCATCGGCACGGCTCAGGGTCAAATGTTTTTCGATGATCTGAGCTCCCTGGGCAACGGCGGCAACCGAGGCGGTTGGCGTCAGGCTATGGTCAGACAAGCCCGCGGGACAATTGAAGGTCTGACTCAGAACCGGAATGCGACGCAGACGCATACCCCCCGCCGGAGCCGGATAGGCACTGACACAAGCCAACAGCGCCAGGGTCGGACAGCCACCGCTGCGCAACAATTCCACCGCGCGTGCAATCTCCGCCAATGTGGCCATGCCCGTTGATAAGATCACCGGTGCTTCGCAGGCGGCAACCCGCACCAACAGTGGTTCGTCGATCACCTCGAAACTGGCGATCTTGTAGACCGGACAATCGAGGTCCTCGAGAAAATCCACCGCCGAAGCATCAAAAGGCGCACTGAAGCAGAGCAAGCCTCGTTTTTTGGCTTCTGCAAAAAGGTCGGCATGCCATCCCCAGGGAGTAGCGGCCTCCTGATACAATTCATACAATTGCCGGCCGGCCCAGGGACCTGCCGCCATGCGAAAACAGGCATGATCGGCATCCATGGTGATGGTGTCGGCAGTGTAGGTTTGCAGTTTCACCGCATCAGCGCCGGATTCGGCTGCAGCGTGGATCAATTCCAGCGCTCGTTGTTTGGAACCATTGTGGTTCCCTGACAGTTCCGCCACTAAAAGCGCCGGTTGACCGCGACCGATCAGCACCTGCCCTCGGTCGGTATCGATGGCCATGGATTTCATTCGTTGATCCCCTTCCCTTTGTCCGGATGCCTGCAATAGATGCGACCGTAACATGATGGAACCGAGCGGCTGCTAAGGGTGCGGAAAAATAAACGTTACAGATCGCGCAGAGATTTTGTCGATCCTTCAAGGCGCGAAGAGTGAGCATATCGGGCATATGTGAGCGATAAGCAACGCAGAAGGGCGGCAAAAGATCAAGCAAAATGTAATGTTTATTTTTTGACGGGCCCTAACGGGCCTTTTCCGATGCAAGCCCGCTGGGGTAGTCGGTTCTCCGGGACAGGGTACCCAGGGTCGCAAGCAAGCCTGGGAATCCGATTTCCCGTATTTTCAACCCCAACTGGCTTGCGTTGGGAAAGGTCCGGGTCCATCACACTGCGGTTACACCCCCTTCAGACGTAGCCTTCGCTTGACCGTTTCGACAATCCCATTAATTCCATCCAGGCCTGGACGGTTGGCACCCATTTTCCCAAACGGCGCTTCATTTCATCTGCCTTGCACCAGCGGATCTCGCTGTGTTCGCTACTCGGACGTATGCCACCGGAGGCACAGCCCAGATCGACGGCAATGTCCCAAGCCGGACAGCCGGCATCGTACAACAGGCCGAAGCTGCATGCGCTGCATGCCTGGAGACCGCATTCTTCCTGCAATTCCTGTTTCGCATGATCGGTACACGACACCCCCGGTTCCAGGACACCACCAGGAATCAATTCCCAGTGCTGGGACCAGCTCGACACCTGTTGCCGTCGCCCGATCAACCATTCCCTGTTCGGTGAACGAACACCACCGGTAATGGCCACCGTGGCCATGGCCAAGCTGGAATCTCGATGTCCAGCGAGCCACTCGGCATAGCACGATCTGCGGGCCCGTAGCTGGATACCGCCGTCCACCCAGGACCAGTCCACCATCGCCAGAATGGGGCCGTTGAACAAATCCGGACGTTCCCGACAAGCCTGTTGCCAGATCTGATCGATACGCCGCTGGCGATCGCCGTCGGGCTGCTCAGCCGGAACCTCCACCACCTGCACCGGTCCGCGCGCGATTGGCCACGCTTCTGCACGGCGCTGTCGCAGGCGATTGCTGGCTGCGTGCAAATCTGCGCAGGGCAAGGCACCGACCGTGTCCAGACCCACACTCCAACAGCTGAGACCTGCCGACAGCGCCGCCTGTACCCCGTTGGGCGAATCCTCCAGTACTACGACCCGTGCCGGATCGGCACCGCTGCGCGTCACTGCCAAGCGATAGAGATCCGGCGCCGGCTTGGCCCGTGCCACCTGATCACCGCCGACGATGAAGGAGAATAGCTCCCGCCAGCCGCGCGCCTGCAACCAACCTTTGGCGCAACGTTGTTCGGCCGCGGTAACCAGCGCCAATCGACAACCTGATTGCCGTGCCGTATCCAGCAAGGCCTGCGCGCCGGGCATGGGCGGCACCTGCCGGTAACAGTTAGCCAATTCGTCAAGATACCGTGCCTTGATCGCAACATGGCTGCCACGCAAGCCTCGGGCTCTCAGAGCACTGACAATGCCATCGAGACTGGCACCGTTGAGCGTCGCAAACAGCTGTTCATCCCACGACCGACCGGCCTCGGTCAGAAACCGGGCCAAGACATCGCGCAGCACCCCGATGCTGTCAGCCAGGGTGCCGTCCATATCGCAAAACAGCCAATGTTCAGCCGTCACGTCGGAACACATACAAGCGGTTCTGTCCGTAACTGCCGCACCCCAGATCGCCATCGCAGGCCAGGCTCAGACGGGTGGCGGCTTCCACCAGAGGATGTTCGTAATCCACTTCGCCACCGTTGCACATGGGCACCAGCACATAGAGCAGTAGGTCGTGCAGACTGCCAAAATCATCCGTTCGAACCAACGACAATTGCCGCTGGGCCTGCTGGCATAATTGTTCTTCTGCCAGAAAAAGGTTGAAGGCGGCTGGCTCCCGCACCGGCAGCCCCACCCGTTGCCGCAGGTGATTCTGACCGGCATGCAAATGGACGATATTCTCGATGACGATGAACAGACCACCAGGGGCCACTTTGGCCGCCGCTTGATTGATAGCCTGGGCCTGCAGCTCCCAAGGTTTGAGATTGATCAGACAACGATTACTCAAAACGACATCGTAGTTGTCTTGCAATTCGGGATGATCATCCAGTTGACTGGCATCGCCCTCGAAAACCTGGACCCGATCGACCACCTCCGCCTGTTCGATATTGTTACAAGCATTGCCAACCATATCGGCAATATAGTCGATGCCGGTCGCCTGGCAGCCAGCAAAGGCATGCACCAGATGCACCAGATTGAAGGCGTTGCCACAGCCGATTTCCAGCAGGCGGGCAGGCTCACGCCCAAGATTCTGGCGAATGGCACGCTCGGCAGCAGCCAATTCCAGGGCCTTGATGGTGGCGGTCTTGGTGGTGGCGCGCAAACCACCACCGAAACGACCTGCCCAATCTTGCCAATGGGCGCGAACGCTATCGGGATCCATACTCATGGCCAATTCCTCGGGTCGGTGGCTGGCGGGCCGAGATGCAGTTGCCAGAGTGCCTGCCACTGTTCGGTGGTCAAAGCCGGTTGCTGCATTGCTTCATGCACCACATCCACCTGCTCAGCACGATCGAAGCCAAGAATCACGTGATCGATCTGCGGGTGTTCCAACGCCGCCTGCAGAGCGAGTACCGGCAAGGGCCGGTGCCAGTCGTGGGCCAGCGAACCCACTCGATCCACGACATCCACCAGGCCCGCATCCGGCGCTTGGCGACCGGCCAGAAGTCCCTGCAGAAAGACTGATCGGACCGCGACGCGCACGCCACGACGCCTGGCCTCCGGACCGATCAAGGCCACCACATGCTGATCCAGCAGGTTCCATTCCACCTGCACCAGACTGAAGCAGCCGCTACGCACCGCTGCCAACGCAGCATCATTGCCATAAGTACTGGCACCGAAGCTTTTGGCATCGTGCATGTGAGTCATCTCAGCCCAGGAATCGAGAAAGCCCTGATCCTCCAGCAGCCCTTCGCTCCAGTTATGCCATTGCAGGCTATCGATCCGCCGTCCCAAACGAGCACAGCTGCGCTCCAGGCTGGCGGCGGGATGGATGCTCGGATCGAGCTTGCTCCACACCTGCTCGCCACGCTTCAGCAGACCACCGAGGCGCTCTTCGGCATCACCATAGACCGGTGCCGTATCGTAACAGGCAATACCAACTTGGCGAGTTGCCGCCAGCAGTGCACGGAGTTCGCGCTCATCAGGACGCCGTGGCTGTGTTCCATCCGCATGCTCACGGCCATAATCCAACCCGATCGCCGCCGTCCCCAACACCAGTTTTGCCGCCGAACCTGTCATGATCGCTTCTCGCTGCCGAGCAGTGTCGGAGCCTGCGGCCAGGGCTAAAGGATCTTTTCGGCTCGACCAGTCATGCCAATGAGTCGCCAGGGCGACAAACCGGGCGCCGCCCGGAACGCAAGGATTTGATGGTATCCGTCGGCGCTCGGCCTTCGGCGCTTTCTTCCCGTGGCATGTCGCGGCCAGCAGAGGTTTCAGGATCACTGAAACACACCACTCGCTTGCATCTGTGCGCCACGGACGGTATCAGATAGGTAATGTCACACGTGCGTCGGTCATGGTTTCATCTACTGGTTTTGCCTGCAGCGGTGGCAGGCCTTGCGCTGTTCTTCTGCTCGCGCCCTGCCTCGCCGAGCATCATGTTTCACCGCTTACCCATCATTCAGGATGGCAACCTCGACCACCACCCGGCGGCCAAATCCTATCGCGCGGTGGCGCAAAGCCTGCCACCGCTACCAGGACGATTGCCGTTCCACATCGGTGTGGTGCTGAAGAATTTCGGCAATCAATACTGGCAGTTGCTGGCCCAGGGCATCCACGAAGAGGCCCGACTCTACGATACGCGCCTGAGCATCCTGGCAGGAAGCGCGGAGAATGACCCCGATGGCCAAGCCGAAGCACTGTCTGAGTTGCTGAAACTGGATCTGGACGCCCTGATCGTTGCGCCGCAAACCGACGACAACCTGACTGTCGGTATCCAAAAAGCGCGTGATCACAGCCTGCTGGTGGTTCATATCAATGAGGCTGACAGCGCCGGTGTCGAATACCTGGTTGGCGTGCGACAATACGAGAGCGGACGCTTGGCCGCCTCCCTGATGCGCCAACAACATCCTGATGGTGGTCAATTCGCCCTTATCAATGGCCCGCCAAACAGCTATGCCGCCATGCAACGCGCCCGTGGCTTCCGAGACCACCTGAGCATCAAACATCGACTGGAAACCGAGGTTGCAGCAGGCTGGGATCATCATCAAGCCATGCAGCAGACAACCAGGTTGCTGCGCGAATTTCCGGATCTGATCGGAGTCTACTGCACCAACGACAACATGGCCCTCGGCGCCTGCGAGGCGGTCAGACGTTTGCCTCAGAAGCGCCCGTTGACCATCGTCGGCACCGATGGCATTGCCGTGGCCATGACTGCCATTCGTGACGGTGAACTGACCGGGACCGTCGACACTCATGCCTATGGAACTGGCGCGATCGCCCTGGAAACAACCCTTCGTCTCCTGACCGGACAAACGCTTCCACCGATCGTCTATTGTCCGCAGAAAATCGTCACGCTTCAAGGCCGGATGGATGACCAACCATGAGCAGGCAGAAGGATGCTCGCGCCTGGTCCATCCAAACCCGCCTCCTGCTGGTCTGCTTAGGCGTGGCCGCATTCGGCAGTCTGGCGACCATAACCGCTTCGCTGCTGGCCACCTACCAACAGGGTCGAGCACAGGTGTTGGAACAACTCGGAACCATCGCACAGCTCAAAGCCCAGCAAATCGGCCAATGGGTCGATCAACTGCATGTGGAGGCCCGGCTGAGCCTGAGTCATCATGATGAGCAACTGACCAGGCAACTCCTGCTGACAACGGGATCCAGAACGACATCCCTTGATGAACTCCGCCAGTCACTGCAAGAGGCCGTCCGCGATGCTGATTCTCTGGACCAGCTGCTGATCGTCGACCTGCATGGTTGCGTGATCGTTTGTACCGATGCCCAGTTGGAAGGTGCCTCCCGTCGGCTTTATAATTGGTTCGAACGTGGTCTGTGTGGGCCATGTACCATTACCACCGAACAAACCTTTTCCGCCAGCGGTGCCCGTATGGATGCCATCCTGACCATCGAACCGATCGTTGACCAGCACCACCGTCTGATCGGCCTGCTGGCAGCAAGAGCCCGAGCCGAGCACTTGTATGCCATCATGCAAGAACGCACGGGCCTTGACACCAGCGGTGAAAGTTACCTGGTGAATACCGCCAATATCCTGATCACGGATTCCCGGTATCCCAGCTATCAGGCCGGAGCCGCTTTTGTGCATTCACCGGCCATTGAATTGGTGCTGCAAACGCGCCAAGGCCAACGCCTACGAACCATCAATTATCACCATGTGCCGGTGCTCAGCGTCTCGCACTGGCTGCCACGCCTGGACTTGGCCATGTTAGTCGAACAGGATCAAGCCGTAGCCCTGGCTCCGATATACGACAACCTGTACGCCAACCTGATCGCAGCCAGCACCATACTGATCATCGCGCTTGGCTTGGCCATTTACCTGGCGCGTGATTTCACCCAGCCAATTCTCGATCTGGTCCAGGCAGTCACCCATCTACGCGAAGGAGAGTGGGGTAAGCAGGCCAGAATAACCAGACGCGATGAATTGGGCCTACTGGCGATCACCTTCAATCGCATGTCGGCTCGCCTGTCGCATGCATTCACCACCATAAAACGACGAGAAAAGCACATGCAACAGGTGCTCAGTTCCATGCCGGTGCTGCTGGATGCCTATGACGACCAGGGCCTGATCGTCGAGTGGAACGAGGAGTGCGAACGGGTGACCGGCTATTCGGCCGAGGAGATCGTCGGTAACCCGGAAGCGCTGAAACTGCTCTATCCAGATGCTGATTATCGCCAAGAGATGCTGGATTCGTTTGCTGCGATCCATGGCGATTACCGCTATCTGGAATTCACCCTGACCACCAAAAGCGGCGTGCAGCGCACCATTACCTGGTCCAGTGTTTCGGTCTCCATGCCCATTCCAGGCTGGTCGCGCTGGGCCATCGGTATCGACGTCACCGATCGCTATCAACTGGAAAACCAACTGCGACAGTCCGTGAAAATGGATGCCATCGGACAGCTGGCCGGTGGTATTGCCCACGATTTCAACAATCAGCTCAGCGGCATTCTCGGTTTCGCCGAATTACTGAGCTTGCAGCTGGCAGATCCGAAACTGATCGAATATGCCAACGGGATTCAAACAGCCGCCGAACGCTCTGCCGATTTGACACGTCAGCTGCTGGCCTTTGCTAGAAAGGGAAAATTTCGTTCCGAATCGGTCGATCTGCATGCGCTGATCGAGGAAACCGTTCAGATCTTGGGTCGTTCCATCGACAAGCGCATCAACGTGAAAACGAAGCTGTCAGCATCGCGATCGGTCACTCAAGGAGATGCCTCGCAACTGCAAAGCGCCCTTTTGAATCTGGGCGTCAATGCTCGCGATGCCATGCCGGAAGGCGGCCAACTCCGGTACAGCACCACAAACATCGAACTAACCGAACACCATCCACCAAGCCTGAAACCTGGGCACTACCTGGAAATCCACATTACCGACAGTGGCTGCGGCATGAGCGACGAGGTGAAACAGCATCTGTTCGAGCCGTTTTTCACGACCAAAACCATCGGCAAAGGCACCGGCATGGGCCTGGCCTCGGTTTACGGCATTGTCACCAACCATGGTGGCCACATCCATTTCGAGTCGGCGGTTGGCATCGGCACTACCGCCCACCTGCTACTGCCGCTGATCACGACAGACGAGGATGATCCGGAGAATTCAACGGATACCAGGTTGATCCATCGGTCTCTGCATATTTTGATGGTCGACGACGAACCAATCATGCGCGCCACCCTTCGCGCCATGCTGAAGAAATCCGGCCACCGCACGACCGAGGCGGAAAATGGCAAACAGGCCGTCCTGATCTACCAAGCGGACCCCGACGACTTCGATCTGGTGATCCTGGATCTGGTCATGCCAGAGATGGATGGCGCCGACTGCTTCCACGCCTTGCGATCGATCAATGGCCAAGTCAAGGTTCTGATAGCGTCCGGCTTCAGCCTGGACGGAAAGACCCAGGAACTGCTCAACGCCGGTGCCATCGGCTTTCTCCAGAAGCCATTCCACCGGCGCGAACTGCTTAATCAGATCGAAACCAGCACGCGTTGAAGCCACCCCTGGCCGGCTCTGTCGATTTTGCCTACGCCCCTTTGCGGCGATAGGCCATGTCCACCCTGACCGCCAGCAGCAGGATCAGACCCTTCACGATATATTGCCAGCAGAAACCGAGAAACCGTGCCAGGCACCGATGGCGACCCCGACCAGACAGCCCACGGCGATGGCCGCGACACCAGGCAGACCGACAGCGTCGATCAACACCGCCGTCACCGCGCCAACAGCTTCGCAGTCGGCGATCTGGTCCTGATCCACATGCCGGAGAATTCCGATAGATCGGTTGAAGACTGGTACTGCCAGCCCCACGTCACCAAGAACTACCGGGGCGGTCACATCTGGTTCCTGGAATACCACGAAGTGGTCGCCGTCGAGGGCAACCAACTGGTCTTCAAGGAACCGATCCGCATGGACATCCGCAGCCAGGACGGCTGGTACGCAGCACGGATCCGACCCTGCTGGCTGAACTGCTCCAACTGCGGCTCCTGGCACGCATGGCCGGCTTCCAGCAACCGGCCGAGGTCTATCACGGTTGATGTTGCCAGCAGGAGTGACATTGCCTTTTCGTGACGTCCTTCGCACCTATCAGCCGGGCTCCGGTCCCAGACTCTCGAAGCGACCATGGTCGCTGAGCGAGCCTTTGCGAAACGCCCAAAACCAGGTTATGCCCGATCGCGATAGCTGCGTGGTGAACAGCCAAAGCCACGACGGAAAGCCTTGGAAAAAGCAAAAGCGTCGTTGTAACCAACATCTTCGGCAATATCGGCAATGGATTGGTTGCTGTCGGTCAACAGGTGCGCGGCTTTGTTCATGCGCAGACGGAACAATAATTTATTGGGTCCTTCACCAGTGTAACGGACAAACAACCGAGCCAGGTGTTCGGCACTCACATCGCAGCGCTGGGCCACCGCGCCGACGCCGCTCAGGGACTCGAATTCCTGTTCGATCAGCGTCCGCGCCGCCGACTGGCTGCGCCAGGCCCCAAGCGATTACCCCTGGCATTATTTCGTCACCTTTGTCGGACCACACGACCCCTTCGACCCGCCGACCGAATATGCCGATCGCTATCGCCACGCTGACATGCCTCCTCCTATTTCCAGCGACCTCAACACCAAGCCGGAACGGGTCCGTCGCCGTGCGCGTCAATGGACCCCGGAACAGGTCCTCGGCATGCAGCGGCAATACTGCGCCGCCATCACCGTCATCGACGACGCCGTCGGCGAAATAATCGCTGCTCTTGAGGAATCCGGTCAAGCAGACCGTACTTATATTATTTTCAGCGCCGACCACGGCGAAATGCTCTGTGATCACGGACAGCTGACCAAACACGTCCCCTACGAAGGTGCCTGGCACATCCCGCTGATCGCCGCCGGCCCTGGCATCCGCCCCGGCACCTGCGACGAATTGGTGGAGCTGATCGATATTGGTCTTAGCATCTGCGATCTCGCTGGCGTACCACCAGTGCAACGCATTGATGCCCAGAGCTTCGCCCCGATCCTCCGCGACGAAACCGACACCCATCGCGACTTCGTCGCCGTCCGCATGGAAGGCTTTGACGCCATCCGCCAAGGCCCATGGAAATTTGCCCACACCATCAATGACAGCGACGAGCTCTACAACCTGGACGACGATCCCGAAGAACGGCACAACCTGATCGACCAATGCCCAGACAAGGCCCGGGCCCTAGGTGGCTACATGCGTGCGATGTTGATGGAAGGCGGCGTCACGCGCGGATGAGTGTCGAAACCCAGCCCGAACGAGCCAACTCGAGCCAAACGGCATGCAACGGGGTCTCTCACGAAAGTGGAGAGACCCTGTCTCTTTGCCAACACCGCTCCACCAGCCGTGCAACGATAAGTTTGCATGGCTATTATCTTGCCGACGGCAGCCACAAGGTGTTCCCTTACGACACCGACCATATGGAATTTGTCAAAATCCTGCGCTCGCCTAACGGTGAGGACGTCGCCTATATCTTCCACCACCGGGCTCAGGGCAGCTACTCCATCCTGCAATACAACCTGATCCGGCGCGAAGTGCAATCACCACAGCTGTACAACGGTTTTTCCATGTCAGAGAACGGCCGCATGGTTATTTTCCGGGCCGAGTCGGAACCTTCGCGGATACACGCCATGCAGGTCATCGGCCAGCAACTGCAGGCCCAGGACGAAATCTGTAAACCCCTCCGCGAGCTGGTCGACCATCTGCGGCAATTGATCCAAAATCAACGCCAGGCGCCGAAGTATGGCGAAGACGGCCATGTCGACGATTCGGCTGAGTAAACAAACCGGGCGGCGCCCGGTTTGTTTACTCGGCTCCTTGATACCAGGTCCGGCGACCATACACCGCCTTGCCTCCCGCTGATACGATGATGTCAACTATCGACGGCACACCGAATGCGACTCGCTTTTATTCCCGGCTGAGCACCGTAAAGGTCGCCGCTTCTACCAGGGCATTCCAGCTGGCCTCGATGATATTCTCGCTCACTCCGATGGTGCTGAAACGCTCGGAGGTGGAACGGAAGCGATGCTCGATCAGCACCCGGACCTTGGCCGCCGTACCGTCAGCGGAGTTGACCACGCGCACCTTGTAGTCGATCAGATGGATATCTTCCAATTGTGGATAAGCCGGGGTCAGAGCCTGCATCAAGGCGTGCGCCAAAGCATCCACCGGACCATGGCCCTCGGCTACGAACAAGCGCAGGTCGCCATCGCCATTACCGCCCGGATTGCGCACGGTCAATTTACAGATCGCTTCGACCAGATGAGGAGCCTGCTCGCTCTGATCGGTGCCCAGACCGTGCACCCGGTAATAATGCAGGTCAAAAAGCGGCCGGTACTTATTGACGTGCCGACGCACCATCAGATCGAAACTGGCCTCGGCCGCCTCGTAGCTGTAGCCATCGTTTTCCTTGGTCTGAACATCGTCCAGCACCTTGGCCATCAAAGTGGCATCCTTTAATTCGGGATAGCGGTTCGACAACTTGGCTTGCACATTGCTGCGGCCCGACAATTCCGAGATCAGGACCCGACGGGTATTGCCGACGCTCTCCGGTTGCACGTGCTCATAGGTAAGGGCATTGCGCTGCACCGCCGAAACGTGGATGCCACCCTTGTGGGCAAAAGCCGCCTTGCCGACATAGGGCTGATTGATCGGCCCCACCTGATTGATCCGCTCCCAAACGCTTCGGCTGACCTGCGTCAGGTCCTGCAGCCGACCGGGCGGCAGACAGCTGTAAGCCAATTTCAATTCACAGTTGGCCAGCACCGCGCACAGATCCACATTGCCGCAACGTTCGCCAACACCATTGATGGTCCCCTGTACTTGGACCGCACCAACCTGCAGCGCCACCAGCGTATTGGCCACTGCCAGGCCACCGTCGTTGTGGACGTGGATGCCCAGCGCCACGTCACCAAGGCGTTGGCGCAAGGCATCGATGCCCGCTTCGATGTCACTCGGCAGGCTGCCGCCGTTGGTATCGCACAAGATCAGGCGTTCGGCCCCGGCTTCGTGCGCGGCCTGCAGGGTATCCAGAGCAAAACTGGGATTGGCCTTCCAGCCGTCGAAAAAATGCTCCGCATCGTAGAATACCGGCCGACCGGTTTCGGCGCGCAAATACGCCACCGAATCAGCGATCATCGCCAGGTTGTCGTCCAGACTGATACGCAGGGCCTCGGTAACATGCAGATCCCAGGTCTTGCCAAAGATCGTGCAGACGCCGGCCTGGGAAGCGACCAATTTCTGCAAATTGGGATCGTCAGCTGCTGCCAGCTTGGCACGACGGGTGGAGCCAAAGGCGGCGATACGCGCATGCCGCAGCGCCATCTCCTGCACCTGTCTGAAATACGCCTCATCCTTCGGGTTGGAACCGGGCCAGCCGCCTTCGATGAAGTCGACCCCCAGATCATCCAGGATACGCGTCAGGTATAGCTTGTCCTCCAGGCTCAGGTTGACGCCTTCTCCCTGAGTGCCGTCACGCAGGGTGGTATCGTAAACTTCGATGGAACGGGTCATGGTAGGTCCTTGAACGCAAAAAGGGTCATCCGCGCTCGCGGATGACCCTGGAATGAGTGGGAAAATGAAGCGAGCGTCGCTGGCTAGGTGGCCGCGATAATAATGAGCTCGCTGATAATCTGGAACTGCTGCGTCTGCATGGCCGCCGACTATGACCGCGCTGGGGGAAATGACAAGGGCTTTACCGGACGCCGCCGTTGCACCGCGGTGGTCTTGGCCAAGTCCTCCTGCTTCTCCAGGTCGTATTCGATCTCGACCCGAATGGGAAAGCTCTCGAAGCGACTGAGCACAGCCCCCTTGATGGCCTGCCAGGCGACCGCCGCATCGGGACAGACGAACAGCAAGCGCGCCTCGCCTTGGGCGTATTCATCGCCTTTACAGATCACACCGGTTTCAGCGAGCAGCTCCTGACACCGGGAATTCAGCCTTTCCACCACCAAGCGATCGTTTTGATCGCCGAATTCACCGTGCTGCATATTAAGCCGCACGATCAGATTCTCAGTAAAACCAGACGCCTTGATCTGCTTCGATTTCGTTCGGAACCACATAACAGGGGGAGTCTACAATACGTTTGGCGGCGGTGCCAGATGGGTCCTATCTGGCACCTGCTTTAGTATAATCGTACGACAGGACAGCGAGCGCGTCCAATCACGACGACCTGCGGTCGGCCCCCCGACCGAGCGACGCTTTTGGGCAATCATGCGCGAAGCGCGCCGAAAAATGACCGCGCTAGCTAAGCAAATCGCGACAAAGGAGCGTAGGACCGGAGCCCGGCTGGCGGGTGCGACGGGAACAGCGCCCCCTCTGTTTAAAGCTGTCCGGAACGCTCGGTCATGGTGGCGTAGGACTGCTCCAGCTCCTTCAGGGCCGGGCCGCATTGCCGTTTCCAATCGGGATTCTGCACCCCTGCGGCCAGATCACGGCAAGCCTGCAAGGCTCCCTTGGCAACCTTTACTTGCCCACGGATCAACTGCGCGCGACAGGCCAACTGTGCCGATTGGAAACAGAAGAACGAGTCCGCCTCATGCTCCTGCTCCAAAGCCATCATGCGTTGCACTGCTACCAAGGCCGCCGTGGGGTTGCCAACGTGCAACTGCGCACGAGCACGCTGAAAATAAGCCATGTGCTGATTCTGCCAGCCCTCGGCCCGCTGCAGACTCTCCATGGCCGCCGAGCTGGCGGCCAACAACAGATCGTGAGCCCGGTTGGTTTGCTGCTCCGCCACTCGCACCAGATTGACCGCAATGGTGGTCACCTGACCGACAATCGGATCATCCGCAGCCAACTCCTGACACAGCGCCGCGCACTTTTTCAGATGCGCCACCGCTTTCTGCGGCAGCTGCCGAGCGGCAAAGGTTTGCGCAGTCATAATTGACAGGCGGCACTGTTCCGATGCGTTGGTCACCCCCTGCTCACGCAGGGCTTCTGCCTGTTCACTCTCGCCAGCAACATCGAACAGCACCGCTTTGGCTCGGAGAATGGACCGACGCACGCCGCTGGCATCGGGATCCTCCAGGCCGGGATGCGCCAGCATGCGGTCCAACAGCTCTTGAGTCTCTTCGAAGTTGCCCAGTACCGCGCCACCCAGATTGGCAGCGAAGGCACACAGTTGCTGCACCTCGTCGGCCGAGCTGCTCTTACCGAACAAGCTGTCCAACTCCGCAAAAGCGGCACGGGGATCTTGATTGGCGACTTCACTGGTCTGCTGCAGCAAGCGCTGGAAAGGGCTATGGGGCGTCGACATGATCCGAGCATGGTTGAGACTTTCGGTCCTTGGCAAGGCCGTAGACACACTGCGGTGTCAGCTCGGGCCGTGAACCGGAAGTCATCCATACCACTCTTATGATCCAACGAGCGCAGTGACACAACGACACAGCAGGAGAAGGCTACCGCTGGTCCGATTGGTGAGGCTGAAAGCTCAGGCCACGACTGCGTCAAGAACTGGTAGGGCATCGCATTTAGCTGCGGTTGCGCCCTACCCACCACTTCTACCATGAACCGCACCCTCAGGAGACGACCTATGCGCGCGACGATACCCTTCCTCATGCTGTTTTGCTGTGTGCTAACCGCTCAGGACCAGACCATCGTGACCATGGCCAAGAATGGTAACATCCGCTATGGGCCCAGCCTCAATGCGGGCGTGATCGTCACTCTGAAACCCGGCACCAAAGTCGAGATCCTGGGTAAGGTGGAAGGCAAGTCCGGCTGGTACAAGATCCGTTTCCCACAACAGGGTCACGCCTGGATCCACAACAAAGTGGTCCAAGCGACCGATCGTGAACAGATCTATCAGGTGGTGGTCGATGGTGGCCGTGTCCGCTCCGACGCGACCATCGCCAGCAATGTCGTGGCCGATCTCCCAGCTGGCGATGAGGTGATCTGGAAAGGACACAAGGTCGGTGACTGGCTGGCGGTCTACCCCCCCTCGGCAACGGCCTATGTGTACCAAAGCGTGTTGAACCTCTCGGCCCCAGTGCAGACCGTGATCGCGCAACGGGAAGACGCGCAGAAGACCGCCCAGACCTCCATTCAACGGCTGTGGAGCGAGGTACAGCAGATCTACGCAGAATACCATGCGGTGTATCAGCGTGACCGTGCCAGTGCCAACACCCTGGACTGGGCCGGACTGTTGGAACCGTTGAAGAAAATAGTGGACGAACACCCCGCCCTGCGCAGCCGCCTGGAAGCCCAGCGCCTGCGCACCGGCATCGTCCGCATGCTGCGCGCCAGCATGGCACCGGTCGAACCGACCATGGCCCTGGCTGCCCCCACCAGCACGCCTGCAACACCGGCCCCAGCCCCGCAAGCAGCTCCCAGCACACCGGTTGCCAGTACCCCGCAGCCAGCCACACCCAGCCCCGAGCCAACGCCAGCCCAGCAAACAGCGCCCAGCTCTGCACCAGCTCCGGTGCAACAGCCAGCTCCAGTGCAACAGCCGGCTGCCGAATTGGACAATGTCCAACGCAGCTCGGTCGCCAGCGTCCCCGGCGCAACCGTGGTGGAAGGCTGGCTGGAAGAGCGCGATATCCCGGGACTGGGGAGACAGTACGCCATCCTCGGCGATGCCGGTGTGGCTGCGTTCATCCAGGTGAATGGTCAGAATGCCCAGGATCTGCGCAGCCTGTTCTGGCGTCGGGTTCGGGTCACCGGCCAAGCCAAGCCGACCGAAGGCGACCTGCCCGCCGAATATCAAGGCGTTCCCACCATCCTGGCCAGCGATCTGCGCGTCGTGAACTGATCGATCCACATCGCCTTCGGCTGCCTAAAAAACCGACGAGCCAGCTCGTCGGTTTTTTAGGCAGTGGGTCGACATGCCGATCCGTGCCGGGTCAGTCGTCCTGGGCACCGGGCACATCGACCACCCCCAACTTCCTCACGGTAATACCGTTCGCATGCTTGGTGACTGTAAACTCGTAATTCAGATCAGTCGCCTGATCATAGAAGATAAAACCACGCCCTTTGCCATCATCGCTTTCTTCCGAAAACAGCTCAACCACCTTGACTATTTTACAAAAGCGTGCGGTACGTACCGGAAAACACGACAGCTCCACCGGCAGATCGACTGCGGGCAGATCGTAACTATCGAGTTCGTTATCGATCAGGTGAAACAGCAGCTCCTGGAAAAACTGCAGTCCATTACGGGTTTCGGCCTGAAATTTCATGTCGGTATCGTGGTTTGACCGGCCATGCGTCAACGCTTGCGGATCGCTTCGGTCCGCAAGCGGCGGCTGATGCGCTTCCGCGCGGTGGTATCACCAAAAGCATAGTCCAAATGCACTCGGCAGTGGAAGCGGAGATAGCGCTTCGGCGGCACCAGATGCGTATGTCCCTGAATAAAACCATCAGGCTCCAAGGGGATGTGTCCCCGCCGATCGGCATCGGCAAAGGCCACCTGATGTACGCCCCCATCCTTGCCGTCATAATCCACTTCCAGCTCACCACCCCAGAGATGGACCGTATCATTGGCGGCATTGCTGACCGACAGCACCACCTCCAGACCACGCTCGCCCAAATCGGTGATGTCGACATCGTAGCGCAGCGGCCCGTTATCCGGTTGCTCCTCGCTCCGAAGCCACGGCATGAGCCGCTTCAAGAATGACAGCATCGTCTGACTCCCTGAAGCAGTCTACCGGTCACCAGAATCAAAGGCCATAGGCGATCTGCCGTTTGGCCGGGAAGCCTGCCACCCAGAACCGCCACGGCCGATTGGCCCAATTGGGCCCAGCGTAGGCAACGCCGACACGGACGCCGGTTTCAATCGCTTCCGGTGCCTGCCCCGGAGTCAGGGTGATGCGCTCGCCGACCAGCGTGCCATGGTCGTCCAGGGTGATCCCGAGTCGTTTGCTGAGAATACCGGGGCCCGGCAAATGGTCATCGCCAAGCCGAACACCGCGCAGCAGCACCGCCGCCGGCACCCCTTGCTGATGACAGACCACGTTGACCAAAACATGGATGCCGTAGCAAAGATAGCAGTACCAGTGGCCAGGGGCCCAGAACAACACCTCGGTACGCTTGGTCCGTCCCTTGGACGCATGACAGGCGAGATCCTCGCTGCCCTGATAAGCCTCGGTCTCACCGATGATGGCATCCAGGTTGCCGATGCAGAGATGGCAGCCAAGCAATCGTGGCGCCAATTCCGGCGCTGGCAGAGACAAGTCGATCATTATCCGCGTGTCCTCTGACCGGATTCAGAACCGGAACTCGAACCTTTCCGGCTTGGCCTTGTACTCGCCTTCCCCCGCCTCGACGACCACTTCCATCTGCAGTTCCGGGTGGCCGCGCAATTCTTCGCACAGCTGCTGATCGGCTTCGATCACCAGCATACCGTGGGTTTCGGTAAAATCTTCGTGCCGGATCTTGGCTCGCCGACGCAAGAAGGCATCCAAGGCGCCATTGGCAATGTCGTA
Organism: uncultured candidatus Brocadiaceae bacterium; assembly: GCA_964405325.1. GTDB lineage: Bacteria > Planctomycetota > UBA11346 > UBA11346 > UBA11346 > CAYONM01. Next base: position 6,569 of record CAYONM010000007.1, on the reverse strand, counting down.
GCTGACCCGCAGCAAGGAAATCCGGCTTTCGACATGCTCAATGATCCGATCGCGCAAACGCTCCAGACCATCACCATTCTGGGCACTGACCAACACCGATCCGGGATAATGCTGTTTGAAGGCCAGCAGCACCACCTCGCTATGGTCGAGATCAACCTTGTTGAACACCATGATGGTCGGGATGTCCTGAGCACCGATCTCAGACAGAACCACATCCACAGACGTGATCTGCTCCTCAATGCTGGGCAACGAGGCATCTACCACGTGCAGCAGCAGGTCGGCTTCGCGCACCTCCGACAGCGTGGCGTGGAAACTCGCGATCAGATCGTGCGGCAGTTTACGGATGAACCCAACGGTATCACTGAGCACCACATTATAGCGGCGGTCCAATTCCAGACGCGCACTGCGAGTATCCAGGGTCGCAAACAGACGGTCCTGGGCCAGGACTCCCTTGCCCGTGAGGGCATTCATCAGACTGCTCTTGCCGGCATTGGTATAGCCCACCAAGCAGACTTTGACGCCATCGCGAGCAGCGATGGTACGTTCTTTTCGCGCCTCGATGGTGTGCAGCTTGTGCTTCAACTCGGCAATCCGCTTGTCGATCAGACGCCGGTCCACCTCCAGCTGCTTTTCGCCAGGACCACGCATATTGGTGCCGGCCTTGATACGGTCGAGGTGGGTCCACATGCGTTTCAGGCGGGAGCGGTTGTATTCCAACTGCGCCAATTCCACCGCCAGCTGCGCCTGATGGGAGTGAGCGTTCTGGGCGAAGATATGCAGGATCATGCTGCTGTAATCCACCACGTGGGTGCGCAGCTGCCGCTCCAAGTTGCGCTCCTGGGATGGTGAGAGATCGCAATCGAAGATCACTTCATCGGCCTGATGCACCTCCACCAGACGTCGCACTTCCTCGATTTTGCCGGAACCGATCAGGGTCGCATTGCTGAGTTTGGCCAGAAACTGATTGGCCACCGCGCACACATCGGCACCAGCAGTGTCCAGCAGGCTCTTCATCTCGTGCTCGCGGTCCTGATACTGCTCGCGCTCATCCGGCGCCATGGCAATGACCAGAACCACTCGCAAGCGTGGCGTGGCCGTACTGTAACCACTCATAGCGAATCTCTCATACTCGACACACCAGGTGGAACATGCGCATCAGCGTCACTTCTCCTGCCAGAGTTCTTGGATACATGTTGATATCTCGTGTGCTGAAGCAACCAGGTTATCGTAAAACGCCATGGTGGTGGATCGCATGGATGGCGAGACTGGAATCGATTGCCAGATGACCGCCATCAGGCAGCACCACCTGCAGCCGACCGTCATCCAAAACCTCATCGGCAATCACGTCCTGGCCATCTTGCAGCCGCACAGCCAGCCCACGCAACCAATGCCGTTCGCGCAATTCGCCAATCAGCTGACAAAAACCACCCGCCGCCAGCAGACCTGCCGCCTCCCGCAGGTAGCGCCGGATTCCGGGCAACAGTTTCCGTGGCGTGGGGGGGTGGTCGCTGATGGCACGCAGGGAGATCGGCGCACTGCCACCGGTATAGGCCGAGTCTGGCGGCAGATCGTTCCACTGGGGATCGCAGTTGCAGCCGATACCGACCACTGCCCGCAAACCGCCAGCCAGAAAACGTCCCTCGCACAGCAGACCAGCCAGTTTGCGATCCTGCAGATAGACGTCATTGGGCCATTTGATGCGGCAGCCGATATCGGTGCCAAGCTCATCTTCGATGGCATGACAGAGCGCCAAGCCAGCCGCCAGAGCCAAACGCGGACCGATGCTCGGATCAGGCAGGTCGAGAATGAAACTCGCGGTCAAGACGCCGGCATCAGAGCACCAGCCACGACCCGCCTGGCCACGACCAGCCGTTTGGCGGGTGGTGAACACCACCGCCCCATGGGGCAGACTGCTGAGATGCTCCATGGCCCAGGTATTGGTAGACGCACATTGCGCCAATTCGTGCAGCCAAGGCATCGATTCGTTCATCGACGTCTTTCGTTCCTGGTGGCCCCGTGCGCGCAACACCTGCCGCGCAGACGGTTCCAAGACCGGGGCGAGTCCAGACGTTGCCATACATTAAACCGACGAGCCGATGCAGCGCTGGCTGACATCGGACTCGTGGTTGCGAGACCGGATCCGCGGATCAGATCTTTCCGGTGGCGATTCGCTTCTGCAGCTTGCGGGCTTCGCGACGCTTTCGCTCGCTGGGCTTGTCGTAGAACATCGACTTCTTGATGTCCTTGGTCAGACCTTCTTTTTCGCAACGCTTCTTGAAGCGGCGTAGGGTCTTTTCCAATGGTTCGCCGGACCGGGCTTCAACGCGGATCATACATCTCCCTTCCTGATTGGGGGCGGAGGATCATGAATCATGTTAATGGATTGCAAGTCATTTACCAGCGCCGCGCGCAGCGGTGGCCAAAAAGGTCAGATCCAGCTGCATCAGACGCGCCAAAAAGCCCAGACGCTGGTCCTGATCGGTGGCTTGCCGTAGGAACAACACCACCTGCCGATCGCCATCGGGTTGGATATGTACCAACTCCTCCAAGCCCGAGGCATCCAGCTGCGGCAGGCTTGCGGTCAGTTCCAGGCGGACCTGGCGATCCTGCCAGGCAATGCGGCTGATGCCGTGCTTGGCGCAGGCCAGACGGATGGCCTTGGCCTGGAACAGGCGCACCAACGACGGCACCAAAGGCCCGTACCGATCTGCTGCCGAGGTCGCTGCGGTGCGGAGATCCGAAAGCCGACGTGCCGAATCGATACTCTTGTGCAGCTCGAACTTGAGGGTTGGCGCGTCCAGATAATTGTCCGGAATATAGGCATCAATGGGGAAGGCTAACACCGCCTGGCTGCCAATCGGCACCGGCCGCATCTGCTCGGGCAGCTCCGCTTCGTGCCGCGCCACGGCTTCGGCCAGCAACTTGCAATACAGCTCGTAGCCCACCACCTCGATATGACCGCTTTGCTCCGAGCCCAACAAATTGCCGGCACCGCGCAGCTCCAGATCACGCATGGCCAACTTGAAACCGGCACCCAACTCGACGTACTCCTGAATCGCATCCAAGCGCTCGATCGCCTTTTGGCCTATCTTCTGACTGGGCGGTGAGATGAAATAGGCGTAGGCCTGCCGGGTGAATCGACCAATACGACCGCGAATCTGATGCAATTCCGCCAAGCCAAAACAATGCGCATTATTGACAAACAGGGTGTTGGCGTTGGGAATATCGATACCCGATTCGATAATGCTGGTGGCAATCAGACAATCGATCCCACCGTGTTTATAGGCGTGCATAATACTGGCGGTACGCTCTTCACCCAATTGGCCATGCATTATCTCGTAACGCAGCTCGGGCACCAGGCGGGCTATCTTGAAAGCCAGCTTGTCAATATCCTGCACCCGATTGTGCACCACAAACACCTGGCCACCACGCTCCAGCTCGCGCCGGATTGCATCGCGGATCAGGGCACCATCCCAGTGCACCAGGCTGGTCTGCACCGCCAGACGTTGCGCCGGCGCTTCCGCCAGCACCGAGATGTCACGCAAGCCGAGCATGCCAAAATGCAGGGTGCGCGGAATCGGCGTGGCCGAGAGGATCAGACAATCCACCCCGGCCTGAAGACTGCGCAAATGCTCCTTCTGTTTGACCCCGAAGCGCTGCTCCTCATCGACGATCAACAGGCCCAGACGATGGAATTTCAGATCCTTGGTCAGCAGGGCGTGGGTGCCGATAAGCACATCAATCTCGCCGCGTCGGGTGCGCTCCAGCATGTCACGGCGACTGGCAGTGGAACGGAACCGGTTCATGCAGGCCAGCTCACAACCGGTACCCTCAAAACGCTCGTGAAAACTCTGGGCATGCTGTTCCGACAACAGGGTAGTCGGCGCCAACACCACCACCTGGTACCCGGCCGAAACCGCCAGATAGGCAGCGCGCATCGCAACCTCGGTCTTGCCGAAACCGACATCACCGCACAGCAAGCGATCCATAGCAGTGGGCAGGGCCATGGCTTCGCGGATTTCGCGCATGGCCGACAACTGGTCCTCCGTCTCCTCATAGGGAAAACGAGCACAAAAACGGGCGTAGTCGGCCGAATCGGCGACCAGACTAGCCCCTCCCTTGGCCAAGCGCGCGGCCTGAGCCTCCAGCAATTCAGCGGTCAGATCTTCCACCGCTTTTTCGGCCTGGGCCTTGCGCCGAGCCCAGGCCTTACCGCCAATACGCGACAATTCCGGATGCCGACCGGCACCGCCGATGTATTTCTGAATCAGGTCGATGGCCGATACCGGCACGTAGAGCTTGGTGCCCTCGGCGAATTCCAATAGCAGATGGTCTTCCAGGTACCCCCGCTTCTCCAGGGTCGCCATCCCCTTGAAGCGACCAATACCATGCTTCAGGTGAACGACATAATCACCCTGTTTCAGATCCGACAGCGACGACAGCGGTGCGCCGCCAGCGACCCTGGCCCGACCTCGTTTTGCCACCGGCTTGCGATGCGCCAGCTCAAAATCAAAGACCACCAACAGGCCCTGTTCCAGATCCCGCCAGCCGGCAGACAGACGGCCCTGTCGCAGCTCGACCCCGTCCAGACCATGCGCCGCAAATTGCTGCTGCAGCTGTTCCTCCGCCTCATCGTTGCGGGCAAACACCAGGATCCGACTGCCTTCCTCACTGGCCGCCTGCTGCAGCTCGCGGCAATCGTGCAGCAAATCGCCCTTGAATCGCTCTACTGCCACCGTGGCGGCATCCGCCGCCTCGCTTGTCAGCACCCGCGCCAAGCGGATTTCGCGTCGGCCGTGAGGCTGGTGCAGCCGCTCTGCCAGCGACACATCGCCACACACCAGAACCGGCGCACTGGGCAACTGGCTCCACAGACTGACCGTGGCGGCGACGCCAGTGGCGGTTACCAGCTCAGCGTGCTCGACGCGAGCAATGCTTTCTTGGGTAAAGGGATCGTAATGTCGGACCGTATCGATCTCATCACCGAAAAACTCGATCCGCACACCGTGCTGCCCCAAAAAGGGAAACACGTCCAAAATCCCACCGCGTACCGCAATCTGGCCTCGGCGCTCCGCCACCGTGGCGACGGTATAACCCTCATCGACCAGTCTTTCCGCCAGATCGTCTATGGCGATCCATTCGCCGACTCGCACGGCAATGTTGCTCTGCCCCAACTCCGCCACTGGCGGCACCGGCTGCTCGGTAGCTCGCGGGCTGGCCACCAGTAAACCGCCGGCCGCCAGACGTTCCATGGCATCACTGCGGCGGTGCTGATTGGGATCGACGTAGTCGTCGTCCTCGGCCTCGTGACTGTCCAACTCCGGCAGCACCACCGCCGGCACGCCCAGATCCTCCAGATCAGCCACCAAGGCATCGGGATCGCCATGCGTAACCAGCGCCGGGTGCTGATTGCCATCGGCCAAACGCTGCCACATAGCCGCAATCAACACCGCGGTCAGGCTGCCGTGACAGGCCCCCATGACCAAGGCATCCTCAGCCAGAAAAGCAGAACACAGCCGATCCACACGTGGATCGGCCTGATAAGAGGTGACAAGCCGTTGCATGGGGGAGAAGGACGCTAGCCCTGGGCGCGAGGGCGCAAGGCGGGCCCTGCCGAGACCGACGTGCTCAGGCGTCGATCTTCTGCTCGGCGAAGTAGGTCGCAATCTCCTCGGCGGCCCGCTCCGGATCGCCGGCATTATACATGATCACGTTGCGCAGATGGGTGTAGCTGTCCGGACCAAGGATGGCATTGAAAGTGATCGCCATGCCATCGTCCTTGGTCCGCAGAATACGGCCTTCACAAGCGATGGTTGGCGCCTCGTCGTCCTGCCCGGACGCACCCAGACGCATCAGCACCGAGACCACATCATTGCTATTGAAGGGATGATCGCAGGTAACGTAGACCCCCTTAAGAGAGAGGTCTTTGATGTACCCATGCACGGCTTGCTCGCCATCGGAGACCTCAATCGGGAACGATGCGATCACACGTGTGAATCGCCGTCGGTTTGCGTGCTCGGAATCCATGTAGGAATGCTAACGACGGCATTCCTGAGAGCAACGATCTTGAGTTGCCTGCTCGAGACCCCTTGCTAGCCTGTGCGCCCTTCGCGAAAAACGGGCCCCAACCGCAGCGCCCGTCGCCATCTGGAGAGGTGGCAGAGCGGCTGAATGCGCCGGTTTCGAAAACCGGTATACCCTCGCGGGTATCGGGGGTTCGAATCCCCCCCTCTCCGCCAGCCCAATTGCGGTCAGAATGACCCGCACCGAGATTTTCGGTGCGGGTCATCTCTTTCGATCGTAAACCACTATCAATAGATTCCTTACAAGTTCCCCTTCACCGCCTGTTACTTCCCTCTCACCGGGTCATCCTTCCCACTAGAGCACCTATGCTTCCCCCAAGGTGGCGCATAAGTGGCGCGCAGGGTCTTGGTTTGCACGTACGACATCCGTATCGTGAAGCCCAGCTCTCCATCTTCGTGAGAGCTGGAAAGGACCAGCAACATGGGGCAGAAAAAAGCACATAAGGGATTCTATCGAGCTGATGGATGGCCAAAAGGACTGTTCCG
>CAYONM010000006.1:0-50679 GCA_964405325.1 uncultured candidatus Brocadiaceae bacterium | reverse complement strand
TATTTCGAGGTTCCAGCAACGCAGGCAGGGCCGGAAAGCGCAAGTCTGGCGAAGTACCTGAGTTTTTAGAGGTGCCCGTAAGAGTCAAAACCGGGCGCCGACCGCTACGATCGAGCCCGTGGGTTCCGAACGGCGCCCGGTTTGTATTCTCATCAATCCTATTACAGCCCTGCAGGGGAGTGCTCATGTTGAAGCTCGCCGAGCGCATGCGTCGCATCGATGCCAGCGGTATTCGAAAGGTATTCGATCTCGCCAAGCAATTGCAGGATCCAATCAATCTCTCCATTGGTCAACCAGACTTTGATGTGCCTGATGCAGTCAAGAATGCGGCTTGTGCTGCCATCCAGCAGGGTCGTAACTGTTATACGCCGACACAGGGCATAGCGGAATTGAACCAGCAGGTGCGCGACGAGGAAGCATCATATACTGGTCGTGCGTATGCCCCGGAAGAGGTGCTGATCACCTCCGGCGTCAGCGGCGGGATCCTGTTGAGTCTCTTGGCGTTGATCGATCCCGGTGACGAGGTGCTGATTCCTGATCCCTATTTTGTCATGTACAAGCACCTGGTCCGGCTCTTGGATGGTGTGCCAGTGTATATCGATACCTATGCTGACGACTTTGTCGTCGATCCAGAGCGAATCGCAGCTGCGATCAGCGACCGCACCAAGGTACTTTTACTCAACAGTCCGGCCAATCCGACCGGGCGCATCCTGGATCGCGACTGCTTGGCTGCCATTGCCCGCATCTGCGAGGGGGCTGGGGTGCTGATGGTGTCGGATGAGATCTATCGCAGCTTCGCCTACACCGATTGCCCATCGGTGGCATCGATGAGCGAGCAGGTCCTGGTGTTGGGTGGGCACAGCAAGGCCTTTGGCATGACCGGTTGGCGTTTGGGCTATGCCGCTGGTCCGAAGCCGGTGATCCAGGCCATGGCCATGGTACAGCAATACAGTTTTGTCTGCGCGCCATCGGTGAGCCAGTATGCGGCCCTGGCTTGCCCAGATGTGGATATGAACGGCCATTTGGCCGATTATCGTCGCAAGCGGGATTTGATGGTTTCAGCTTTATCAAAAAACTTCGAGGTCGCGCCGGCAGATGGGGCTTTCTATCTGTGGGTTCGTGCTCCCGAGGGTCAGACTGGCACCAGTTTCTGCGAGCGGGCCATCGTCGATAATGTGCTGGTTATCCCGGGAAATGTCTTTTCCGAGCGGGACAGTCACTTCCGCGTTTGTTATACCGTTGCCGATGAACGGCTGCAGGCGGGCGCGGATATACTCGGACGTTTGGCCTGAGTTTATAGAGGTGCCCATAAGTATGCCCAGCCACCATCGGTGGCTGGGCATACTCCGTTTGGGTGAAGATTATTAAACCGGTTGCCGACCGCTACGATTGAACCCGGCTGGGTTCCGGGCGGCGTCCAGTTTGTACGCTTTTCTCAGAAGGGGTGAAGCCCACCCCCTTGATTATGATGCTTCAGTTGTCGGTCTTGGCTTTGGCCTCGCCGCCACCTTCTTGCTGCTGCTGGCGGATGCCTTGCACCAAACTGGTGGTGTCCAGGGGGATCAAGGGCATGTTGCCGTGCAGACACAGGGGGTTGAGGACTGCCAGGATCTTGCTGGCACCATTGATCAAAAGGCGCTGCAGGTAGGGGTGCTGGCCGGCGTTTTTGGGGTCGAATTCCTCGTCGGAGGTGAACAGGAAACGCCAACCGCCATGCGCGAAGGGTTGCTCCTGGTCTTTCAGGCTCACCCGCAGGCTGACGACCGCGGTGTGCATGGTGCCATCCGGACTGGACGGCAGGAATTGCATGCTGGCGTTGGCCTGAACTTCGTTGTTGTTCTGTTCGGCGCTGGACTGGGGATGCTGCAGCATTACGCCATCAAGAAAATCACGACTGACATCGAATCGCATAGGTACCTCTTTTCGTGAAAGGACCAAAACGCTAGGCCGGCGCAAGGACGGAGCAATGCTCGATGCGAGGGCTGGGCTGGGCTTGCGTGAGTGGGTCAGTCCGACATCCTGCTGTCCTTGAATTGCCTGGTAAGCTCAGCCGGAAGGCAACGTCTCGCAGAGCAAGTTAGTTTATCCCAGGAGGAGCAATATGGTCGAAACGACCCAGAACGAGGCCCAAATCGTGGCAGACGACCTCAGTCGCTACTACGGCCAGTTCACCGCGATCGAACATGTCAGCTTCACAGTGCCCAAAGGATCGATCACTGCGTTCCTCGGTCCCAACGGTGCGGGTAAGACGACAACGATGAAGATTCTGACCGGCTATCTGGCGCCGTCCTCTGGTAGCGCCCGTATCGCCGACTTCGACGTCTACTCGCAGCGTCTGGAAGCGAGTCGGGTGCTCGGCTATCTGCCGGAAAACGGCCCACTGTATGAAGACATGACCCCATCTACCTTTCTACGCTTCATGGGCAATGCCCGAGGTATGGACGGCAGTACGCTTCGGAACGCCTTGGAGCGGGTGGCGGAAGAATGCCATGTGCACGAAGTCTGGCACAAGTCCATCAACAAGCTGTCGAAGGGCTACCGGCAACGTGTCGGTTTGGCGCAGGCGCTACTGCATGACCCGGACGTCCTGATCATGGACGAGCCGACCTCGGGTTTGGATCCGAATCAGGTCCGCGTGGTGCGGAAGCTGATCCGCGATTTGGCCCAAAAGAAGACCATTCTCTTGTCGACCCATATCCTACAGGAAGTCGAAGCGATGGCCGACAGCGTGATCGTGATCTCCGACGGTCGCATCCGTTTCAATGGCACGCCTGCCGAGCTGACCGGTGACGTTGGCTTGGAAGAACGCTTCCATCAATTGACCATCGGAGGGGCCGCCTGATGCACCCACATGCCATACTGGCCGTCATGAAACGCCAGCTGGGCAGCTTTCTCGGCAACCCGGTTGGCTATATTTTCATTCTTCTTTTTGTCTGCGTGACCGGCGCCTTCCTGTTCTGGCAGGATAGTTTCTACCAGCGCGGGATTGCTGACTTCGCACCCATCTACGGCATCATGCCTTTTGCTCTGGCGGTACTGTTGCCAGCCTTGGCTATGGGTGCCTGGACCACAGAAAAAGAAAAGGGCACCGAGGAATTGGTGCTCACCCTACCGATCAGCGTGCTCGACGCGGTGGTCGGCAAATATCTCGCCATCGCCATTCTGTTCACCATCGCCATGGTGGCCAACCTGTCCAACGTGGTAGTGCTGGCATGGCTCGGCAATCCGGATGTCGGTTTGATCCTGGCCAATTATTTCGGCTGGTGGTTTGGCGGTCTGGCCTTTGCCGCGCTTGGTCTGTGGGCCAGCGTGCAGGTTCGCTCCCAGGCCATTGCTTTCGTGCTCGGCGTGATCTATTCCGGCATCATCCTGGTGTTGGGCTTTGGCCTGGACTGGATGGAGCCCTTTCAGCGCGGCGTCTTCTCCATCGGCAATATGTTGATGGCCTTTGCCGTGATCGGCGTCGGTCTCGGTTTGACCCTGTTGTGGTTGTCGGCGCGTCTCTGGCGGGCCGAACAGCAGGAACAGATCGTTTTCCAGGTGGTCAACATGGTGTTGGCTGTGGTCCTGGCGATCAATATCGGGCAGTGGTTCAGCCGTTCGCACTTGGATGTCGATATCTCTTTCGATGGCATCAGCTCTATCAGTCAGACCTCCAAGAATATCCTCGGTGGGCTGGAAAATCCGGTGCGTATCACTGCCTTCCTCAGTGAAGAGTTGCCGGAACAGGTGTCGTTGAAGGCCAAGGAGATTGTTGATACCATCGCTGCATTGGAGCGCGCCGGCGGTACACAACTGGAAACTCGAATTCTGCGGCCCACGGATGTGGTCGATCGCGCAGCCACCATTGCTCAGAATACCTATGGCCTGCAGCCACGGAAAATGCCGGGGGATACCGTTACGGGTCGCGACATGCTGGACGTGTTCCTCAGTGCCGTGGTTACCTCGCGTGGCATCTCCCAGACCATCGAGTATTTCGAGCCCGGTCTATCGGTCGAATACGAGCTGGTCCGTGCCATCCGTACGGTCCAGAACAAGGCCGCCAATGCCCTGCCGGTGGTCGGCGTGGTGCAGACCGAGGTCAAGATGACCGACGACTTCAATTTCCAGATGCGGCAAAATCAGCCGGCCTGGGAATTGGTGCAGGAGTTGCGACGGCAGTACGAGGTGCGCGATGTCTTCCCCGACAACCCGATTACCGACGATATCGATGTACTCGTGGTGCCGATTCCATCGGGTCTGACCGCCGAGCAGATGGTCAATGTCCACGACTTCATCTATGCGGGTGGCCCGACCCTGATGATGGTCGATCCTTTCCCGTATTTTGAACTCAACAGCGGTCGTCAGATCGCTCCCAGTCTGCCCCGCTTCGATCCCCAGCAACAGCAGCAGATGCCGGGTATGCCACCGCCGGAGAGCGAGCCCAAGGGTGATATCAACAAGTTGATGCGGGCCCTGGGTCTGCGCGCTGATCTGGGCAAGATCGCCTGGAGTTCCTATGCCCCCAATACCGTGGTCAGCCAGTTGCCACCGACCATCGTCTGGTCGACGCAGGAGAAGGGCGGAATTCTGGAATCCCCCATCACCAAGGGCATGGACAAGATCCTGACGGTCTATCCCGCTGTGATGAAGAAGCTCGATCAGGATGATGTCGCCTGGGATATCGGCGGTCTGGAGCACACCCCGTTGCTGACGATCTCCGAGGGTGCGCCGTGGGGTACCAAGCGCTTCGACGATTTCATCATGCAGACGCCTTACGGTATGCAGCCACGCGATCCTGGCCGCTTTATCGGAAGCCGTGGGCAGCGTCCCTGGCTGGCCGTGGAAGTTGCGGGTACCATGCCGCGTGCCTTCGTGCCGGAATCGGCAGACGGTGACAATGACCCCGACGAGTCCGAGGATGCATCGGACGGCATACCCAAGGAGGGTGATCTGTCCGAGAACAAGATGCATGTGATCGTGATCGGCGACCTGGACTTGGGTCACGACAATTTCTTCAGCATGTATCGCAATATCGACAGTCGTAATGCTGCTGATCTGCAAAAACTGTGGGCCAGCCTCAACAACGTGCAGCTGGTGGCCAATGCGGTGGATGCTCTGGCTGGTGACACGGATTTCATCGCTCTGCGCAACCGTCGCGCCAAGCATCGCATGTTGAGCCGCATGCAGGATGTGGTCAATCATACCGAATTGCAGGTATCGCAGACCATCGAGGAAGTGGAAGAGGTCAAGGATGCCAAGCGTGTCGAAGCCCAGGCTGCCTTCGATGCCAAGATCAAAGCGATCCGGGAACGCGATGATTTGGATGAGCAGTCCAAGGCCAACGAAGTGGCAGCAGTCCAGAAGATTGAACAACGCAAGCTCGAAAAGAAAAACGAGAAACTGGACAACGAGGCCCTGCTTGAAGTCCGCAAGGCGCGTGCACTGCAGCGGGAGCAGATTCTGGCTGATCGCATGACGGTCAAGATCCTCGCCATCGGTGTACCGGCCCTGTTGCTGTTGCTGCTGATCGTGATTGTCGCCGCCCTGCGTATAGTGCGTGAACGCACCGATATTCCCGCTGCCCGTCAAAGGAGTGCCGCATGAAGATTCTGACCATCGTGCTCGCGGTCCTTGTGGTTGTGACGGCCATTCCGGCCTGGATGCCACAGACGCGCGAAGTTGACAAGCCGGATGACCGGTCCGGAGAACCGATTGGACGTTCGCAGTTGAGCCTGGAGGAGGTGCAAAGTCTCCGTGTGGCGAGCTGGGATGCCGATGAGTCATCCGCTGCTGTGTTCGAGGTGACCGCCACCAAGGACGGCTGGGTTATTCCCAGTCACCATGACTACCCGGCCGATGCCAAGGATCAGGTTGGACGGACCACCGGTTCGGTGGTGGGGGTCACCTATGGCGATCTGATTCCGGTTGGGCCCGATGACTTTGGTCAGCTGGAGCTACTCGATCCCATGGACGACACCCAGTCCCTGGAATCGGAAGGTTTTGGCACTCGCATCACTATCAAGGACAAGAGTGGCGCAAATGTGGTTGACCTGATTGTGGGTGATAACGTTGAAGGTGCCTCGGGCGTGCGCTATGTGCGTGATGCCGGTTCGAATGCGGTGTACACCGCCAAACTGAATATCATGTTCAGCACCAAATTCACCGACTGGGTCAACCGGAAGCTGATCGACGTCGAACAGGCCGATATCAAGCAACTGGTCATCGACCGGCATATGGTGGACGAAGGTCAGGGCGCCGTCGAACAGGGCGAAAAACAGATGTTCAGCCGGGTGGATGTCGACAACTGGACTACTGCCGAGGTGCCGGAAGGTCAGGGATTGGCTGTCGACAAGGTCAAAGATGTGTTGCGCAAAGTCACCAGTTTGAATCTGGTTGGTGTCCGCCCCTTCCCCACCGGGGGGGATCTGCTGGCCAAGCTGCGGCTCCAGGCACATGGCTTGTTTCAGGCCCAGAACGGTCAGCTCTATGGCAACGATGGTGCCATCGCCATCGGCACCAAGGAAGGCATGCGGTATCACTTGTTCTTCGGTGAGATCGCAGCTGGAACAGGCAAGGATCTCTCTGCTGGTCAGTTACTGAGCGAAGAGGAAGCGCAGGCCCTGATCGATGACAACGAAGCCAAAGAGGGCAACAACCGCTACATGGCGATTTTCGTCCGTTACGATCCCGAGCTCGACGAAAACTATGTTGCTGCCAAAAACGCAGCGGAAGCACCAGAAGCGACCGAGGGTGAAGAAGCCGCCGCTACGGACGAGGAAAAGCAGGACATGGATCCGCAGGCCATTGCCAACGAAGGCAAGGCCAAGGCTGCCGAGTTGAATGCTCGCTTTACCAAGTACTTCTATGTCATCGACAATGCCAGCTTCGAAAAACTGAAGCCCAGCGAGAGCGATTTGTTCAAGGAAGTCGAAAAGCAGGAAGAACCGGCAGCTGACGACGCTGAGTGAACCAACGTTCCAAGCCATAGAAAACCGGGTCGAGCATTGCTCGACCCGGTTTTCTATGTGAATCGCCTGCGGCGTGTCTGGCAACCGGCACGCCTAACCCGGAGCTCTCATGAGAAAGCTGCTTCAAAGCCATATCGCACTGCCATTACAGCACTTCGATCGGTCAGCTGATCCTCACGTAGCGATGCTACGCTCCGGTCCGCCTCGGTCGCGAAGCCCTGTCCTGACAGCACGCTACTACTTTTCGCGACGATCCTCATGAGGGATCCGGGCTAAAGGGGTGATTCCTGGCTATCGCTCTGTTTCCTCCAAATTCGCCAGAAAAACGGCGGCAGCGGCGGTTTCGGCCCGCCGGCGACTGCTGCCGCTACCTTCGGCCTGCCGATCACCGGCCGTAACGGTACAGCAGAAGCAGGGTTCGTGGTCGCTGCCGCCCTGTCGCTCGGTCTGGTAGCTGGGCAGGCAGCTGTGCTTTTTCAGGCACCAGTCCTGCAGGCCGCCCTTGGCATCCAGTTGCTGCGATTCGGCCACCACTTCTTCCAGACGGGCGCTCAGCAGGTATTCCACCGCTGTTCGTAGCTTGGACCAGCCACCATCCTTGTATACGGCTGCCAGTAGGCTTTCGGCAAAATTGGCTTTCACTGAATCGGGCCAGGGGCTCTGCATTTTCTCGCCAACCTCGCACCACGGCAGTAGCAGGACATCCTCCATGGCTCGAGCGAGGATCTGTCGTGATACCAAACGGGATTTATAGCGCGATAGGGACCCCTCGTCTTCGTTGGGGTAGCGATCGAACAACCACTCGGCGCAGGCGGCATCCAATAAGGCGTCGCCAAGGAATTCCAGGCGTTCGTTACAGCGTGCAATGCGTGTCTCGCGGTTGGCCTGAGCGTCCAAGCAAGAGGCGTGCGTGCAGGCCAGAGCCAACAGGTCGAGGTCGTTGAAGCGATGGCCGAGGATTTCGGCAATGGCATCGCGCCGTTCAGAGGGTCGGATCGCTCGGGGCTGACCGGAAAACGTCATGTCGACGAGGCTAATCCACCTGCGCCCGTGACAATGGGATTGCTGTGACATGATGCTGCCATGCGGGTCGATCTGCACATGCACACCAGGGCCTCGGATGGCCTGTGCTCTGCCGAACAGTTGTTGGCGGAAGTGCAGCGGCGTCGACTGGTGGCATGGGCGATCACCGATCACGACAGCCTGCGTGGGTGGCGGCAGATTGCACCCCAGCCGGGCCTGATACCCGGCGTCGAGTTCACAGCCGGCCTTCATGGTCGAGAAATCCATATTGTCGGTCTTGGTATCGATCCCGAGCATGACCAGTTGAATCAGCTGCTCACCCAGATCCAGTCCCTGCGTCGGTTCCGGATCGATCGCATCCTCGATCATGTCAATCGTCAGCGCGGTCTGAATCTGTATTGGGCGCAGGTCGATGACGGCGAGACCGAGTGCCCGAGTCGCTTGCACCTTGCTCGGCATCTACGCCAGATGGGTCAGTACCAGCGGACTCATGCCGCGTTCATCGATCTGCTGAGCGATGCCGCGATCCAGGGTTTGGACCTACCGGATTTCCCCAGTATGCGCCAGGTCGCCGAGATCGTTCGCGCCGCTGGCGGGGTTACCATCCTGGCCCATCCGGGTATCTATCGCCAATTCGAGCGCATCCAGGCACTGATGGACAGCGGTCAACTGGACGGCCTGGAGGTCAACCATCCACGGCTCGAGCCGCGACTGCGTCAGGCTTTGGAGCTGCATGCCAAGCACTGCGATCTGCTGCGCAGCTGTGGTAGTGATTTCCATCAGCCTGGGCGTCGTCAGATCGGCGATTGGCGGCTCTCGCGTGCCATGGTGATGCCCTTGCTCAGTCGAATCGGCTGGCAACCAGGTCTTGCTCCAAAGCGGCAGGCAGGCTAAACTGGCTCTGTTTTGGTTCCCGCGCCGACCCGCTGGGGACCCGTATGGGAGAACGAGCCATGAAACAGAAGGTGAAGCGCCTGATCCAGGACCTACGTGAGTGCTCGGACCTGCTCCAGCACCACGGTGAAGCCAGCTGGGCCAACCGACTCAAATCCGACCTGAAGCGAATCGAAAAGCGAGGTCGAAAAGCCCTGGGAGACGATCTGGCCATTTTGGACCACGAGCTGACCACCCTGACCATCAGTCACGACAGCGGACACCTGGTCAACCCGGTGCATGAGACGGAAGTCAATAA
Source organism: uncultured candidatus Brocadiaceae bacterium (assembly GCA_964405325.1). Taxonomy (GTDB): domain Bacteria; phylum Planctomycetota; class UBA11346; order UBA11346; family UBA11346; genus CAYONM01. Next base: position 41,514 of record CAYONM010000006.1, on the reverse strand, counting down.
TGCCCTCGAAACCTATCGCCGCAGTCTGCGTGCCGGCTGCAGCGAGATCATGGCCGGGTGTGGGCGGTAATAATTAAGGGCACCTCTATAAACTCAGGTCGAGCCAGGCGCAGACGATTTTTGGTCCTGCCAAGGCGCTGGGGCCGAAGGAATAGCAGGGTTATTTCGAGGTTCCAGCAACGCAGGCAGGGCCGGAAAGCGCAAGTCTGGCGAAGTGCCTGAGTTTATAGAGGTGCCCTTAAGTAAACAAACCGGGCGGCGCCCGGTTTGTTTATGGTGTACGGCGTAGCTGGACCGCGGCCGATTGGGTGACTTTGCTGTAGATGTTCCGCTTGGCCTGCTGTTCCTTGCCGCTGAAGCAGGCTTCCAATTCGGCGTCGGCATTGTCCAGTTCCATCAGCTTCACCTCAATCTCCACAGAGCCGACCACCTTATTGGCGGCGCTGACCTGTCGTCGGAACGCGGCCAGGGTCTGCTTGGCGGCTTGCTGATCACCACGCCTTACGGCAGTGGCCATCTGTTCCTGCATGGCTCCCCAGCCCTCGTTCAGGACCGCATTGGACCAGAGCCTACGGTTCAGTCCTGCCAGGGCCTCGTCTTGCTGGGCAAACACCGTCAGTTTCGGTAGGGCCGGCGCGACCAGGCGCCGTTCGCGTTCGTTTTCACAGTAGCGCAGGCAAATGCGGCCAGTCTCCAGCTGTTTCTGCTCATCCAGGTTTGTAGCGGCGTAGGTCAGCCACAGCTGTCGTTGCTGGCCAGCATGCAGCGCGCCCAGGTTGACCACAGTTCCCTCGCCATCGGTGGTCATCGGTAGGCCCCCAGCCGAAATCACGCGGACACCGGCGGGGGGCGTGAGCAGCAGCCGCATGCCACGCGCCACACGCTGACGAGCGCGTTCGAATTCATGCACGAACAGTTTGCCAAGATCGCAGGCCGAGCGGACAAAGTGATAGCTACCGGTGCCGACATCGGCCAAGCGGCACATCAGCTCCTCGTTGAATTGTTCTCCAAGGCCGACCGCGGAGAGGACGAATTCACCCGGCACGGCACGGCTGGCCTGCCGGATCAATTCGCCATGACTCATGCCTTCATTCACCTCGCCATCGGAGAGAACCACCAGATGCGCATCGCGACCGCTGGCACGGGCTTGTTCAGCCAGGGATAGACCGTTCTGCAGGCCGCCGCCCATGTTGGTCCCACCATCGGCAGCGATGCCGTTGATCAGGGCATGCCAGGTATTCCGATTCCTGCTCTGGTAAGCGGCCTGGTGGAGCAACACCTGGTGATCGCTGCTGAAGGTAATCAGACTTAGACGGTCGCCATGGCGCATTTCTTTCAGCAGTTCGTGCAATGCTCGTTTGGCATGTTGAATTTTATCGCCGCCCATGCTGCCGGAGCGATCGAGCACGACGATCAGATCGGTGGGGCGTCGGTCACCGCTTGGCTCGTGCTGGCTGCTGATCTGGACCTGGCAACGCCATTGTCGATCGCCATCGCGCCAGAGGCGCGTTCGGTCCAGTTGCGTCGTCAGGCTGATCTGGCCTTGCGCGCTGGAATTGGCCGCCGACGGCACGCCATGGCTGCCGCCGGTCTGGTGATGGAGGTGGGCCGTTGCGGCGGTGGCAGTGAAGAGCGCCGCGCTGACGGCCATGAGTTTGATGCTGATAAGCATGGGAGGACTCCTTGTCATGGATTGGTGGCAGGATAAGCGATCGGCGGGGCTGGTGGTGTCAGCGCTGCGTCAATGACCCGGCGCTTGGTTTACCGATCGCTTACAGACGGCTCGTCTCGGCGGCCTAGAATCCATGGTATGCAGCAAGCGCGCGTATTGGTAGTCGAAGACGAGTTGCCCATCGCCAGGGGACTGGCGGATTGTCTGGTCTTTCGTGGGCATCAGCCCGAATGTTGCCATGATGGTGATGAGGGCTGTCAGCGGTCCTGTAGCGGCAAACACGAGCTGCTGATTCTCGACCGCATGCTGCCGGGTACCGATGGACTGCACATTTGCCGCGCGGTGCGGGCCGCGGGACTGACGGTGCCGATCCTGTTCGTGACCGCCCGTGGCGAGGAACAGGATATTCTGGACGGCTTCGCTGCTGGAGCCGACGATTACGTCACCAAGCCCTTTTCCGTGGCGCAACTTCTGGCGCGAGTGGACGCCTTGTTGCGCCGCGGTAGCGGTCGGGTGGTGGATGCAGATCCGATGTGGAGTTGGCAGGGGGTGCTGTTCGATTCCGGTAGTCTGTTGGCGAGTTGCGATGATCGCAGCGTGGAATTGAGTCGCCGCGATATGGATCTGCTATTTCTGCTGCATCAGGAGGCTGGGCGCATCGTCAGCCGACGTCGGCTGTTGAACGAGGTGTGGGATTACGATCGGCCAGAATGCGTGCAGACCCGGTCGGTCGATATGCATCTGGTCAAACTTCGACGTAAATTACAGCAGGTGGCACCTGATGTGACCTTTGTCGAAACCGTCCGCGGTGAAGGCTATCGGGCACTGGGAGTGCCCTGATGATGGTGGGTTGGTTGTCATGAACTGGCGTGTCGGCTTGGTGGTGGTTGCGCTGCTGGTGCAGGCGGGCGTGTTGGTGCTGTTGTGGCAAGCCGATGCCGCCTTGGTCCGTGCCGAAGTCGATCGCCATCGCCTACGGCTCAGCGAAGTGGTGGCGGGCATGGAAAACCATCTGGCCATGATCACCGCGCGCGAAGAGAGCCGACCGTTTCATCAGTATCGCTATTTCACGGTGCCAACGGAAATGTTGCCAGGATCGGTGGCACTGACCCGATCGCCCCTGGCGCCTTGGCCGCCCGAGCAACCGGTGTTGTGCTATCTGCAAGTGGACCCCGATGGTCAACTGCGCTCACCGCATCGGCCAGCAGATGAAGCCTTGGCCAGACAGGCTCTGGGGTGGACGCCGGATCCGGCCTTGGACCTGCTGCTGTCGAACATCGGCGCGCAATTGCAAACGGAGTCGAAGGTGGTGGCGGATGAAGCTGAACTGGCGGTCTCAGAAGCTGCGCCAGCCGCAGCAGCACCCCGGCCGCCTGACGAGACGGACGCAGTTGAGGAGATCGTCGTCAATGTCGTCGAAGTCGAACGCGATGACATGGAAGCTGCACGGAATGTGCCGATGCAGCAACAGCAGGAATCGGTTCCGGCTTCCATGTCCAAGTTCGGCAAGCTGCGCGCTTCGCGGCGGGAAACCGCTCCGGCACAGGCGCTGTACTCCTTCGATCAGGCCGAAAGCAATATCATCGCCGAACAGCTGAAGGCGCAGCAGCCGGATGCCGCGCGCAATGCTCCCCTGGCACCCAAACAGGTGGCCGATGCGGTCCGGCAGCGTTTTCAGGTGGATCCAGAGGTGGAATTGTCCGCTGCCATTGATGCGCTGCAGGGGCGTTTATTGAGCGATGATCGCCTGCTGCTGCTGCGGCAGGTGCAGGTGGCAGATCGGCAGTATCAGCAGGGACTGGTACTGGACCTGGTTGAACTTCGACAGCAGTTGGGTGTGTTATTACGCGATGATACAGATTTGGCGGCCGCTTGTGCACTGGATTGGTCCGGCGCCGACCGGCAAGCCGGGGCCTACCAGCTCCGGCATCGTTTCACGGCGCCATTCGAGGCCTTGCAGGTGACCCTGTCGTGTTCGGCACTGCCGCAGCATCAGGGATGGTCACGCGGTCTGCTGTGGTCGCTCGGTGTGGCGGTGATCGCCGTCGGCCTGTTGGGGCTGGTAACCGCAGAACGCCTGATCACTGCGCGACTGGGCTATGCCCGTCGTCGGCAGCAATTTGTAGCAGCGGTGTCGCATGAGCTGAAAACTCCGTTGACGAGTATTCGCATGTATGCCGAGATGTTACGCAATAGCATGGTGGATGGAGATGAAAAGAGACAGGAATATTATCAGACCATCCACGCCGAGTCCGAGCGTCTGTCGCGTCTGATCGGCAATGTGCTGGCGCTTGGTCGCCTGGAGCAAGGGACTTGTGATGTACGCCTGCAGTGCGGTGAATTGGCACCCGTGTTGTCGGAATTGCAGGCCATTCTGCAGCCGGCCTTGTCCAGTCAGGGATTCCGGCTGGAAATCCAGCAGTCGTCTGTGGGATCGGCCCTGTTCGATCGTGAAATCCTGCTGCAGATCCTGGTCAATGTCTGTGATAATGCCTTGAAATACGCCGCCAACGGCACGGACAAGGTCATTCATATCGAGGCCAGCCTGCTGCAGCAGCAGGTGTGCGTGCGGATTCGTGATCATGGTCCGGGCGTCGCGCCAGACCATCTGCCGCGCTTGTTCGAGGCTTTCTATCGTGGTGAGGACGAAGAGACCCGGCGGCATCCGGGATCGGGAATCGGTCTGGCCCTGGTTCGCGGTCTGGCCGAGCGCATGCAGGCCCGGGTGCAGGCACGCAACCATCCCGAGGGCGGCTTCGAGCTGCGTTTGACGTTGGCTTCCGGTTAAGGTGGTCTAGCTCGTGCTCGCAACCGGGCGGTCTGCGGCAAGCAGCGGAGTATGCAGGACTGGTCATCGGAAACGGTGATCAGGTGATCAGGAAGAAAGCAAGCACATGGCGCATCGCTTTGGCGCCGTTCGCTCGTGCGACTGAGAGGAAGGGATACGCGAGGCGGTTGCCGAAGCGAACCTGGCACGTTTGTGGCAGGCCGTGCCCGATCAGACCGCGGTGACCGTGGCTGCACTTCGCGCGCACCCTGCGTGATGCAGACGGTTACCAGTCCCAACCCAGCATCAGGCAGTTCAACCCGGAGCCGATGCCCAGGAAGCTGACGCGATCGCCGCTGCAGAGATGGCCCCGTTCCTTGGCCATGGCGGCGGTAATTGGCAGAGAAACAGTACCGATATTGCCAAGATGGGTAAAAGTGGCGAAGTCCTTGTTGGCATCAATGCCCAAGGTGCGCAGCACGGTTTGCTGATGGACGCTACCCACCTGATGGCAGATCACCTTGTCGACCTGGTCCTTGGCCCAGCCCAGGGTGCCGAGAAAACTCTCCCAGGTTCGCAGGCCCAGATCGACGCCGTGCTTCAGCACGCCGACGGAATCTGTACTCATGAACTGTTCCAGCATGCGCGGAAGGCGCTCGGCTGGCAAGAGATTGGCGACGGTGACGGGCAGGTGGTCGGCGGTATTGGTCATCAGATCGCGAACGATGCCGGGGATGGTCTCCGGGCGCATCATCTCGGTGACCGCTTCGCGCAGTTTTTGCGGTGACAGCACCAGCTTGCCCATGGCTGCCGGCGAGAAATTGACGCCCCAGCGGCACAGGGCGTGGTGTTCGGAGGCGTTCTTGTTGGCGGCACCCATCAGTCGATGGGTGTCGCTGCGTTGAAAGCTACCATCGGTCAGCAGTACCGCGATGGCGCCGGAGCCGCCCGTGAGTGTGGCCAGGCTGGAGGTGAAGACCTCCATACGGGGGTCTTCCTGCAGCCGCGCGATGGTGATTTCGTTGATCTCGCGGGAGGTTTCGCAGCTGACCACCATGCCGGCGCGAATCTGTTTCAGTTCGATGCGATTGGCGACATCGATGATGCCGTTCATCACGCCGAGACAGGCGTTGCTGATATCGTAGACGATGGTATCTGGCGAGAGGCTCATCTTCTGAGCCACGGCGCAGGCGGTGGCTGGTTCGAAGTTCTCGCGACAGACGCCGCAGTACAGCAGCACCTCGACATCATCAGCGTCCAGATTGGACTCGGCCAGCGCTTTGCGACCGGCTGCAGCGGCACCATCAGAAAGGGTGTGCCCTTCCGGCCACCAGCGCCGTTCGCGAATGCCAGTCAGCGCCTGCAGCTGGCCGCGCGGTATCCGCAACTGGTTGTAGACCGGGGCGATACGCTCCTCCAGCTCGGTGGACGTGACCACCTGTTCGGGCAGTTCGTAGCCCATGGATTCCATTCGCACCCGATGATAACGCATAGCGCACCTTTGTAGGTCATCTTACCCGAGGAACAAGCGCCTGACGAGACTGGAATCTGCAAGCCAGGGCCGCGCAAAGCTTGCTCCTGGGAGTGCTGAGCACCAGCTCGGCTTGCCTGATCTTCACTGGACCCATTTCAGCAGGGAATCCAGGAGAAACCGGGCGGTGTGGCCCAGATGAAGCTGAGGCATAGTCCACTTTTCGCGAGCTTTGCGCGGCCCTGGGCTGGAATCGAGCTCAGCGGATGGCCATGCAGGCAAGAAAAAGCCGCCCTCGGTGAGGGCGGCTTGGAGGTCTTTGCAGAAGCCGAGTGGGTTTACTGACCGGCTTGGGTCAAATCGGAGACCGACAGGGTGATGCCCTGCTGGGCCACGGGCATGTTGGTGTTGGTGATCATCACCGTGACATGGACCTGATCCTTCATCAGCAGGGTCTGGTCGATGTTCATGCTCGCATTCTGTTCAGCCTGCCCCGGGATCTCCATCGGCTGGAAGCCCTTGGCCTTGGCGGCTGCGACCAGATCGGTAGCCAGTTTCTTGGGGTCGGCCTGGTTCATGTAGATGGCGCTGGTGGTCGGACCATTGGTCATCGTCTGCATCGGTGTGATCTTGCAGACCCCGCTGATCTCCTTGCACAGGGCGGCGTGATCAGCTGCGACAACGTGTGCGAGCAGGCAGCAGGACAGAATGAGAATACGGAGCATGTTGCGCTCTCCTTGGGTTGGGTTCGAAATAACGAGTCTCCAGTATGGTCCGCTTTGTTTCGGCGCAATATGAAACTCAGGAAATCCCGAAGAACCAGAACACTACACGCATTAAAATGGTATTACCGGCGACTTTGCCGGCTTTGATCAGCCGTTGCCGCTCTTTCAGCTTGGGCAACCACTTGGTACGGAAGTGCACGGTGAGTCGATACATACCTATGCCTGCCAGGGGGGCCAGGCAGGCGCCCAGGATAACCAGGCCCAGATAGCCGGTGTGACTCCAGAAACTGTGGTACAGCAGAGGTACATCAGCATTGAAGCGCGCAACTCCGGACAGGCCGTTGCCGATGGCGATGGCCGGCCCGGCAAGCGTCCACTGCAACAGGCTGCCGATGCCCCAGAAGCACAGCACCGATCCCAGGTGACAGTTCACTCCCAGCGCCACGGCGATCAGCGCCAAGCCGATGGGGGTGGGCCAGCCGCCGGGTGGCCAGATGGGCCAGAAGGCGATCAGCATGCCGAGGAAGGCACCCAGGGCGATTTGCCAGGGGGCGGCATTGCTGTTGAGGGAATTCAGGATTTTTTTGATGAATTTGATGAACAGGATCATGGGGGGTTCCTTGCTGGCGGATCAACGACCGAAACGGTTCAACAGGTTGTCGGTGGAGTCATCGACGGCGTCCTTGGCAGCCTTGCCGGCTTGGTCCTGCAGCTCCTGCAATTTCGATTCCTGTTGCTGCACCTGCTGTTTCAGTTTGTCCAAGCGCTGCTGCTGGGCGGTGACCGCTTGTTTGACCTTGGTCAATTGCTGTTCTTGGCTGCCAATCTGATCGCGCAGCCCCTGCAATTGTTGTTTGCTGCTGCCGATATCGCCTTGGATGCCTTGCAGTTGTTGCTGCGCTTGGGTTTTGAGCTGTTCGGTATCGGCGTACTGTTTTTTCATCTCAGCCAGGCGTTGCTGCTGCGCTGCCGCCTGGCCTTTGAGCTCGTTCAGCTGGGCCTCCGCCTGGGTGGTGAGTTCGGCCTGTTTGGCTTCCAGCTCGGCTCGTTTCTCATCCACCATGGCGCGCGCCTGGCCTTCGTAGTCGCTGCGCAGCCGATTCCACTCCGCTTCGGCCCGACCTTTCAGGGCAGCCAGTTGGTCAGCCCCCATGCCGGCGGTCAGTTGCTTGATCAGGTCGGTGATTCCCCAGTCGGTGACACGCGGCTGGTTGGTGGTGCCGCCCAGACGGATGGTCCAGGTGATGGCCTTGGGACCCGCTGCGCCCAAGAAGGTGGCCAGTTGATGGGCTTGCTGGGTCGATTCGCCATCGGGCCGCAGCTGCAGGTTGTCTGATTGGATGGTGATCTGCCCATCCAGGCGGCGGTCGGCCTGCCAGGCCACCTGCAGTCGGATTGCTGCTTGGCCACGGGCGCCATAACGACTGATCAGATCGCCAAGCAGGTCGGGGTCGGCCAGGGTGGCGGCGTCTACCTGATCCAGGCTGACGGCCAGCTCGCCACCGGTTTCGCTTCGGCTCCAGCCGAGTTTGCCGGCGCCTGCCCCGGCGGTGGTGAAGGTTCCGGCGAGGTGCATGGTTTCGCCCGGTCGTGGCCGGTTGCTGAGTTGCTCACCTTGCAGTTGGAAGCCGGCGATATCCAGAGGAGTCTGGTCTGGCAATTCCAGGCCCCGGCCACTGATGGTGGCACGCCGCACCAGCCAACGGCTTTGCTGAATGTCGGCATCTTGGCTGGGCGGATAGCGCGTTGCCTCGGGCCAGTGGTACTGCGGTTCGCCTGCGGCATCGTTCGTTGCATCACTCAGCAGCCACTCCTTGGCTTTCAGAGCCCGTTCACGCCAGGTTTGGTACTGCTGCCGCCACTGTTTGATCTGTTCGCGCAGATCGGCGGCTGGTGGTGGCACGGCAACGGCATCGTCCGGGGTTTCGACACCCGGTGCATCCGATGTCTGATGGTCAGCGGCCTCATCGCCCTGGGCTGTGGCATCGCTGGCCGTTTCCTCAGCTGGCAGCGGCAGATCATCCAGTACCGGAACCCTGCCGTCGGCCTGGCGGCGGAAACGTCCACGCAGGCCGGTGATGGTCAGCTCCTCGATATCGTGCGTGTCGCTACCAAAGATGCTCATCAGGCCGTAGTCCAGGCTGATGGCGTCGGTGGCAACGATCGGCTCGGTTTCACCGAGTTCCAACACGCCAAACTGGTCGATATCCAGGCGGCCGGCCAGCAGGCTGGCGTGCACCTTGGTGCGCTCGTCCAGCTGCAAGCCCTGGCGCTCGGCGGCTTGCTGCAGGGCGCCCAGCAGGACGCCATCCAGAAAGCACCAGACGCTGCCGCCCAGCAGGCCGCCGATCACCACCAGGGCAATCAGGCCACCCTTGCGGATCAGACCCGGTTTTTTGCTGGGCGTGCGGTCGGTGTTCGTGGTCTCGGTGGTGGTGGGGGCGGCTTCGGTACCGCTGGCATCCTTGGTTTCGGCTTCGTCGCTCACGGTGGACCTCCACTCGGAGTTTTTGCGATAACAGCGGATCGGCAATCTCGTACCAGCCGGTCTGCGAACGACTGTCTGGACGCCCGTTCAGGCCAGGCGGGCCGCATGCTTTCAAAAGCGATAGTAGCCGGCTTGCTCTGGCCACTCTATCCTGCTGCGTAGGAGGGTGCGACATGGCAGACCGACCACCGAATGTCTTGATCATCACCGGCGACCAATGGCGACGCAACAGCCTGGGCTTCATGCAACAAGATCCGGTATTCACCCCGCATTTCGATCGATTTGCCAGCCAGGGCACGGTGTGCGAACGCGCCTACAGCTGCAGTCCTCTGTGTACGCCAGCGCGCGCCGCCTTTCTGACCGGGCGACATCCGTGGGGCATCGATATGATGTACAATTGGCAGCGTTGTCCGGTCGATGAGCCCAACCTGGCCACCGCTGCGGCGGCGGCTGGTTACGATACGGCCCTGATCGGCAAATGGCATCTGGACGACCATGAACCAGACGATCCCCATGGCGACTCCTGGAACTGCATGACTCCACCGGGAGAACGGCGTCTTGGGTTCCGTTTCTGGCATTCCAATGGCTGCATCCACGATCATTGGCGGCCGGACTACCTGGATACTGCCGGTCATCTGGTCCGTGGCAGCGGCTGGCAGGTGGACCACGAGACAGATGTCGCCATCGATTACATCCGTAACGACCACAGCCAGCGGCCGGCCGATCGTCCGTGGTTGCTGTGGCTCAGTTGGGCCCCGCCGCATAATGGCGCACCGGGGCCCGAGCATGATCCCGACGACCCACGTCAGCAGGATGCCTATCGCTATTTCGCGCCACGGGAATTCGAGCAGGCTTACGAGGATCCGCGGCTGCCGTGTTGGCATCCGGATACCGATATCGATGCCTATCGTCGCCAGGCCCCTGGCCACTTCGGCTGCATCAGTTCCATGGATCGCAATTTTGGTCGCCTGATGCAGGTGCTCGAGCAGCAGGGACTGGAGAACGACACCATCGTCCTGGTGACCGCCGACCATGGCGAAATGTTTGGCACCCACGGTCGCTGGATGAAGGACATCTGGTACGAACCATCCATCGGCGTGCCCTTTATGATCCGGTGGCCCGGCCGTATTCCGGCGGGCCTGCGCAGTCGGGCCATCGTCAATACGCCGGACGTGATGCCAACGCTTTTGTCATACATGGGGGTGGCCTGTCCCGCCGGGCGTGATGGCATCAATCGCGCCCAGGCCTTGTGCCAGGCCGACCCCGCTGACGACCACATCGCCTTTCTGAGTTTTTGCACTGGTGCGCCACCGCCGCACAAGACCCGGTACGAATTTCCCATCGAGAAGGGGATGTACTGGCGTGGGCTGCGTGATCGCCGCTACACCTATGCCTGCGTCGATCAGCGGTTGGAGGCGGTTTGGTACGATCCAGCGCGACGGGATCATTTTCCGCAGCAGGCAACCCGTGTCGTATTCGACAACGAGCAGGATCCCTGGCAACAGCAGCCGATCTATCCGGGCGCCGGCCACGACCAGGTGATCGACCAACTGCATCAGCAATTGAGCGCTTGGCTCGATGACTTGGGCGACCCCTTCCTGCGTGAGTACTGGCGTCCGCAGCGGAGCACATGATGCTGGCGGCATGGCCAACGACAGCCAATTGGGACGCGCTGCTCGCGTACTGGATTTTCTGGCGGGACAACCGGCGATGGGGTTTTCGGCCATTGCCCGTGCTTTGGACGGGTTGAATCCCGCGAGTCTGTCGCGTCTGCTCAAGGGCATGATCGACGCCGGCATGCTGGTCGCTGATGAGGGGGGGTACCGTGTGCATCGGCGCCTTGCTACCTGGCAGCCGGGACCGGACAGTCACGGCTGGCGGCAACGGGTGGAAGCTGCGATGGCGGGCATCAGCCAGCGGCATCGGGTGACGGTCATCCTGTTGGAATGTCGTGGCGACCGTCTGGCGCCGGTGGCCAAATGCATGCATCCCGATGCCCCGGCACTGATGGCTTGCGGTGGGAGTTTCGCACCACGCTTGGCGTATTTCGCCAGCATCCTCAGCATGCCACTGCCGCCTAACGCTGGTTTGGACTGGGTTCGTCGGCAATTGGCCGACGCTCCGAACATGGTCGACCGTTCCGAAAAAGCGGGCTTGCAGGTACTGCGGCATGTCCAGCGGCATGACTGGTATCGGGATGCCTGGCTGTATCCCGGACAGTTGCGCCTGGCAGTGGCCGTCCGCGAAAACGACCACCAGGTTGGCATACTCGGCGCTTCCGGCGTGAAGGCGATGCTCGATCGGAAGGCCGAGCAGGCCCTGTTACACGAATTACGGTCCTGTGCCGTGTGCGGAGTTGGCAACGGCTAGTCGACGCAAGGCCTGGTGCCCGGTGTGGTTGTGCTCCCTCTCCCTTGCATCTGTACGTCTTGGCCGATAATCAAACACCCGTTTGAAACGAGTGTTTGAATGACAGCAGCTGATCCCACCACCCGTGAACGCCTGTTGGAGGCCGCCGAAGCTGTGTTTGCCGCCCAGGGCTTCCATGCTGGCGTGCGGGCGATTACCGAGCGCGCCGGTGCCAATGTAGCGGCGGTGCATTATCATTTCGATAGCAAGGAAGGCCTGATTCAGGCGGTGATCGAACGCCGCTTTGGACCTGTTCAGATGCGACGGGTGCACGCGCTGGAAGCTGCCGAGCAGGCCCATCATGGGCAACCGCCTCTGGAAGCGGTGGTTCTGGCGCTGCTGGAACCGACTCGCGAATTATTGCATGACTGTGAAGCAGCACCGCATCTGGTCGGTCTGATCGGCCGGATCTGGTTCGATGGTGATGACCAGGTGGTTGGCATCGTTCATCAGCAATTCATGCAGTTTCAGCAACGTTTCTTGGCAGCCTTTGCGCGTTGTCGCCCCGACTTGTCTGAGGTCGCCTTGCGTCACCGCATCCACTTCATATTCGGAGCGATGGCGAATGGCTTGATCAGTCTGGCTGCCCGGCGCGAGGTGTGCGGATTGGCTATTGATCAGTTGGTTTTGGATCGGGCTTTTGATGAACTGGTGGCCTTCGTCACCGCCGGGATGAAGGGATGATGTCGATGCGATACGCCGTTTTGACCATCGGTCTGTTGCTGCTGAGTGCCTGCCTGCCACGCATCACCGAACACGAGCCGGTGGCGGTGGTGGAGCTGCCCGAACACTGGCGTGGCGGCGCCAAGGCCGGTACACCGCAGCCCTGGGCGCTGGCTTTCGATCAACCGCAGCTGCTGGCGTTGATCGACGAGGCGCTCGTGCACAATTGGAACCTCCAGGCAGCGGCGGCTCGGATGCGCGCCGCGCTGGTCGCAGTGGATGAAGCGGGCGCGGCACGCAAGCCGAGCGTGAATTACGATCTGGGTGCTGACCGGCCGCTGGTGAACGACAACGAATTTCTCGACGATGCCGACGTGACCTATTCCGCTAGCCTGAGCGCCAGCTGGGAATTGGATCTCTGGCGTCGCTTGGGCGACCAGCAGGAGACCGCGCGCCAACAGGCCAAAGCCCAAGCGGCCGAATTCGCCTGGGCCCGGCTCAGCCTGGCGGCGCGGGTCGCCAGGACCTGGTACCAGATCGCCAATGTCCAGTTGCAGGCCGAAGCTGCAACGACGTATCGCGACAACTTGGCCACTGCCGAGCGCTTCGTTGTCGGACGGTATTTGGCGGACGAGGTGCCGGCCTCGGATCTGCATCTGCTGCGCAGCGAATTGGCTCAAGCGGATGCTGATCTGGAGCGCTGGCGGCGACAGCTGGATGGCCTGCAGCGAAGTCTGGAAATACTGCTGGGGCGTTATCCGGCGGCCGAGGTCGCCAGCGTCGCGCAGCTGCCGGAACCGCCAGCGATCGCCGCTGGTGTTCCCAGTGAGGTCCTGTTGCGTCGGCCAGATATTCAGGCCCAGGCCAAGCGCCTGCTGGCAAACAACGCTGAGCTACGTGCCGCCCGCAAGGATCTGTTACCACGTTTCAGCCTGACGGTGCGTGGCGGTATCGCTTCCCCCGAATTATCGGACCTGATCGATCCCACCCACATCCTGTGGTCCCTCGGCGCCAGTCTGTTCGGACCTTTGTACGATGGTGGTCGTCGGCGTGCGGTGGTTGCGCGGCAACAGGCCGGTGCTGACGCCGAATTGGCGATCTTGCAACATTTATTGCTGCAGGCGCTCAGCGAAGTGGAAACCGCTCTGGCCGCGGATCGCTATCTGCAGCAGGAACTGTCCGCCCAGCAGGCAGCGGCAAGCAATATCGACAAAGCAGTTGCCACTCTTTCGGCCCGTTACGATTCGGGTATCGGCGATGCCCTGAATCTGCTGCAAACCACCAGACAGGCCATTCTCCGGCGCAGCCGGGTGTTGACCCTGCAGCAGGACCGTCTGTTGAATCACATCGATCTGGCTCTGGCCCTGGGTGGTCCCGTTCGGCCAGTGAAGGAGGACGCCCCGTGAATCTCGTGCGTATAAGTATCCAGTTTGTGGCTGTGCTGGTGATTCTGGTGGTGGCGATCGGCATCGCCCGCTTCTGGATTGCGAGTAAACCCGAGCCAAAAAAGCACGCACCCGAGGCCTATGTACCGGTGGTGACCGTGGCATCGGTGCAGCGTGGTGCCTTCGGTCTGGATTTGGTCACCCAGGGGACTGTGATCGCCGCCGAGGAGGGGATCCTGTCGGCCGAGGTTACCGGACCGATCATCGCCTTGGCCGATCAGCTGCAGGCAGGCCATTTGATACAGAAGGGCGATGAGCTCCTGCGTATCGAAAACAGTGCCTACCGTCGCGCTGTGGCCCAGGCCGAAGCCAAGCTCGCTGCCAGTCGTCTGGCACTGGTGCAGGAGCAGGCTCGCGCCAAGCGCGCCGCCGAGGAATGGCAGGCGTTGGATGTGGGCGAGGCCACGCCGTTGACGCTCCGTGAGCCGCATCTGGCGTCGGCGCAAGTGACCGTACAGGCCGACCGATCCAGTTTGGAACGTGCCCGCTACGAGCTGGATCGTTGCGTCCTGAAAAGCCCATGGCGTGCCCGAGTGGTGAGTGAACAGGTCAGCCTGGGCACCTGGATCACGCCGGGTCGTGAATTGGCCCGATTGGAACGCAGCGACGCCGTGGATGTGGAAATACCATTGTCATTACCACAGGCCTTGCAGATGGGTCTGAAGCCCGGTTCCGGTGCGCTTGTCGATGCTCCGATGGTGGATGTGGTTGATTCAAAACAGCAACGACGCTGGCATGGTCGTATCCATCGCACCGCGGCGCGTCTGAACGAACGCAATCGCATGCTCCTGGTGGTGGCGCGTCTGGAGGGCGAAGCCGGCTCCCTGCCCATGGTTGGTGAATTCGTCGAAACCCGAATCGCCGGGCCCAAGCAGGCCGATGTGTTGCAGATCCCCACTGGTGCCCTGCGCGGTGATGACAGCGTCTGGCTGTTCGAGCCCGAGGAGGGGCGCTTGGGTCGCATCCGTTCGGTTCCGCTGACCATCCTGCGCCGGCGGGACGATTATGCCTTGGCCACCGGAGAACTACCCGATGGCGCGCAGCTGCTGACACGACAGGTTGCTGGTGCCAGTGATGGCCTGACCGTGCGGCTGCCCGGTAAGGACATGCCATGAAAAGCATCATCGCCTGGTTCGCGCGCCATCACGTCGCCGCCAATCTATTGATGATCAGTATTGTTGTCGCTGGTCTGATGGCGGTTTTTTTCGGCATGCGGCGGGAATTCTTTCCGAGTCTGGAATTGGATCAGGTTACCGTCACCGTCGCCTATCCCGGAGCCACCCCGGTGGAAGTGGAAGAGGGCATCGTCCTTCGCATCGAGCAGGCCATCGCCGATCTGCCCGGTATCGACGAGATGCGTTCTCAGGCGCGTGAGGGCTTCGGTTCGGTGACCGTGGATGTGGAGGAGGGCTTCGACAAGCAGACCATGCTGACCGACGTCAAGACCCGCGTTGACGCCATTACCACCTTCCCTGGTGAGGCCGAGGAACCGGTTGTCGATTCACCGGTGATGCAGCGCGAAGTCATGGTGCTGAGCCTGTCGGGCGATGTATCGGCCAAAGATCTGCAGGCATTGGCCGAGCGAACCCGCGATGATCTGCTGGATTTTCGTCGAACCCCGCATTCTGGTCCGGAAAGCCTGTTTGCAAAAGTCGGTCTGATTGATGTCAAGACCATCACCCAGGTCGAATTGTTGGCGGCACGAGACTATGAGATTGGTATTGAAGTATCCGAAGCGGCTTTGCGCCGTTATGGCCTGACCTTCGATGAAATGGTTCAGGCAGTACGGCAATCCAGCCTCGATCTACCGGCTGGTGCCATCAAACGGCGTAGCGGTGAAGTGCTGTTGCGCACCGTGGGACAAGCTAATCACGGCCATGAGTATGCCGATCTGACTCTGCGGAGTAGCGTTGACGGCACCCTGGTTCGTCTCGGCGATATTGCGCACATTAATGATGGCTTTGCCGATCAGGACATCGGCGCCTGGCACGATGGCAAACCCGCCATCGCAATCGAGATTTTTTCCGTCGGCGATCAGGACTTGTTGGCGGTCTCCGATGCGGTGCATGAATATGTCGCCAATTCCAGCAGCCGGCTGCCGGCCAATATGCGCCTGGCGGTGACCCGTGATCGATCGGTGTATTATCAGCAACGCATGGACACCCTATTGAGCAATGCTGGTATCGGTTTATTGCTGGTGTTCGGCTCGCTGGCCCTGTTTTTGCGTTTGCGATTAGCCTTTTGGGTGGCGATCGGCATCCCTCTCAGCTTCCTCGGTGCCTGCTGGGCCATGCCCTTGGCCGATGTCAGTCTGAATATGATTTCCATGTTCGCCTTCATTCTGGTACTGGGTATTGTTGTCGATGACGCCATCGTTGTGGGTGAGGCCGTTCACGCGCATCAGGAATTGGGCCACCGTGGCGGCGAGGGGGTCGTGCGCGGTGCGCAGCGAGTGGCGACACCGGTCATTTTCGCGGTGCTGACTACCATCATCGCTTTCATGCCGATGCTGTTCATCAGCGGAGCCGATGGCAAGATCTGGCGTAATATTCCGGTGGTGGTCATCGGTTGCCTGGCGTTCAGCCTGGTGGAAAGCCTGTTGGTGTTGCCGGCGCACCTGTCGATGGGCAAACAGGAGCGGCCGCCCGGTCTGTTGCTGCGGCAGATCCACGCCCTGCAGGATCGTGTCACCAAGGTCCTCTATCGTTTCGTTCGTGGCATCTATGCCCCATTCCTGCATTTCTGTCTCACCTGGCGCTACGCCACCATTGCGGCATTTCTTGCCAGCTTGATTTTGGCGGTGGGAATGATCATGGGTGGCTTGGTGAAAAGCATCGGATTTCCACGTATTGCCGCTGATTTTATCCGGATGAGCATCAGCATGCCGGTCGGTACCCATGCCGCCAATACCATCGAGGTGATTGAGCATATCGAAACCCAGGTCGAAGCCGTGCGTCAGCAATTGGATGCGCGGTATCAGCTGCCCGAATCACGCATCAAACATGTGGTCAGTACCTTGCAGGGGGCTACTTCGGCCTCCGTCGTGATCGAATTGGAAGGCGCTGGTGATTTGGGCATCGATGCCCGCCAGGTGCAACGCGATCTGCGCAAGCTAGTTGGCGATCCACCTGGGGTCAAACAGATCGAATATCGTTCGGAAATCGGCCGGCACTCCAGCGGTGTCAGTGTCGAATTCACCGCCAAGAACATGGATGAGCTGGTCGCCTGCGCCGAGGATTACAAGACACGTATCGCCGAGTACGATGGCGTCTACGCGATTACCGATACCTTTTCAGATGGCAAAGACGAGCTGGTGTTGCGCATTACGCCGGAAGCCGAAAGCCTGGGTCTGCGTCTACAGAATCTGGCCAGGCAAGTGCGCCAGGCATTTTATGGTGCCGAGGCGCAACGGATCCTTCGTGGGCGTGAGGAGGTAAAGGTACAGGTGCGTTATCCCGAAGCGGTGCGCGACGACATCGCCACTCTGGAGCACATGCGTATCCGCACCTCATCAGGTGACGAAGTGCCATTTGCGCAGGTGGCCCGGGTCAGTCGTGGCGTTGGGTTTCCCTCGATCCAACGCACCGACCGGCAACGGGTTTTGGCGGTGACCTGCGACGTCGACGCCACCAAACTGGACGGCAACAGTCTGTTGAAGAATATCCGCGCTGATATCTTCCCAGCCCTGCGTGAGGCCCATCCGGAGGTGCGTGCCGACGTCGGCGGCGGCACTAAACGTTTGCAGGAGGTGATGATCGACCTCGGTATTGGTCTGCTGCTCGCCTTGCTCGCCATGTACGGTGTGATGGCGATCGCCTTCAACCATTGGTTCCAACCGCTGTTGATCATGAGCGCGATTCCTTTTGGCGTGGTCGGTGCCGTCGGTGGCCATTATCTGTTGGGCTTGGAAGTCAGTCTGATGAGTCGTATGGGCATCATCGCCCTCTCTGGTGTCGTGGTGAACGACGCCCTGGTCCTGGTGGACGCGATCAACGGTCTCCGCGCCGAAGGCCATCCTTTACGGGAAGCGATCGTCATTGGCGGCGAGCGCCGTTTCCGTGCCATCATGCTGACCACCATCACCACCTTCTTCGGTCTGGCTCCTTTGATGCTGGAAACCAGCGTCCAAGCCCGCTTCCTGGTCCCCATGGCCGTCTCGCTGGCCTTCGGTGTCGTCTTCGCCACCGTGATCACCCTGATCCTGGTTCCCTGCCTGTACCGGGTCCTAGAGGACTTCGCGAAAATATTCCGAGTGGCGATGAAGTAGGTGGTGACCGATCACGGATGACCATGGTTATCCGTGATCGGAAGGGTCTGGTTCAAGGGGGTGTGACGGCGACATGATGTTACCGAGTGATTGCTACTTGGGAAACGGCGTCCACTTGGCATCCGACTGGGCGCTTTCCAGGACCGTGGCCAGGAATTGCATGCCACGGAGACCGTCTGCGATGGTGGGAAAGTCCTGGGCCTCTGCCGGTGCTTTAATGCCGGCCAGGCGGGACTGGATGCAGGTCGCGACGTTGCGGTAGAGGTTGGCGAAGGCTTCCAGGTAGCCTTCGGGGTGGCCGGGTGGAATGCGGGCGGCGTACTGTGCGGCTGCGCTGGTGTAGGCTTGGTTGCAGCGCCAGCGTTCGGCTGGGCGATCACCCCAGAGCACGTTCAGGGTATTGGGCTCCATCTGCAGCCAGCGGAAACCGCCTTTTTCGCCATAGACGCGGATGTTCAGGCCGTTTTCCTCGCCAACCGAAATTTGCGAGGCGTGCAACACGCCTTTGGCACCGTTCTGCAGCCGGATCAGAACATTGCCATCGTCTTCCAGCTCACGGCCTGCGACGAAGGTGGTGAGGTCGGCACACAGTTCGGTGATGCGCAATCCGGTAATATATTCGGCCAGGTTTTCGGCGTGCGAGCCGATGTCGCCCATGCAGCAGCTGGCGCCGGCACGCTTTGGATCGGTGCGCCAGCCGGATTGTTTTTGGCCGGTGGTTTCCAGGCGGGTGGACAGCCAACCTTGCGGGTATTCCACCACCACCTTGCGGACCGCGCCAATGGATCCGTCGCGGACCAGGTCGCGCGCCTGTTTGACCATGGGATAGCCGGTGTAGTTGTGGGTCAGGGCGAAAATACGGTCGGACGCATCGACCTGTTTTTTCAGGGCAATGGCCTCATCGACACTGAGACAGAGGGGCTTGTCGCAGATGACGTGAAAACCAGCGGCGATCGCAGCTTTGATGACCGGACCGTGCATATGATTGGGGGTGACGATGCTGACCAGTTCCATGCGCTGGTCCTCGGGCAACGTGCTCTCTGCCGCGATCATTTCCTGGAAATCGCCATAGCAGCGATCCGGTGATAGGTACAGATCGGCACCGGAAGCACGACTACGCTCGGGCTCGGAAGAGAAGGCCCCACAGACCAGTTCGTACTGGCCATCCATGGCCGCCGCGATCCGGTGCACCGCACCGATAAAGGCACCGCGGCCGCCGCCGACCATGCCGTAACGGATTTTTCGCATAACAGGTTCCTTTGGTACATTGGCAGCCGGTGGCATGCCGTTGATCACTCATGGATTCACAATGATTCCCGGAAGACCGGCGCGGTCGGCAGGAGATGGACGGTTGCTTCAATAGGTTGCTGCTGGCCGTTGACCAGAAGGTCCACGGCCAAGGCACCGGCTTCGTTGCGGGGCTGCAGCACGGTGGTCAGGCCGGGATCAAGGATGCGGGCATGCTCGTCGTCGTCGAAGCCGCAGACGGCGATATCCGCACCCGGTTTCAGTCCGTGTTGCCGAAGGTAACGATAGGCGCCGATGGCCGAACGGTCATTGGCGCAGGCGATCAGGTCGTAGGCGGTGGGGTCCGGGATTTCTCCCAGGGCACGCAGCGTGGCGCCGATACCGAAGCTGCCGCAGATCCGGGTCTGGCAGTCCACCAGATCGGCAGCCTGCATGGTTTCCCATATCGACAACTGGGTTTCCGTAGCTCGAAAAGCCGGGTCGCCGGTGATCAGCAGCATCCGTCGACGTCCAGTTTCCGCCGCATGCAGGGCCAGGGCACGGATACCCGGACCGGGATCGAAGTCGATGCAGGGGAGGCCATTTTGGCGACTGCCGATGAGGACGCAGGGGATGGCGAGTTTGCGCAACTGCGTCGCCAGGGGGGAGCGTTTCCGGAGGCCGGCAAGGATGAAGCCGTCCACCTGATGTTGTTCCACTTGCCGCTGCAGGTGTTTGGCGTCGGCGGCGGTGTCCTGATGCAGGACGATGCTCAGCTGATAGCCGACCTTGGCCGCTTGCCCCACGCAGGCGGCCAGGAGTCCGGCGTAATAGCCCAGGCGCAGGGCGCCAACCTTGGGGTCGCCCGGCATGCCGAAACCCAGCCGGAAACAGCGTCGTGCCGCCAGGCTGCGCGCGGCGGCGTTGATCTGATAGCCCAGCTGTGCAGCCGCTTCCTGGACCCGGTGGCGCGTGGCATCGGGCAGGAGGGGACTGTTGTTCAACGCCCGGCTGACGGTGCTGGCGGAAACGCCAGCAAGGCGCGCGACATCATCGCGTGAAACGCGTGGTGGCATCAACGATC
The DNA here is from genome assembly GCA_964405325.1 of uncultured candidatus Brocadiaceae bacterium. Taxonomy (GTDB): domain Bacteria; phylum Planctomycetota; class UBA11346; order UBA11346; family UBA11346; genus CAYONM01. The sequence continues at coordinate 21,296 of CAYONM010000006.1, read as the reverse complement.
CAGGCCCAGAATGCGACGATTGCGGGCCGCGTCAGCTGCGGCACCAGCGAAGTCGTCGAAGGCCTTGTCGGTCACCCGGATGATATGGTCACGGATGAATGGTGCCCCTTCGGCAGCGCCCTGCTCAGGATGTTTCAGACAGCATTCCCATTCCAGCACCGCCCAGCCAGCAAAGTCGTATTGCGCCAGCTTGCTAAAAATGGCGGCGAAGTCGACCTGTCCATCGCCGAGGCTCCGAAAGCGACCGGCGCGTTCGGTCCAGCCGGCATAACCTCCGTACACGCCGACGCGGCCATTGGGACGGAATTCCGCATCCTTGACGTGGAAGGCGCGGATGCGGTCGTGATACAAATCGATGAAGTGCAGATAGTCCAGCTGCTGCAAAACGAAGTGGGAGGGGTCGTACAACAGACAGGCACGTTGGTGACCGCCAACCGCGTCCAAGAAACGTTCGTAACTGAGGCCGTCGTGAATATCCTCACCGGGGTGGGCTTCGTAGCAGACATCGACACCACAGTTGTCGAAAACATCAAGGATTGGTAGCCAACGTTTGGCTAATTCGCCGAAAGCCTCCTCCACCAGGCCGGCGGGTCGCTGCGGCCAGGGGTAGACCGTGTGCCAACAGAGTGCGCCAGAGAAAGTGGCGAGCGCGTTGAGGCCGAGACGTTGCGAAGCCTGGGCAGCTTTTTTGAGCTGATCGATGGCCCAGGCACTGCGCTGCGTGGGGTTGCCGTGCACGGCTGCGGGTGCAAAGCCGTCGAAGAGTTCGTCGTAGGCGGGATGGACCGCTACCAACTGACCCTGCAGATGAGTGCTGAGTTCGGTGATGCTCAGGCCCTGTTCGGCCAGTTTTCCTTTCAGCTCCTGGCAGTAGTCGTCACTCGTGGCAGCCAGGTCCAGGTCGATGCAGCGGGCATCCCAGCTCGGAATCTGGATGCCGCGATAACCGAGTTCTGCGGCCCAGCTGGCGATGTGATCGAGGGTGTCGAAGGGAGGCTGATCGCCCAGAAATTGTGCGAGGAAAATGCCAGGGCCTTGCAGCGTCTGCATACCTGATCTCCTGTTCGGTGTCGTTGGGTGCACGCGCGTGCACGATCAGGCCTTTTTGCGGTCTCCCGAATCGGAGTCAATGCGTGACAGGGTTATGCCGTGGTATCGTTGTCCACCGTGGCGCCGGCTTCCTTCACTGGTTGTGTCGCCTTGGAGTCCAAGGTTTCGCTCTCGGAAGCGGTTTGATCCTGCTGGCTTTCGCCGGTCTCATCCTGTTTGTCCGCCTGTTCGCGGCGGGCTTCCATCTGTGCGCTGATGATTTCGCGCTGGGCTTCGGCCTCCATGACCGAGGCCGTGGCAGCAACCGATCGGTCCTGGGCGCTGGGCTCGGCCGGCGCAAGTGCCGCACGGCGAACGATACGGGCCTTGCGGAGGGTGGCTTCAGGTTTGGATTCCTTACCGGTGTCGATGTCAACTTCGCCGCCAACGGCATAGCGTCGTCGGTCGGGGCCGGTCTGGTAGGTATAGCTGGCAGATCCGGCGTACTGGCCGCCCACCGTCTGATGCGCTTGCTCATGGGAGCGGACTTCGCGATCGCGTTGCGACAATTTGCGCAATAGACGCAACTCGTCCGTATTCAATTCGACGCCATTGCGTTGTTGGGTCCGTTCGCTGCGGCCTTCCGGGTCCTTGTCGTTCTGGCTCGTGTCCACCGGCTGGGTCGCCGCTTCCTGCTTCAACGCCTGTTGGGCTTCGTTGGAGATGGCGACGCTGTCGTTCTGGCGAGTCTCAACGACGTTGGACCGCGTGGTCGTACTGGCCAGCGGTCGATAGGCGCTGATGGTGGTCGTTTCGCCGACGCCTGCGCTCTGCATCACACGATTAGTATATCATAAAGGCCTTGACAGGCAACGCAGGGGATTGGGAAGACCTATTGCGTCTTGCCAGAGAACGCTTTTGCATGGTAGTATTCGGTTATGACGACGTGGTACGATGAGCCCTTGCATCTCCTCATTTTTCGGCCCGATGGCGTCCTTGGCAGCGCCACGTTGCGGGAGTACTTCCGGCAGCACGCCGAACAGCCGTATTGGCATCAGGCCGATCGTTTTACCGATCTGAATCACTGTCGGATCGCTTCGGACGATGCCATCCAGGTCGGCGAACTGGTGTGTCACCGTCGGGAACGGTGGCCCATCCAAGGCCCGATCCGCTCGGCGATACTCGCGACCAGCGATGTGAGCTACGGCATGGCGCGGATGTATGAACAGCTCTTGAACGAAGCGTCTGTGCAGCTCTGCATTTGCCGTCACCTATTTGAAGCAGCCGCGTTCCTGGATCGTCCTGTGGTGGTCTTGGAACAGTTGCGACCGCCGCATATGGACAGCGACGCCGTCTAGTGCTGGGCGAGCCGCGAGGTCTGTCAGGGCAACGAGATCGGGTGGTGCCGCATCGTGTGGTTGATGCAAGACGCGATGACGAAGATGTGGCAGCATCAGATTCTCACCGTCCACGTTTGACAGCAAACCGGCCTGCCGTTTCCTGGTGTTCACGGGAGTGGCAGATGAGTGAATGGCAGGCATTGGAGTGGCAGGGCGTTGCGGCGCATCGTCTGACCACCAGTTCTCTGGTGATGACGGTGGTCCACGGGCTGGGACCGCGTATCGCCGAGTGGCGGCTTCGGGATGGGGAGAATCTGCTCTTATGGGCTGAGGATCCAGCACAGTACGTTCGCGAGATGCCGCATCGGGGTGAAGACTGGTTCCTGCGTGGGGGGCATCGACTATGGGTGGCCAGACCAGGCGCCGATGAAGCGGAAGAGACCTACGTTCCCGACAGCCAAGCCGGTGAGGCGAAGCTGCAAGGCGACCAATTGGAGATCTGGGCTGCTGCCGATGCGGTCAATCAAGTGCGCAAGGGCCTGCGTATCCGGGCGATCGCAGCGGATACGGTGCAGGTGGAGCATCTGCTGCGTAATGAAGGCGTGATGCTGTTTTCCGGTGGGATCTGGGGCCTGACCTGCACCGTTCCCAGCCCCGATTGCCGCTATGTGGTTCCCCTGGGCGACGACTCCGAGTGGAACACCGCGACCATCGTCCATTTTGCCAAATGGGCAGGGGGGCAAGGGCAGAGCGGTTTTGTCGACGATCAGTTTGCCGTGACCGATGATGCGTTGGTGATTCAGGCCCAGGGCCGCGAGAACAAGCGCATGGCGCTGGCTCCGGCTGGCGTGATCGGACTGTGCGATCGCACGCGTGATTGCACCTTCACCATCTCAGCGGCACACCAGGAATTGGGGGTTTACCCCTTGGGTACCAACATCGCCGCCTACGTCGGACCAGACAACTTCATGGTCGAAATGGAGACCATGGCACCGTTTCAAAGCCTGAAGCCGGGTGCCGTGGTCAGTCATGTGGAAACCTGGCGCCTGCGAGCCGGCAGGATCGCGCCGGAGGGGGCGGCGGTCCGTCGCTTTGCCAAGCATTGAGACTGCTTCGCGCAGACGTTTTCGCGCCGTGTCACCAGATCGGTCATGATCTGATTGGGTTTTACTCAGATGCCTTGAGCCGAGCGAAGGGGTCTGTACAAAAGACCTATCGATGGGCTCAGAGCAAGTGTGACGGGTCCATAAGAACATCAGTTCAAACCGCGCAGCGGCGCGAAACCAGAGCCTGATCGGCGGTCGAGCCTGACTGGCACTGGAAGGTTCGGAGGGGTGGAGTGGAATGGCCGGCAAAATGGAGCGAAGCGAGCTTGAGCATGGCGTGTGAGCGCCCTCTGATGGAGACGACCGTGTCAGTAGAGCAAACGGGTGGTACCACGTGCTTCAATGTGCCAAGGGATGGATGGTATGGTCTCTGATAAGGGTCATCTGCTGCGATCGCTGGTGTTCCGCTGGGGCGACCCGATTCTGCTGTGTCTGACGGCATTGGGTACCTGGTATTGGCGCAATGGGCGTCTACCCGATGGTCAGGAATGGGTACCGGTCATCCTGATCTTTCTGCTGACGCAGGCGATCTTCCCGATGTCTGGAACCTACAAGGGCCTGCACGAGAATAGCCTCATCGCCTGGAGTCGGGGTCTGTTCAGCGGCTTGGCCATGCTGTTTTGCGCGCTGTTGTTCATGGGCTATGCAACCAAGACCAGCGAGACCTTCTCGCGCTTGGCCTATGTCAGTTGGATGGTGACATCACCCATGATCCTGTTGGGGTTCCGTTCCCTGGCCTGGTGGCGGACGCGGCGCTTGCTGGATGAAGGACTGGCGCAAGAAAACGTGATCCTGGCGGGTGAACACCACCAATGCGCGGTCATGCAGCAGCATATCCAGAAACATCCCCTGCTCGGCATCCGGGTGCTTGGCATTGCCGACGGCGATGACGATGCGCGGAGTCAGCGTTTTGGCGACATCCTGGTACGTCCCTTGGAGCAGCTCGAGAGTATGGTCCGTTGGCTGCGGGTCAGCCGGGTCATCATCTGTGCCAGACTGGGGGATGAAATCGCCATCAAGCGGACCATCGCTGCGCTGCGCGATGCACCCATCAGCATCAACTATGCACCCGACTACCAAGCCATGTCCATCTTCTCCTCGCGGGCCTCGCATCTGGCCGGCCGGCCGGTGGTGGATCTGTCGGCCAATCCCATGGACGAGAAGGCCCAGATCCAGAAGTGGATCGAGGACAAGGTGCTCGGAATCGCCATCCTGCTGCTCGTCAGCCCGATCATGATCACCTGTGCCACCCTGGTGAAGTTGACCAGCCCAGGCCCGGTGTTTTTCGTCCAGCCACGGCACGGCCTCCATGGTCGGGTGTTCCGGATGTACAAGTTCCGCACCATGTACCACGAGGATGCCGCGGACAGCCGCCTGCGACAAGGAATCATGGTCGTATTCAGTCTGATCGCTCGGCCTTGGAAGAAACTCTGGCCTACGTTCCCATCGCAAGGTAGCGATCATCCGGACACGCTCTCTTCGATTGCCCTGGTGGCGGCTTCGGCGGGAAGCGGTTCTGATGTCGGCACCCGGCAGGGCACCACGGCTCGCTATCGTCGTCAGCCCTCAGATGACTACCTCCCTGACGATGCTTCGACTGGCGTGGCTTCCTCCGGTGCGCGCCGTCGCTATGGCGACAGCAAGAGCACCCATTTCATTCAGGCCGTGAAAAACGATCCGCGCATCACGCCGCTGGGGCGCTTTATGCGTAAAACCAGTTTGGATGAACTTCCGCAATTCCTGAACGTGCTCCATGGCGACATGAGCGTAGTCGGCCCCCGGCCGCATGCCATCCGCCACAATTATCAGTTTACCGGCAGTATCGAAGAGCTGATGCGCCGGCACTATGTGAAGCCAGGCATCACTGGTCTAGCGCAGGTCTGTGGTGCCCGTGGCGAAACCGCCACCGTGCACGACATGCAGCGACGGGTGAACTACGACCTGCAGTACATCCGCGAATGGTCGGTGTGGTTGGATCTGAAGATCATCCTGCAGACCTTGTTCAAGGGCTTCTTCAACAACCAGCCGTGAGGGTGGGGCGTCTGGCACTCCCTGTGGCACGCCCTACCTTCCGCGCCATGCTCGAACCCATCTCCTTGTGCAGCCCGCATGGCCGCCAGCTGGTGATTCCCCGACCCGTCTTCCTGGCTCCCATGGATGGCGTCACTGATGCCCTGTTTCGACGCTTGGTGGTGGCTGAAGGTGGCGTTGGCGTGGTCTGCTCCGAGTTCGCGCGCATCTCTGTGACAGCCTTGCCGCGACGGAATCTGGTCAAGGTGATGGGATCGCCCCTGGTCGGTGTTGCCAATGGTCTGCAGATCATGCTGGCCGATACGCGGCATCTGGCGTCGACGGTGCAACACGCCGCCAGTATCGGCGCCGACTTTCTGGATTTGAACTTCGGCTGTCCGGCCAAGCGGGTGGTCAGCCATTGTGCTGGTTCGGCCTTGCTGGCGCATCCGGAGCGTATGGCGCAATTGGTTGCCGCTACGGTTGCTGCGACCGAGCTGCCGGTTACCGCCAAGCTGCGCGTCGGTATCGATTCAGCCGATCATCTCGAAGAATGCCTGGATGCCGTCTGTGGTGCCGGGGCCACGCTGGTGGCCCTGCACGCTCGCTTGCGGGTCCAGAATTACCAGCAAGCGGCTTGTTGGGAGTGGTTGCAGCGGGCTGCTGCGCACATGGCGGGGCGTTGGCCGGGGGTGGTCCTGGTCGGCAACGGTGGCATCGACTCCGTCAAGCAGGCTCGAGCCATGGCAAGCTTTCCCGGTGTGCACGGCATCATGGTCGGGCAGGCGGCGCTGGCCGATCCCTGGATCTTCCGTCAGATCAATGGTGGCAATCCGGCCAGCCCGGCCGAGGCCAAGGCCTTCATCGGCCGCTATGCGGCTGCGCTTCGCGACCGCATGAAGCCGAGCGCCGCACTTGGTCGACTGAAGCAGCTGATCAAGTACTGGCGGGCGGGCGACGTGTTCAGCCAGGACGATGCGCAGCGTCGTCATCTGTTACGGGCTCGATCGTGGCAGGAGCTGAAGGCATGGTTGGCCCTGCCGGTCTGATGTCGTTGACCGCGCCACGGGTATAGCCACTCCCGATACGCCGCATGAGCTTTGGCATAGGAGCACACGTACCAAGGTCGACGTAGACTCTGCGCATGCGTGTGTTCGAGCCATAGGCTTCCCGCATTGCCGGTGCTCGCATGGGCTTACGCTGAACAAAAACCGGGGGCGCCACCCGGGAACCGTGCGGGTTGATCAGGCCGGTCGGCGCTCGGTTCTAGGGGCTTCGCTCCTACGATCCCGAAGCTGAGACTGCGCATTTTTTTCCGCAGGAAATACAGCCTCAGCTTGAGCCGAGTAATTGAGGAGAGGCGATGGTACATGCCGTGACCGAGGATACCCGAGCTGAGATCCGCGAAGAGATCGGACAAGCGCAGCTCCTGGAGTTGTATCGACGTATGCTGCTGATTCGCCGTTTCGAGGAAAAAGCGGTCGCCGCTTATCGTCAGCAGAAGATCGCTGGCTTTATGCATACCTATATCGGTACCGAACCGGTGGCGACCGGCTTGATGGCCCATCTGAGCGAAGCCGACTTCACCACCACCTCCTATCGTTGTCATGCCCAGGCACTGTTGTTGGGCCTCGCACCGCGCGAGCTGATGGCCGAGTTGTTTGGCAAAGTGACCGGCAATGTTCGTGGCAAGGGCGGCTCCATGCACTTCTTTTCCAAGCAACGGAACTTCCTGGGTGGACACGGCATTGTGGGCGGTCAGATCCCGGTGGGGACGGGGGCTGCCTTTGCCTGCAAATATAAAAAGACCGGTGGTCTCAGTCTGACCTTCATGGGTGATGGCGCGTCTGCCCAAGGCACCCTGCATGAGAGTCTGAACATGGCCTCGCTGTGGGATCTGCCGGCCGTTTACGTGATCGAGAACAACGAATGGGGCATGGGCACCTCGTGCGAGCGCGCCATCTCGGTGGATAAGATCGCCGAGCAGAAGGCGCCCGGCTACAATATTTCTGGCTATACGGTGGACGGCACCGACCTCTACGCCTGCTGGAAACTCGGCAAGCAGGTTGCTGATGAAGTCCGGTCCCGATCCCGGCCAGTGCTGATCGAGGCCAAGGGCGTCCGCTTCATGGGGCATTCGGTGTCCGATGGTCAGGCCTACCGCACCCGTGATGCCATCAAGAGTATTCGCGAAATCCAGGATGGTCTGGCCCGGCTGGCTGCCGATCTGGTGAACGTGGGCTGGACCAGTGAAGATGATCTCGTCGCCATGGATGAGGAGATCAAAGCGCTGGTCATTGATGCCATCGACTATGCCGATGCCAGCCCAGAACCGTCCATGAATGAACTGCTCCGCCACGTATTGGCCGATTGAGAAAGAGCGCCGCATGTCGCACGCCGAAACCGCCCTGGACCAGAACCAGGAAACCCAAGAAGTCGAAATGCGCGTTGCCATTCGGCAGGCCCTGACCGAAGAAATGGAACGCGACGAGAACGTGTTCCTGATCGGCGAGGAGGTCGCCGAATACAATGGCGCCTACAAGGTGTCCAAGGGTATGTTGGATCACTTTGGCCCAGAACGCATTGTCGATACACCAATCACCGAAAGCGGATTTACCGGTTTGGCCATGGGAGCCGCCATGGCCGGTTTACGGCCGGTGGTGGAATACATGAGCTGGAATTTCAGCTTCGTCGCCTTCGATCAGATCATTTCCAATGCCTCGAAGATGTACTACATGACTGGCGGCATGTTTCCGGTGCCCTTGGTGATGCGTGGCCCCAACGGTGCTGGGCCACGGGTCAGTTCGCAACACAGCCACTCGGTGGAAGCCTTGTATGCGCATTTTCCCGGCCTGATCGTGGTTTCGCCGTCCATGCCGTATGATGCCAAGGGCCTGATGAAGACCGCGATCCGCGATAATAATCCGGTCTGCTTCCTCGAAAATGAGATGCTCTACGGCTTCAAGCAGCGCATCCCGACCGAGGAATACCTTATTCCTTTTGGCAAGGCGGATGTTAAACGTCGTGGTAGCGACTGCACCATCGTCGCCATCAGCCGCTGCGTCCATCGCGCACTGGCTGCCTGCGACGAATTGAGTCAGCAGGGCATCGAGTGCGAATTGGTCGACCCACGTAGCATCAAGCCGCTGGATATCGACACCATCTGCGCTTCGGTGGCCAAGACCAATCGCTTGGTCATTGTCGAGGAGTGTCATCAATTTGGCGGTGTGGCGGCGGAAATTGCCATGCAGGTGCAGGAACGCGCCTTCGACGATCTGGACGCACCCATCGGTCGTGTGACCCAGCAAGAATGTCCGTTGCCCTACGCCGCCAACCTGGAATCTGCCAGCATACCCAACGTCGAACGCATCGTGGCCGCCGTCAAACGCGCCTGTTATCGCTAGGAAAGCACTCATGATCATCGAATTGCTCATGCCCGGACTCTCCCCCACCATGGAAGAGGGCACCATCGCCAACTGGTTGATCAAACCCGGCGACAAGGTCGCATCGGGCGATGTCGTCGCTGAAGTCCAAACCGATAAAGCGGTGTTGGAATGGGAGGCCATGGACGACGGTATTCTGGCAGAGATCATCATTCCCCAGGGTGGCGTCGCCAAAGTCAATATGGTTACCGCGTTGTTGAGTAGCGAGCCGGACGAAGACCTGGGCGATGCTGTCGACAAGGCCAAGGCCCGTAATGCGGAAATGCAGGGCGGCTCTGCCAAGCCCGCCGAGGACGAGACACCGCCGCCACCAGAAAAACCCGACCCCTCAGAGGTTGGCGGCAAGGAGCCCGAAGTCCCCTTCAAGACCAAGCCAACCAAGCCAACCACGCCAACGCCGCCGAAACCAGCGCCAGCCACCACCCAAGCGGCTGCACCCAGTACCGGCAACAAGCGGATCTCGCCAGTGGCGGCTCGCATGGCAATGGCGAATGGCATCAATCTGAGCGATCTCGCCGGCACTGGCCCCGATGGACGTGTGGTCAAAGCCGATGTTGCGCGTGCTCTCGCCAATGGTGGTCGCCGGTCGCCAGCGCCAGCCGGCAACCCCTTCCTGCGCGGTGGCAAACCCGATTTTGAAGACATCGGTCTGTCGCCCATGCGCCAAGTGATCGGCAAGCGCCTGCTGGAGTCCAAGACATCGATTCCGCACTTCTACGTGACCGAACGTATCCTGATGGATCGTCTGATCGAACTGCGTGCCGGCCTGAATGCCAATGAGGGTGTCAAGATCAGCTTCAACGATCTGATCCTCAAGGCGACCGCGTTGACGCTGGTGCAGCATCCGCAGGTCAACGCCACCTTCGACGGCCAGACCATCCGTCGTTGGAATACCGCCGATATTTCTGTGGCCGTCGCCATTCCCGACGGCCTGATCACCCCGATCATACGTGGTGCCGAGGGCCTGACCCTGTCGCAGATCAACGCCACCATGCGCGACTTGGCCAAGCGCGCCACCGCCGGACGACTACAGCCGGACGAATACCAGGGCGGCAGTTTCAGCCTGTCCAACCTGGGCATGTTCGGTATCGAGGAATTCGATGCTGTCATCAATGCGCCCCAGGCCGCGATCCTGGCGGTGGGCGGCATCAAGCACGAAGCGGTGGTGGTGAATGGCGAACTTCGCGCAGGCAAGACCATGCGTGTCACCATCAGCGCCGACCACCGTGTGGTCGACGGCGCCGACGCTGCCAAATTCCTGCAAGACCTGCGAGTTCTGTTGGAAAACCCGGCTTCACTCATGTTATAGGTATTTTTGGCGACCTTTCGGCCAATCGATTCGTGATAGTGCGTACAGAGATCTGGAGTAGGAAATGGCATCTTTTGACGTTGTGGTAATCGGTGCGGGACCCGGTGGGTATGTGGCGGCCATCAAAGCGGCGCAGCATGGCAAGCGGGTCGGCCTCATTGAAAAAGAAGCGCTTGGTGGTGTCTGTCTCAACTGGGGTTGTATTCCAACCAAGGCTCTGATCAAAAGCGCCGAGGTGGTCGAGTCGATTCATGAGGCCGCCGACTACGGCATCCAAGTCGGTAAAGTGCAGGTCGATTTTCAGGCGATCATCAAGCGTTCGCGCGATGTCGCCGATGGCATGTCCAAGGGCATCGATTACCTGATGCGAAAAAATGGCATCAATGTCGTGAGTGGCAGCGCCCGCTTTGTTTCGGCGACGCATCTGGAAGTAACAAAGGCAGATGGCAGCACGGAGTTCATGCACGCTCAGGCCATCATCATCGCCACTGGCCATAAGCCTCGTACCTTTCCCACTCTTCCTATCGATGGCGATCGTGTCTTCCATTACCGCAAAGCGATGAGCCTGGCAAAACAGCCCAAGCGCCTGCTCTGCATCGGAGCTGGTGCCATTGGTATGGAATTCGCCTATTTCTATCACACCATCGGTACCGAAGTGCACGTGGTGGAAGTAGCGCCGCATGTCCTGCCGCTTGAGGACAGCGAGGTCGCCAAAAAAGTGGGCGATGCCTTTCGTAAACGCGGTGTTCATATCCATCTGGGCAAGATGGCTCGCAATCTGGAGGTCAAAAAGAGTCGCGTCGATGTGCACGTGGTCGGTGCCGACGATCCCGATGGCGACGCCGAAGTGATCACGGTTGATTGCGTTCTGGTGGCGGTTGGCATGCAGGCCAATACCGAAGGTCTGGGCCTGGAGGATGCCGGGATCGAGACCGATGAACGTGGCTTTGTGACCATCGACCGCTATTGCCAAACCACCGCACCGGGCGTGTATGCCATCGGTGATGTTGCCGGCGGCAAATTGCTGGCGCACAAGGCCAGCTACGAGGGTGAGATAGCGGTTTCGCACATTTGCGGTGAAGCCGAGGCCGCGGATTATTCCCAGGTGCCGGCGTGCACTTACTGCCATCCGCAGGTCGCGTCGGTGGGTTTGTCCGAAAAGGCAGCCAAGGAGCTGGGTCATCAGGTGGTGATTGGCCGATTCGATTTCCAGGCTTCCGGAAAAGCCAAAGCCATTGGCGACTACGACGGTTTCGTCAAACTGGTATTCGACCAGGAATACATGCAGTTGATCGGTGCCCACATTGTTGGGCCGGAATCGACCGAACTGTTGTCGGAGCTCTCGCTGGCCATGCGTCTGGAATCCACCGCCGAGGAATTGGCCAGTACCATTCACGCGCATCCCACCTTGTCCGAGGCGGTGATGGAAGCCGCTGCTGACGCCCTGGGTCGTTGTGTCCACCAGTGACCAGCCGGGCATGCCGTCCGGAACGCGTCGTTATTTGCAGAGCGAGGTCGATCGCCTGATCCATCGTTTTTTCCGTGATCCAGAGCGGACCTGCGACCTGGAGGATGGCGAGATCGTGCTGACGGAAGGCATGCCCAACGAAAAACTCTATTATGTTTGGTCCGGTCGTCTGCGTGGGTTTGCAAACAGCGAACATGACGAACCGGAGGCCATCATCCTGGCGGAAGAAGGCGACCTGATCGGCATCAAGAGCTTCTTCGAGCAGCGACATAACAGCTTCGCTACCGTGGTGGCTGATGGTCCCGCGCGCGTCAGTTGGGTGCGCCTCGAGGATTTACGGAGAGCCGAGAGTGAAACTCCGGAAAAACAGTTGATGCCGCTATTCGTGCACGTGCTCAACCGCCGGCAGCGGGTGATTTTCGAGCTGATGCAGCACGAACGCGAGGTGCAGGCACGCAACGCCGAGTTGGAACGCGCCAGTCAATTGGGGCAGTTCGCTGCCGGGGTGGCGCACGAGTTGAACAACGCCTTGGCGGTGATTGCACGGGGTTCGCAGTGGCTGGCCGGTGCGTTGGATCATCAGATGCAACGACTGGGTAGGGCTGATTATCGCTTGTTTCGGCAGGGCCTGGATGCGGGACGCTGTCTGAGCAGTCGTGAGGTCCGGCAGCGAAGCCGCGAGCTGCAACAGTCGCAACGCTTGAAGAGTGCACCGGCACGCCGCATTGCCCAGATGGGTTTGCCGGCTGACATGCAGCAGGAGTTGTGGCCAGATTTGTTGCAGCGTGACCTGGAGTTGTCGGCCTGCTGGGAACTTGGCGCGACCTTTCACGATGTCGAGACCAGTGCCGAACAGGCTGGGCATGTGGTGGAATCGATGAAATTGCTGGGTAAGGAGGCGATTCAGGAGATCGACGTCGATCTCGCCGACAGTCTCCGTGCCGCCTTGGCGATATTGCGCAATGTCACCAAGGATATCGATGTGGAATTGGTATTGCCGGATCATCCGGTAAGATTGCACGCCAACAAAGGTGAATTGGTGCAGGTCTGGACCAACCTGGTCAAAAATGCCTGTGATGCCCTCTGCGGTGCGAATATCGCAGCACCCCACGTCCGGATCGAGCTGGTCGACGCCGAGGAGCAGATTCAGGTACACATCGCCGATAACGGTCCTGGCATCCCGCCAAAGGTGCTGCCGAAAATATTTCAGCCGAATTTCACCACCAAGAAGGCCGGCTTGAATTTTGGCCTCGGTTTGGGCTTGAGTATTGTCAAGCGGATTGTCAGCACCTATGGCGGTCAGGTGCAGGTGGCCAATGCCGTGCCGGGCGCCGTCTTCACGGTGACGCTACCGATGTCGAACTGAATCTGCGCCGCAGGCGGCGCTACGGCGAATCGTCAGGCGCCTTGTCCAGGCCGAGCTTTTTCCGGGTACGGCGGAGACGGCGGACCTTGTCCGGACGTTTCGCTGCTTGCCGATTGTCGCGACGGGTCAGGAAGAGGGTCGCGATCACGGTCAGGGCGACCACAATCAGGAAGAGGTGCCCAAGCGGACGCCAGTCGACCGGGCTGACCGTGATATCCGAATAACTGTCCGCGACAAAGAATTTGAAATACACGTTGTCGCTTTGCCGGTGCACGCCACGCAGGTCATCTAGAGCCTTGTCCGGATTGGCGGGGACGCCATGCACCTTCAAAAAGCGCCCGGTGGACTCGATGAATCGACCGCGTTCAGGGGCCGGCTCATCACCGATGACGGCGATTTCAAAGGTGTGGCGCACCCAGGCGTTGCGAACGGTGTCTTTGCCGGTGTAGGGATCGCGCTCGCGAAATGGACCCCAGATCGTGTTCCAACAGACAATGCGCAGCACCCGCTCGATGCCGAAGGGGTGATCCTCGCTGACCATGTGGTCTTCAAAGCTGTAGAGGACATAGCCGCGGACCACGAATGGTTCGCCGCGATAGGCGTTGGGTTCATCATGGAGATCGGCCACCTCACCCAGGGCTGGGCGGGCATCGGCATAGGCGTGATTGTGGAAACGATCGGCCCGCGACACCACGCCGAGCATATAATAGTATGGACGCTTTTCCAAAACCGGCGCGATGTCGTCGATTTCCGAAAAAATCTGATCGGCGGGTGGCAGTCGCCCGTCCTGGCCGATCTCTGGCAGGACGCCGATACCCAGCAGGGAAGTGATGTCTTCGCTTGTGTCATCGGCGACCACGGACAGCGCGCCGTAGGTGGCGGGACCGGGTTCGCCGGTGGGATGACCCAGGTAACGACCGTTGACCCGTACCGGCGAGCCGATGGCGATCTCGTCCGGGAGCTGTTCCACAACCAGGAGGACATACCGATCGGGTTTCAGCGCGATGCTGCACCAATCCAGGCGGTGGGCCTCATGGATGGCCACCAGGTCGCCACTGAACAGCACCGGCGTACCTTCGGGAATGGTACCACGGAGCAGATCGTCAGCGGCAAAGGATCGGGGCAGCGGACGTTCCGATCGGTCGAGTCGCTGGCGACCCTGCCACCAGGCCAGGGTGAAGGGATCCGGTCCGGACAGGTTGCCGGGTACCTTGTCGGGATTGGCGATCAACCAATCGAGCGTGGTTTGCTCGGTCGCATCCGGCTGCAGGAGGGCACAGGCCAGGTTCTCCAGATCCAGCGCCGGCATGACGGGGACTTCGTTCTGATCGGCCAGCGGCGGCTCGACGGTTTTGGGTGAACCATCGGGGTACATCGCCACCGCGCAGACGATGGCCAGCAGGCAGACCAGGATCAGGAACCATTCCCGTCCTGAGATGAAGGGAGCTGACTGGCCGCGCGCTCCGACCTTGAAACCATTCTGTTGCTGACCGCGCAAATCCGTCACATGACCTCCTGACCGGGATGATGCTGGCGTCCCGGGAGGGACAACGCAACCGCTGAGTCAGTCGTTCATGGCGGCAAATCGGGGCTCGGACGGCGATCAGAGCTGGGCGTATGACCAAAATGCTGATGATAGGCTTTGGAAAAGTGAAAGGGATCGCAGTAGCCCAGTGTGCTGGCGGTCGCCTGCACACTCAGTCCCTGTCGCAGTAGTTCCTTGGCTTGGCGCAAACGGCGACCAATCACCCAGCGGCCGGGGCTCTCGCCGAATTGTTCCGGGAAACGCTGTGAGAGCCAACTGGGTGAACGGGCGATAGCAGCGGCCAGACGCGCCAGGGGAAGCGGTTCGGCCAGGTGTTGGTCTACAAAAGTGACCAGCCGGGTTGGCCAGTCAGCACTGCGCTGGCGAATCAGGCCTTGGCCGATGATCTCCTCACCGATGAAGAGTAGCAATTCCACCACTCGGTCGAATTGTGCCTGATCCATACGGGTCAGCTCGCGGTAGGCGCGCCGCAGCACCGGGTCGTTATGTCGTTGTCGACTATCGGTGGGTCGGATCTGGCCGCAGAGCAGCGCCCCCAGATAATGTCCGGCCTGGTCCGACAGCGGGACCACCGTTTCGAACAGGTCACGATGGCAGCGATAGCGATATGGCTTGCGGCGCCGACGGGCAATGCCCAGGGCGCTTTGATCGCAGGCAACGCAGCGGCCATCCATGTCCGCGTTCTGACGCAGCTTGGTGCAATACCTTGAACGGTCGGCAATGTCGAACTCAGCCAGTTCGGTATCATCAGCATCGAAGAAGGTTACCCGTATCGCCAGTGCCCGACTGAACATTGACAGCAGGCGGTCGATGCCAGCACGGTCGAAGCTGATGCCGCCGACGGAGTAATTGCTCTGATCCTGTGTCATTTCAAAACATTGTAAGATAACACAGGTCACATGGAAGCCCTGCCATTCCAGCCCTTGATCCGGCTCCTAAGCTACCAGGTATCCACCAGTATCCGGAGCGATCGACCAAGGAGTCCCGCCATGACCAGATCCGATACCCATGCCATCGTCACCGCCGCGCAGGCGGCACGCAGCGTGATTCCCGCCTTTAATATTCCCTATCTGCCGATGATGCCGGCGGTAGTCCAGGCCCTGCGTGACTGCGATTGTCTGGGACTGATCATGGTGGCGCGGCTGGAATGGATCAAATTCGAAAGCGGTTCGCCGCAGACGGTGGCCAAGGCCTATCAGCAGGTGGCCGATCCTCGCTACACCCGGTTGCATCTGGATCACGTGCCGGTGATCGATGAGGACCAGCAGCGGGTGCCCTATGGCGACGAGATCAGAGCCGCTTTGGATTGTGGCTATCAATCAGTGATGGTCGATGGTTCGCGTCTGGATGTGGACAGCAATATCGCAGCAACCGCGCAGATCTGCAAATTGGCGCATGGCTATGGCGTACCGGTGGAGGCGGAGCTGGGCGCGGTGATGGGGCACGAAGACGGCCCCATGCCACCCTACGAGGAGTTGTTTGCCAGTGGCAAGGGCTTCACCGATCCGGATGAAGCGCGACGCTTTGTCTCAGAGAGCGGCTGTGATTGGTTGTCGGTGGCGATCGGCAGTGTCCACGGTGCGATCAGCGCCGCGAAAAAACACGAAAAGAAAATCCAGGCGCGTCTGAGTATTCCACAGTTGCAGACCTTGGCTGCCACGGTGGACGTCCCTTTCGTGTTGCACGGCGGCACCGGCATCGATCGGCAATGCATCCGCGACGGCATCGCCAATGGCATTGCCAAGATCAATGTCGCCACCGCCATCCGTCAAGCCTATGAAGCCCATAAAGACCACGATCAGAACGCCGCCGAGGACGCCGTCTATCAGGCCACCTGTTCGGTGATTCGCGATGAACTCGGCTGCGCCGGCACTGCCAGCCGTTTGCAAGGAGCCCTGTCATGACCTTACCCAAAATCGGCCTGTTGGGCCTGATGCAAGAACTCTACGATGCCTTCATGCCCGGTATCACCGAACGCCAGGAGGCCTACGCCCGCGACGTCGCTGCGACCCTGGCAGGCGTGGCGGAGGTCCAGTTTCCACGCGCGGCCAAGAATCGGCAGGATGTGGAAACCATCATGCACGACTTCCACGCTCAGGGCTGTGATGGCATCATGATCGTCAACCTGGTCTACGGTCCTGGCATCAACCTGGTACGGGCGCTGCGCGAATGTCGACTGCCGCTGCTGTTGGCCAATATCCAGCCGACGCCACAAGTCACTGCCGACTGGACCATGGACGAGTTGACCTGGAACCAGGGTGTGCACGGCATGCAAGATACCGGCAATGCGGTGATGCGTGCCGGAATCCAGGCCACCATCATCACCGATGATTTCCGCTCCGATGACTTCCGTATCCAGGTTGGGGCTTGGGCGGCCGCTGCCCGCTGCGCCCAGGCCCTGGCCAGCATGAAGATTGCCGGCATCGGGCAGATGCCCGGCATGGGCGACATCCTGGTCGATAACCAAGCCCTCTTACGACGGGTTGGGGCCCAGGTGGATCAGCTCGCGGTTGGTGAAGTGGTGGCTGCCATGGACCAGGTCGAGGACCAGGTGGTATCGGCGATCATGGCAGAGAATGCCACGAATTTCGACATCGATCCCAAGCTGGCCGACAGTGAGCATCGCTATGCCGCGCGATTGCAGGCAGCTATCCATCAGGTGCTGCAGGCGGGGGGCTACCAGGGCTTCAGCTTCTACTTTAATGCCCCGTCTGAAGATGGTCGCATCCGCATGCTGCCGCTGATGGCCGCCAGCAATCTGATGGCGGCCGGTTATGGCTATGCCGCTGAAGGTGACACGACCTGTGCCACCCTGGTGAGCGCCGGACATGCCCTGGCACCGGATTCGCATTTCACCGAAATGTATGCCATGGATTTTCAGCGTGACAGCGCCCTGATGAGCCACATGGGCGAAGGTAACTGGCGTATCTGTCGTAAGGATCGCAAGCCCAAGCTGGTAGACCGCCCCTTGGGTATTGGTGGTTTGGATAATCCGCCAACCGTGGTCTTTCAGGCCGAACCCGGCCCCGCGACCCTGACCAATCTGGTGGCTACCGAAGACGGAGGTTTCCGCCTTCTTTGCGCCAGCGGCGAGATTCTTGATACCGAGGAAATGCCCAGTGTGGAAATGCCGTACTTCCATTTCCGTCCCGACAGCGGTATTCGCGATTGCTGCAGCAACTGGCTGCGCGCCGGCGGCAGCCATCATCAATGTTTGCATCGGGGCGATCACCATGCCGCCTGGCAGCATCTGGCCAACATCCTCGGTTTGGAATTTGCCGTCTGCTAATCAGTACACGTCAGCATCGATGACGTGAAAGGGGAGATCGGAATGAGTTGGTTGGGAGTCGATATCGGCACGTCATCCTGCAAGGCGGTGCTGTTCGATGATGGCGGTCGTAGTCTGGCCGAAGCCTATCGCAGCTACGACTTGCAGCGGCCGGAAGCCGACGCAGCGGAGATCGATGCCGAGGACCTGAAACAGGCTTGGCGTCAGGCGATTGGCGAAGCGGTTGCCGCGGTCCCGTCCAATCCGCCGCGCGGCTTGTCCATCAGCTCCCAAGGCGAAGCGGTCATGCTGTTGGATGGTGCTGGCAATCCCATACATCCGGTGCTGATCAGCCTGGATCACCGCGGCCGACAGCACCTGGATCGGCTGGTCGAACAACGTGGTGCCGAAACGATCTATCAGCGCTGTGGGCATGCGCCGCATGCCATGTATTCCTGGTCGAAATTGGCCTGGCTGAAATCAGCCAAGCCAGCGGTCTGGCAGCACATCCAGGCGGTGCATTGTCTGGAAGACGCCTTGCAGCAAGATCTTGGTGTCGAGCAGCCGGCCATGAGCTGGTCGTTGGCGGGTCGCAGCATGTGCTTTGAGGTGCACCAGCATGCCTGGGACGACGAGCTGCTCGATCAATTGGGGCTGACCAGCGAGTACCTGCCACGCCTGTTGTCGTCCGGTGCCATTGCCGGCACGGTATCAGCAGCGGCAGCGGAACGCTTCGGCCTGCCGGCTGGTATTGCCGTGGTGTGTGGCGGCCACGACCAGGGCATGGGTGCCCTGGGGGCGGGGGTCAGCCGGGCCGGCGAGGCGATGTATGCCACCGGCAGCATCGAGTGCCTGTGTCCCGCCATCGATCGCTTGTGTCTCACCCCGGAGTTGTTCGCGGCGAATCTCTGCTGCTATGATTTCACCCTGCCGAATATGGCAACCACGGTGGCATTCAGCTTTACCGGCGGCAACGCCCTGCAGTGGTTCCGGGATCAATTCGCCCGCGATCTGAAACAGGCGCATGGTGACCGTCCGGCTTATGATCGACTGCTGGAAAGCATGCCCGAGGCACCGACCAGCCTGCTCTGTTTGCCCTATTTCACGCCATCGGCCACACCCTATTTCCACCCCCAGGCCATGGGCGCGATACTCGGCTTGGATCTGAGTATGGAACGCGGCACCGTGCTGAAGGGGATTCAGGAAGGCATCGCCCTGGAAATGCGGCTGAATTGCAGCTTGCTGGAAGAAAACGGCATTCCCGTACACCGTTTCCTGGCTACCGGTGGCGCGGCGCGCTCGCCCATCAGCACGCAATTGAAGGCAGATGTACTCGGCAGGCCCGTTGCCGCACTAAACGTTCGCGAGGCCGGTTGTTTGGGTGGCGCCATGTTGGCGGCAGCGGCAGTAAGTGGCAACGACATTGCAACGGTCCAGGCGGCCATGAAGCCACAGGCGGTGGATATCGATCCTCGCCCAATGCATAGCGCTCACTACGATGAGCAATATACACGTTATGCCACCCTCTATCAGACCCTTCGGGACCTTTAAATATGATCAATGCAGCCATTGGACATCCCCAGCAGACCGGCGGCGTTTGGCGCTACCGGCTCGATGATGGTCCCGGCCTGGGACAGCGGGTTTGGCTGCTGCATGGGCATGGTTGGCAGGTCCAGTTGTTGCCGGATCGGGGGCTTGATGCCCTGTCGGCGACCTGGCACGGCACGAATATCGCCTGGCTGAATTCTGGTGGCCTGACCGATCCCGCTGCCTTCGATCCACGCGGACTCGGGTGGTTGCGGAGTTTTACCGGTGGCCTGTTGACCACCGGTGGCCCGACCTGGTTTGGACCGCCCTGCCAGGACGGTGGTGCCGAGCTGGGCCTGCATGGCCGCTTCCATGTTACGCCGGTGGAACAGATCAACAGCTGGACCAGTCAGGATGCCGACGGCTCGGTCTATCACGTCGGCGGCCTGCTGCGGGACGTGGTGCTGTTCGGTGACCATCTCCGCATCGAACGCGAATGGCGATTATCTGAGCGTGGCTTGCGTTGTCGAGACACCGTGCACAACGATGGCGAGCGCGAAGCGCCGCTGTGTCTTTTATATCACTGTAATTTTGGCTGGCCGCTACTCGACGAGTCCACCCGTTTCGAGGGACAGTTCACCCACAGCATGCCCCGCGATCAAACTGCGGCCGCCTGTACTGACTGGCGTTGCTTCAGCCCACCAACAAATGGCTTTGCCGAAGAGGTCTGGTTCCACCAGCCCGTCATTGCTGACGACCAACGAGCTAACGTTGTTCTCGCAAATCCAGCTGAAGGCCTTCGTTGTACCCTCAACTGGAACGCCGTCAGCATGCCCTGGTTGACCCAATGGCGAAACCTCGCCCCAAGAGCCTACGTCTGCGGCCTGGAACCCGGCACCAGCTGCGTCCATTCCCGAGCCGAATTACGCCAAGCAGGCGAACTACCGATGCTTGCTGCTGGTACATCTCGGCAGTTTGACATCCGCTTTGGTTGTTCTCGGCTGTAAACCATTGGGTCATGACTTGCCTAGTTTAAAAATATCCACCCTTATCGGTGATTTCCTTGATGCTCTGTCCTTCCTTCACCCAGCCGAATATTTCTTTTTCGTTTTTCTTGATTTCTTCAGAACGGATCAGCACCTCGTGGGCGATGTCGCGTGGCACCACCAAGACGCCATCGATATCCCCAACCACCACATCCCCGGGTCGGATATCGACATCGCCGATTTTGATCGGGATCTGGTAATGGGTGATCAAACAGCGGCCGAGGCTACCGTTGCTGATGCGGTATTCGTAGAAGACCGGAAAGTCGGCTTCGAGGATCTGATGGGTGTCGCGGATGCCGCCGTCGATACAGGCGGCTTTGACGCCCAGCTTCTTGGCGGTGGAGGTCATCACGCCGCCCCAGAGGGTCGCCTTTTCATCGCGCGAGGTGTCCCAGACCACGAAGGCGTTGTCCTTTAGGCAGTCCAGCATTTTCGTGCGGAAAGTCATTTCGCCGCTGATCTGGCAATTCGGCGCGCTCTTGATGGTGAAGGCAAAGCCGGCAACCGAACGATATTCCCGTAACGGCTTGATGCGGCCAGGGAGGGCTTGGTCCAAGAGACAGAATTCCCGCAGTACATCGTTGATGGCGCCGGTATAGAGTTGCTCGAATCGGGCCAGCAGTTCGTTGTCGGGGATAGGAAAACTGGCGTCGGGAATCCGCTCGCGGCTCTCAATCAGTTTTTCCAGATTCATCATGCCGACTTCTTTTTTGTATTGGTCGGTGGTCATGAGATAACTCCTTATCGGTGGTGAATACTTTACAAACCGGACGCCGCCCGGAACTGGTGTAGTTCGGATGCCTGGTTGGATGATCGACAAGCACATCGGCAAGCGCAA